>JAUYDS010000055.1 GCA_030691735.1 Candidatus Aminicenantota bacterium
CCTGACGAACCGGGCGGCAGGGTCGTGACCTGATCCGGAAGCGGCAGAGCGTACAATCCGACCCATTCGGTCTTAGGCGTGTTGAGCCCTCCCAGCCAGCGGGCCCGCGGGGCCGCCATGCGCGCGCCGGGGATGCTGAAAAAAGTTTTGAACAGGAGGCCGAAGGCCTGTTGTGCGGCGATATTTGGATCGCCTTTGCTTTCGACGACAAGCATTTTCTGGGCGGGCATCGTCCTGATCTGAGGCTCCTTCAACGAACCGTATTGGCTGAGATCCTGCGCGGCTGTGAAAAGGCCACTCAAAGAAAAAAGAACGATGAAGATCATAGCGCTTTTTTTCATTGACGCACTCTCCTTATATTTTTTTACGGCTTAATGAAAATTCCACTCCGAGCGGGAACGTCTTGATTGCCGATCTGGCGCCGCTTGTCCGAAAGATTCGCCGCGTAGCGAAAGATCCCCGCCGGCCCGCCCCACGAATCGATGAGATAGAGGTCGTCGCCCATGAGACCCCGGACGCGGACGTGCCCGCCTCTTAACCGGACGGCATCCTCGAGCAGGTTCCGCCCCCATTCGTCCACCAGCTCCAAGTCATCGCTCGCGATGATCATATTGTCGAGCGCGCCGGCCGTCCGGGCGTAGAGCTCCCGTTCGTTGTCCGTCAGCTCGATGTCCCGGCGCCGGAGCAAGAGGCAATCGGGATCGTTGAGCCACCATTTTTTATGAATGAAGGAGCGCAGGATGGAGTTCTTGAGCGCGGAATAAGCGTTGACGCCCCGGAGCGGCGCCTTGGTGGAATCCCAGAACGGCGCGGTGTCTTCACCGACGCGCATCCCATCGACGAAGCCGATCGAGGGCAGGAGCGGGGCTCCGCAGCCGAGGATGAAGGCCTCTCCGACAGCTTCCCGGATGACCTTCAGGCCTTCACGATAAGCTTGGATCGGACTGACCCGGCGCGATCTCGCTCCGGCCATGGCGGCCGAGAAAACGAAGTCGATCTTGAAGTAATCGAAACCCATCTTTTTCAGAGCGGAAAAAGTCTCGAACAGCCAGTTCTTGACCTGGGGATTCATCGTATCCAGGGCATAGACGTTCTTATTCCATCCCCGATAGCAGAATTTGGGCAAGCCGATGTCCGAAACCATCCATTCCGGGTGCCGGGCGAAAAGCTCCGATGTCTCGGACGCGCTGAACGGGGCGGTCCAGATCCCCGGATGAAAGCCGTGACCTTGGATCAGCCTGGCCAGATCGGGGAGTGCGCAGAAGCCGTCTTTAGGCCTGAGCCAGTCCCCGATGTCCGCTTCGAAGCCGTCATCGATCTGGAAGACCTCAAAAGGAAATCGCTGTCGGGCGATGCGGAGATTCTTCTCGACGTCCGCCATTTGCAGGCCGGTGAAATAGTGATACCAGCTCGACCAGCCGATCGGGTTCCAAGCGTTCACCCGGACCTCGTTCTCGATCGCCGCCCGGACCGCGTATTCTTCGAGGAGCAGTTCGACGGGATGCCCGTCCAGGAGGACGAACGGTTCCAAAGGCGCAGGGTCCTCGAGCGGCGTATCGAAATATTCGAGATAACCGGCGACCTCGCCGTCTTCGATCACGAAATAGGGATGGGCGACCTTCGACGTCAGGAATCCGGCGAGCCCGCCTTCCCAAGCGACAAAATAATCGCTGACGAGGCGTCTTTGGGCGATCTCGGGAATAGGCGTGAAGACGCAGCGGCCCTGGTTCTTCATCCGCTCCTCAAGGCCCTCGAACCTTTGGCCGGCGGTCATTCTCTGTATGGGACCCCACGACTGCCAGTTGTTGGCCAGGAACTCCTGGGGTGCGGGAGCGCGGAAAATGTTGATCGTTCCCGGCCGGCCTCTGACCGTGCCCGTGATCTTATGGCCACCCTTGATGGATTCGACGACGGCCTCGACCCGCGTTCGGCCATCGTCATAGACGACGGCTCCGGCGGTCAGGTTTCTCCCGAATATCTTCATGACCATATTGACGGTGACAGGTCCAGACGCTCTTCGTCGAGATCGGTGATTTCCATGCGGCCCTCCTTCCCTGTGATTCTCGACGTGCATCATTATAACAAACCTCGCTGGCCGACGCATTCATCGATTGACCTTTCTTTGGGGCTCTGGTATGAATCAATCGGGGCAGGAGCATCCGCCCCGGCTGAAGAGGGTTCCATGAAGAAATATGTCCTTTTTGCTTGTTTCGGAGCTTTCGTCCGTCCGGCGATCGAGAAGCGGCAGCAGCTCCGGGCCCGGCCGGATATCGACTTCACCCCGCTCAGAGAGTTGAGATAGGAGCGGACAAAATGACGACATCGAGAAGATCATCGCTCAAAGAACTCCGGACCATCCCCGGAGTCGGGCCGAATATCGCCGAGCACATGTGGAAGCTCGGCATCAGGTCGGTGGCCGACCTTCGGGGCCGCGATCCCGAGGAGATTTACCGGGCGCTCGGCGAGCGCGAGGGAGGTCCGGTCGACCGCTGCGCTCTCTATGTCATGCGCTGCGCGGTTTATTACGCGTCCCACACAAAACATGATCCGGAAAAACTGAAGTGGTGGCGCTGGAAGGATGATCATACGACTCTGAAAACTTAGAAATGAAGACGGTGGAAGTCAAGAAGATGGCCCGAAGCGCTTCCAAGAAATTATTTTATTGATATTGAATCCCCCTTCCCCCTTTGCAAACCAAAGGGGGATGCACGTCAGCGCTTCGGGAAAGGAACGGTGGGTTTGGAAAGATAAAGTCTAAAGCGGGAGCCAGGTGCCGATGCCCCGCTCCTTGGCCCGGCGGCAGATCTCCGGAGCCACGGCCATATCATCGAGGGCCAATCCCAGGTTCATGGCCATCGTCCGCTCGTGGTCGTGTTCTCGCCCTTGTTTTTTCCCGATGACGATCTCGCCCAGGTCCGCGTACGGCTCGGTCATGCGCTGAAAATAACCGGTCACGCGGACATAACGGAACTGAGGCAGGTCGTCGGTCGCGAGCTTGTCCATTTCGGCCAGCGCTTCGCTCGTCCAATAGCTGTCGTAATCGACGGCGCTGGCGAAGGCGCCCGGCTTGAGCCAGCCTTTTTCGATGACCGGGTCGGGCCGCTTGAGGATCGGCCCTGAGGTGACGACGATGTCGCTGTCGACGACGGCTTTTTTCGGATGGTCGACGCCGATGATCTCGAGCCCGGTTTGCTGAGACATCTCCTCGACGAATTTCCGCTGAACATCGGGCGCGATATCGTAAGCCAAGACCCGTTTGATCGGGAACGTCTTGGTCAAGGCCCGCACATGAGTCCGGCCCTGGGCGCCGCAGGCGAGAATGCCGAGCACCTCGCTCGTCCGGCGGGCCAGATATTTGGCCGAGAGGGCCGAGGCCGCGCCCGTTCGATGGGCGGTGACCCAAGTCGCGTCCATGACCGCGGTGGGCAGGCCGGTCTCGATGTCGTTCAAGACGATCAGGCCGGAGATATAAGGGAGCCCGATCTTCTGGTTCTCGGGAAAACCGCTGACCCATTTCATTCCGGCGGTTTTCATCCCCGGGATGCAGGCCGGCATGGCATGGATGAACGCGTCGCCCTTTGGATGAATGCCGGGCTTGGGCGGCATCTCGACCCGCCCTTCCCCTTTCTCGCGGAAAGCCGCCTCGAGAAGGCCGATGATCGCGGGCATGTCTAGGTCTACCCGTTCAACATCGGCTCGGGACAGATAAAGGAGCTTCAGCGCGGTTTTTTTTCGCATGGGCTTTTTTGTCTAACCTTTTTCGCCGTTTCGATATATAACATATGTGAAAACGGATTCGCAATGCCTGGAAGGCACATTGACCTGGGGACTCGACGGCACCCGGGAGCCGGCCGTCGGTATTTCTGAGATGAGCAGAGAAAGGCGAGAGGCGGTCTCCAAAACTGCTTTTTGGGACAAGCTGACTCCCTGTAAATTCAAGCTTTACAATTATATCCGCAAATCGCTCAATTTCTCGGCCGACGCCGACGATGTCTTCCAGGAGACCGTCCTTCACGCTTTTCAATACATCGGGTCGTATAAGGACGGCCAGGACTTCGGAGCCTGGCTTTTTGGCATCGCCCACAACGAGATCAAGAAACATTATAAAAGGATCCTGAAAACCGCGGCCCCTATCGAATTGGGACGGCTGAGCTTTGCCGATACGAGTCCTACGCGGCACTTGGTCGGAGAGGTGTATCGTTACGCCGAGCAATTGAACCCCCGGCAACGGGAAGTCTTTTTTCTGTTCTATGACGGCGGCTTCTCGATGGCCGAGATCTCAAGCATTACGGGCCTTCGCGAAGGCAACATCAAATTCATTCTGAATCAGGCCCGCACCGCTCTCAAAACGATCCTTGGAGTATCCCATGACCGATGAAAAAAAACTGGATGAACAGATCGCCCGGCTCGTCCGGAGCGTCGAGCTCGCGGTCCCGCCCGCGGTGGAGACGAGGTTACTTGCGGCGGCGGAAGGGCTTCGGCCTCGCGCTGGAATATCCGTTATGCGCCGGCCGCTGTGGTTGGCCCTGATCCCCAGTGTGGCCGCGGTTCTGCTGGCTGGGCTTGTCCTCGTCCCCGCCCTGCGCCGGCCGCCGGTCTCTCCGATCTCCGAGATTCGCACGGAATTCGAGATCGCCGACAAGAACATCAAGATCATCTTCATTCAAACACCCGATTTCAATCTTTTTAAGGAGAATTGAGATGAATAAAAACCACAAACTGTCCACGTTGGTCGTCGTACTCTTTTTTATCATCGCCTCCGCCGGAATGGCCTTTGCTCTGGCCGGCCAAACGGCGTCCGTCCAAGCCCAAGGAGAGGTTCAAAAAACATCCGATCAGGCAAAAGTGGAAGCCCAGGACCAGAAAGCGAAGCTGGAAAAAGAGATCCAGGCGGCCCAGACGAGAGCCGAGCTCGACCGCCAGAAAATGGAAGCGATACGGGTCGAGTTTGAAATCGTCGTCAAAACGTACGTCCTCAAATACATCAGCGCTTCGGAATTCATGCGTTCAGCGAAGTTTTACGTCATCGACTCTTCGGGGACGGAAACCACGTTGACTGTCAAAATTTATAAGAAGAACATCGCGGATTTCGAAGCCCTCCTCAAGAAGCTCGATGTGGAGAAGAAGAACATCCAGTTCCAGGTTTACACGATAGTCGCCTCAAAAGAGGCCCCGCTCGAACGATTCAAGAACAATTTCGTTACAGAAACGAAGGACATCGCCGACAAGGACCTAAAGAGAGTCCTCGACGAAATGAAAGGTCTCTGGAATTTCAAGTTCTACTGGGTGGACAGCCCCTCCTTCCTCGTGGTCAAAGACGGAGCGGCGGGGAGCTTGTTCAAATTGGTCTCTAACCCATACGATTTCGATATGAACGTCCTCCATGTCCAGCTCAGAGGCGACGAGCCCGGAAAAAGGATCATCTCGGTCGGCCAGATCAAGCTCAATCAGTCCATCAACATGGTGAGGTCGACGCTGATTGATACGAGCGACGTCACCTTTAAGGAAAAAGGCTATCTCGTCGTAGGGGTGAGCGGCTTCAATGCGGGATGGAGCGGCTCGGCCCTCATCCTGGTCATCAGCGCCGAGATCAAATGATCCTTATCGGGAAAAAGGGGGACGACGCATCGTGTCCCTCCTTTTCGACCGCAGGAAAAGAGAATAAAAGAAAAAGGGGACAGGATGCGTCGTCCCCCTTTTTCCCTCCTCTGCTCATTCGATCCTCTTGATGATGTGCCAGCCGTATTTCGATCTCAGCGGGTCGTAGACCGCGATCCCGACGCCGCCGACCGGCAGGCTGAAGCCCACGTCGCCGAAGCTCCTGACCATCCCGGTCCGCGCGTATTCCTTCTTCTCTTTGTTCGGCGGGACGCTTATGTTCGTCATTTTGTAAATCCCCGGATATTCGTCGTCGGTGTATTTCTTGACCAAGGCGTCAAAGTCCTCCCCTTTTTTGGCCCGTTCGAAGACCTCCATCGCCAGGGTCAATGCTTCCTCGGAGGTCCGGGTGACTTTGGGCTCGGGGATCGATCCCTTGAAGGCGATCAGGATGTGCTGGACGGCGACGCGGTCGGGCTCGCCGGAGGCCTTTCGCGGCTGGACGGCGGAAACGAAGTTCTCAACCTCGTCGATCTCCTTGGGGACACCCTTGGTCAGGACCTCGCAGCCGTCCTTGGTGATGAGGACGGTGTCCTCGATCCGGATGCCGATGTTCTTTTCTGGATAATAGAGGGCCGGCTCGATGGCGAAGACCATCCCTTCCTGGAGGGGCAGGCCGCGCGGGCCGACGTCGTGGACGCACAATCCGACGAAATGCCCCAAGCCGCCCCTTAAACCGCGGCTGTCGAGGCCCTTCTTTTTCATATATTCGTCCACGTATTTCGCCACGTCGGCGCCGGTGACGCCCGGCTTGTAGGCTTCAATGCAGGCCTTTTCGACCTCGAGGACGACCTGATAGATCTCGCCCTGCTCCTTGGTGAACTTGCCGTTGACCGGCCAGGTCCGGGTTATGTCCATGCAGAGCTGGTCGAGGTCGGCGCCGAAGTCCATCAGGACGAGGTCGCCTGCCTCGGTCTTTCGCCGGTTCTTTTCGTAATGCCAGACGCAGGTGTTGGGACCGGAGCCGACGATCGGCGGATAAGCCGCGCCGCGTGCGCCGCCTTTGAGGATGGTATTCATGGCCGCCGCCTCGATCTCGTATTCGAAGACGCCGGGGCGGCTGGCGAGCATAGCCTGTTTGACCGCTTCGGCGGATAGACGGCCGTTCCGCTTCAGGATGGCGATCTCCTCGGGAGTTTTGAGATAACGGAGCGAGTCGATGAAGGGGGTGACGTCCTTGAATTCGAAGAACGGATAGCGCTCTTTGAGCTTTTGGACATGATGGTCGTTGAGCGAGATCTGGTCGTTATAATGGGTCCGGTTCTTGCGGCCGATGAAAAGCGCAACTTCGCTCCGGTCGTTGTCCACGGTGTCGCCGGGCTGAAGACGCAGCCAGGCCGGCGCGAAGGCCCGCATGCTGCGCGCCATGAACTCGTCGAGATAGGTCACCTCGAAGAGGTTGGTCAGGCCCAGCTTCTCCTTGGCTTTCTCGTCGGCGAGGAGGTTGGCTCCGCTGACTATCGCCTCGCGCGGTGTCTGGCGCGGCAGGAAGAGATGGGCGTCCTTGGTCTTCGCGTTCAGGATCAACACCGCGCCCAGGTCCTCGACGCCCGTGAAGTAGAAGAAATCATTGTCCTGCCGAAAATGAGCGCCGGCCTGGGGCATGGCCTCGCCGAACAGGACGATCATCCCCTCCTTGACCTTGTCCGCGAGGGCCGCCCGGCGCCGGACGAACTCGTCCTTGGTGTAGCCCGCGCGCTGGGCGAAGGCGGAGGACGCGAAAATGAGGCCGAGGGAAAGAAACAGAATTGACTTTACGAACAAATTTTTACGCATGATGAAAATCCTTAGCTTATCAATAATAAAATCTTCAAAGTTGTCATTGCGAGCGACCGAAGGGAGCGTGGCAATCTCCATGATAATCCCCCCACGCCCCCCTTTAATAAAGGGGGGGAGGGGGGATTAGCCACGTCCGACCTTTTTATCCCCCTGAATTTTGTCAGGGGGTGGGGGGTTTAATATTTCAATGAATTCTTTGACATGCCTCATGCCGCTCCTCGCGATGACAATTATTATCCGGCGATCCGCGTTATCGAGATGATCTTGACCGGGGGGTTGAGATTCTGGCCGTCGGCCGGCTGTCTCTGGATCGTCCGGACGACCTCCATGCCGGCGATGACCCGGCCGAAGGCGGCGAACCCCTGCCCGTCCGCGTTCCGTTTTCCGCCGAAATCGAGCTCCGGCTGGTCGTTGATGCAGAAGAAGAAGCTCGATGTGGCCGTGTCGGGGCCGCTCCGGGCCATCGAGATCACCCCGTCCAGGTGTTTGATCCCGGTGATCGACGTCCGCTCGAGCTTGATGGCCGGAAAGCTCTTGTCCGCGGAAAGCTGCCCGCCCTGGATGACTTCGATCTTAACGGTATTGTTCGGCTGATTGTCCATGGTCACGGTCCGGTGAAAAACCGACCCGTCATAGAGTTTCGCGTCGACGTACTTCAGGAAATTCGCGGCCGTGACCGGCGCCTTGTCCTGATAGATCTCGACCGCGATCTCGCCCCGCTCGGTCTTGATGAGGACCTTGGGATTCTGGTCGGTGAAGATGAGCATCGGAACAAGGGCGATCATGGCCGAAAATGGGAATGCTTTCTTCATGTGCGCCCTCCTTTCGGCTGGCCGGTAAAGTTCGGCATTTGGAAACGGTTATATATCAGTGAAAAATTGATGTCAAACGGCCCGGTTCGCGAGCAGGGCTGACCGTAGAACAGTTTCGGGGACATGATTCCCTGTCCCCGTTGGAGAAAATGAAATGATCGGATTAATGCGGTTTAAAAAAACGGGGACAGGGTATCGTGTCTCCCTCGTCTTGGAAACTGTTCGATGGTCAGCGAACAGGACGATTGACATGGCCTTTTTTTATCAATATTGTAGGAAAGATGCCCGGGAAATGAACAGCCGGAGCTCGAACCGCGCCGATGGATACAAGAATAATATTTCCCCTTGGGGCCGTCCTTCTCCTGATCTCGCTTTCGGGAGGGAACGTGACGGATTTCAGCGAATCGATCCCTAAAAAAATCTTGGACTGGCAGGCGACAGGCCGGGACATGACCTATGACCGGAAAACGCTGTTCAACTATATGGACGGAGGTGCCGAGGTTTATCTCGCTTTCGACTTCAAGCAGGCCTTCGTCCGGAAATATCAGGGTCCGGCCAAGGACGAGATCGCTCTCGACATCTACGACATGGGCTCCGCCAATGAAGCCTTCGGCATTTTCTCCTGTGACCGGCAGGATCCGGGCGTCGGGATCGGCCAGGAATCGGAATACGGCCCAGGGCTGCTTCGATTCCATCAGGGGCGCTATTTCGTCTCGATCACGGCGGCCGGCGACGAGAAGAAGGCCGAAAAAGCGATCCTCAAGTTGGGGAAAGCCGTCGCTCCCCTCCTCGGACCGGCCGGCCCTCTTCCGGCCTTGCTCCGATGCCTGCCCGAAACAGGTTTGAAAAAGGACCGGACCAGCTATTTTCACAGCGCCCTCAATCTGAACAACCGCTTCTTCGTGTCCGGCGATAACATCCTGAACCTGGACTTGCGGACGGACTGTATTTTATCCGACTATGCCCTGAGCGCCGCGGAAACGGCGCATCTCCTTATCGTCCGTTATCCCGATGAAAGCCGGGCCCAGGCGGCCTATCGATCTTTTTGCCAAGCCTATCTGCCTCAAGGCGCAACAAGCGGCGCGGCCCAGGCCGAAGACCGGACCTGGACCGTAGCCGTAGTCCGGACGGACTTTGTGGCCGTCGTATTCAAAGCGCCGACGAAACAGTACGCGGAGCGCCTTCTCTCCGCCGTTCGATATCTCCAACCGTGAGGTCGATATGAAATATGCCCTGACCCGTCGCCATTTTCTCCGCGGCGCCGCCGCCGCCGTCCTCGGGACGGCCGTCGGCTTTCCCCAGGAATCGTCCGTTCCGCAAAATAAGTCCCGGGTGATCCTCATCCGCCACAAGGACGCCCTGGACGAGAACTCCCAGTTCAACGAGAAGGTCATCCAGCAGATGCTGGACGACGCCGTCACGAAACTGCTGGACCAAAACGACCCGGTGGCGGCCTTCCGCCACCTCGTCAAGCCCGAGGACATCGTCGGCATTAAAAGCAACGTCTGGTCCTATCTCCCGACCCCGCCCGAAGTCGAGAAGGCCATCAAGCGCCGCTTGCTCGACGCCGGCGTCAAGGAAGAGGCCATCGCCATCGACGACCATACGGTCCGGACGAACCCGATCTTCGTCAAGTCCACGGCCTTGATCAACGCCCGGCCCTTGCGAACACACTACTTGGCCGGAATGTCGGGCTGTATCAAGAATTACATCATGTTCGACGTCTCCCAGCCAGCCCATCATCCCGACAGCTGCGCCAGTCTGGGCAGCCTGTTCCTTCTCCCCCAAGTCAAGGGGAAGACCCGGCTGAACGTCCTCTGCGTCCTGACGCCGCAGTATTACGGTCGCGGCCCGCACAATTTCAACCGCCGCTACGTCTGGAATTACAAAGGGCTGATCGTGGGCCAGGACGTCGTGGCCGTCGACACCATCGGCCTCCGCCTGCTCATGGCCAAGCGCCGCAAAGAGCTCGGCCCGGCCCAGGAAATCCCGCCGGTGCCCAAGCACATCCAGCTCGCCGACACCAAGTACGGGATCGGGACGAGCGACATCAACAAGATCGAGCTGATCAAGCTGGGCTGGCCCGACGAGATTCTGATCTAGTGAGCAAAATGCATAAAAGAAAAATATCTTGTCAGATCGTCCTTGGGATCATCGTCCTCGGCGCATTCCAAAGCTCGCCCCTTGCCGATCAGGACATCCGGAAGCTCCGCTATGCCGGTTCGGCCCTATGGACGAAGGCCCAGGATATCAAGGTCGAAGGCGATCTGGCCTATTGCGCTTATCAGAACGGACTGACCATTTTCAATATCGCCGACAAGAAAAATCCCTTGCGGCTGTCCCAATTGTATATCGGCGGCGGGTTTGCCCTCGAAGTGAAGAAACAGACGGCATATTTGGCCGCCGGAGACAAGGGACTGGCCGTCATCGACGTCTCCGATCCGAAATTTCCCTCCCTTAAAGGGATCCTCGACACCGACGGAGAGGCCCGCGAGATCGCCCTCAGCGGAACTTATGCCTTCGTGGCCGATGGCCCGGCCGGCCTGGCGATCGCCGATATCCGAGATCCTTCGGCTCCGAAATTCATCGCCACTTGGGACTCACCGGGCGAAACGCTCGGTCTAGCGCTGCGCGGCGATCTGCTCTATCTCGCGGACGGCAGCGCCGGCCTGCAGATCCTCAACGTCAAGGACCCGGCCAAACCGGCTCCGGTCGGGGCACTCGACACCGATGGGACGGCGGAATCGATCGCCCTGGCCGGCAATAACGCCTTCATCGCCGACGGCGCGTCCGGTATCAAGATCATGGATATCAGCCGCCCGGCCGCACCGCGGCTCACGGCGACGCTGGCGGCATCCGGATATGTCCGGAGCGTTTCGGCGGAAGGAAAGTACCTCTGCGCCGGCAACCTGTATGACGGCGGCTTCCAGGTCATCGATATTTCCACCCCCGCCGCTCCCGCCGTTGTCTCGACCAATAAATACACCATGTACAACGAGGGCTGGAGAGTGGTCCTGACAGGGAAGATCGTCCATGTCGTGGACTACTTTTCGGGCATTTTCTTCATGGACATCGCAAATCCGGAACGGCCCGTAACAGCCGGTTCGATCTTCACTCCGAGCTCGATCGTGGCCGCGGCCGCTCAGGGCCAATACGCCTATGCCGTGGGCGAACTGTCCGGGCTTCAGGTCCTCGATATCGCCGATCCGGTCCGGCCTCAATCCATCGGATCGACACCCATCTTCCGGGGCGTCCAGGGTTTGGCCGTGAACGGGAACTATGCCTACGCTACCGACCGCTGGTCCGTACGGATCTTCGACATCACGACGCCCGCCAAGGCCCGCCAGGTCCAAGCGCTGAACACGCCTGGTGGAGTCCCCCGGACGATCGTCATTAAAGGCAATTATGCCTATCTCACGGCCGACCTGGCCGGCCTGCACGTGATCGATGTAACGAATCCGCTCGCCCCCAAGGTCGTCGGCGCTTACAAGCTGCCCGGCTTCACTTACGGCCTGGCGGCCGAAGGCGATTTCGTCTATCTGACCCACACCGACACGGGGCTCCATATTTTGAACGTCCGCGACCCATCCGCCCCCGCCCTCGTCAGCACGCTGAAGCTCGCCGGCGAACCCTACGGCGTGGCGGTTCGCGGGAATTACGCTTTTGTCGCCTCCGGCCCCGCCGGCCTGCTGATCGTGGACATCAGCCGGCGCGAATCGCCCCGGCTCGCCGCCTCGCTTGCCACCGGCGATTTCGCCAACGCCGTCGTCCTCGGCGGAGATTTCGCCTATGTTTCCGACGGCAACGCCGGCGTCAAGAAGATCAACATTGCCAATCCCCTGGCGCCGAAACTCGAGGCCGCCTTCGACACTCCGGGCGAATCGCAAGGTATCGTCCTGAGCGGTCCTTGGATCCTGGTCCCCGACTCCAACTCGCTGATCGTTTTGAAATGACCCTGGGCACGTCCGTTGGATTATGGAATCAGAATTGACATGGCGAGCGGCCAGAGTGAGTCAAGGGACGAGCCTTCGGCTCGCCACTCGCCCGTGGCTTGTATCCACGGGCGAGTACGGCGGAAGTGGACCCCCGGGCAATGCCCGGGGCCCCGGCCGCCGTGTAAGGAATCTAATACAAAGGGTCATCCTGAGCGGAGCGAAGGATCTCATCAGCCCACTCGAAGCCGACTGGGCTTGCAAGGAAGATCCAGCATAGTTGATTTTTCTGAGGAGGGGTTTCGATGAAAAAAAACAATTTCTCAAGAAAAGCTCTTTTCGTCCTCGCTGCCGCGGTTTTCGTCATTTCGGCTTTGGCCGTTTCCGGCTGCGCGGTGAATCAAAGCGCCGCCTCCAAGCTCAAATTCGCGATCTCGTTCCCGGCCGAGCGTTCACAAACGCCGCTCGACGGCCGGATGCTCCTGATGATCTCGAAGAGCGGGGACGCGGAGCCGCGCTTTCAGATCAACGACGGGAACGCGACCCAGCTTCTTTTCGGGATCGACGTGGACGGCCTGCCGCCCGGCCGGGAAGCGGTCCTCGACGCCGCCTCTTCCGGCTACCCGCTCAAGAGCATCGCCGAGGTCCCGGCCGGCGAATATTATGTTCAAGCTCTTTTCAATAGATACGAGACCTTCCATCGCTCCGACGGCCACACCGTGAAGCTTCCGCCCGATAAGGGCGAAGGCCAGCGTTGGAACGCCAAGCCCGGCAACCTCTACAGCGAGCCGCGGAAGATCGTTCTCGATCCCGCCAGGAACGACGTGATCCGAATCACCCTGGACAAGGAGATCCCGCCCATTCCGCCGCCGCAGGACACGAAATACATCAAGCATGAACGGATCCAGAGCCGGCTCCTGACCGAGTTCTGGGGCCGGCCGATGGAAATCGGTGCGTGCGTCCTGCTCCCCGAAGGATTCGATGCCCATCCGAACGCCCGCTATCCGCTCATCGTTTATCAAGGCCATTTTCCTTACACCTTCGACGGATTCCGCGAGGAGCCGCCCGACCCGGACCTCAAGCCGGATTACAGCGAGCGCTTTCACATCGCGGGCTACAACCGGATCCAGCAAGAATACGCTCACCAGTTCTACAAGGATTGGACGGGAAAGAATTTCCCCCGGGTCATCCTCATCGAGATCCAGCACGCCAACCCGTATTATGACGATTCCTACGCGGTCAACTCGGCCAACCTGGGCCCTTACGGCGACGCCATCGTCCGCGAGCTCATTCCCCATATCGAAAAGAAGTACCGCGGCCTCGGCCAGGGCTGGGCCCGCTTCCTGTACGGCGGCTCGACCGGCGGCTGGGAGGCTTTGGCCTCGCAGATCTTCTATCCCGACGAGTTCAACGGCTGCTACGCCGCCTGTCCCGACCCGATCGATTTCCGGGCTTACACGGTCATCAACATCTACGAACACAAGAACGCCTATTACCAGGACGCCGATTGGAAAAAGACCCCCAGACCCGGCCTGCGGAATTATCTCGGCGAAGTGGCCACGACGCTCGAACAGGCCAACCACCGCGAGCTCGTTCTGGGCACGCACTCCCGTTCGGGAGACCAGTGGGACATCTGGCAGGCGGTCTTCAGTCCCGTCGATGAAAACGGCTACCCCCGGCCCATCTGGGACAAGTTGACGGGCGCGATCGACCCGGCCGTGGCCCGATATTGGAAAGAACACTACGATCTGAGCTATATCCTCCAGCGCGACTGGAAGACTCTGGGTCCGAAGCTGCAGGGCAAGATCCACATCTACGTCGGCGACATGGACAACTATTATCTCAACAACGCCGTGTATCTGACCGAGGCGTTCCTCGAAACGACCAAGGACCCTTATTACGCCGGCGAGGTCAAATACGGCGACCGGGCCGAACACTGTTGGAACGGCGACCCGACGCGGCCGAACTATCAGTCGCGCCTGCGCTATCACCAGATGTACGTCCCGAAAGCGGTCGAGCGGCTGTTGAAGACCGCCCCGCTCGGAGCGGACCTGAAGAGTTGGAGATACTGATCAGAGGGCGTATTTGTAGAGCGTCATCCCCGGCAAAGGCTTGGCCTTCCCTTTATAAATATTCCAGTAGTATTCCTTCGCCTCGGCCAGCTTGGCGAAGAGCGGATGCGTGTCGTCGGCCGCATGCGTCAGAGCGATCCGGCCCTCCCCGTCGACGAGGTGCAGCTTCTGGCAGCGGTTGAGGATTCCCGCAGTGCCCACGCTCGAGACCGCCACGAGTTCGCCGGCTTTGGCTCGGGTCATGAGCTCCCCGTAGGTCAGGTGCCGCTCTTCGACCGCGACGCCCATGTCCCTCAAGATGGCCGCGATCCCCTGGATCGTGACCGACGGAAGGATGAGGTCGTTCTCGGGGATCTTGACGACCGTTCCGTCGCGGAAGGCAAACAGACAGCACGACGAATCCCATTCCGTGACGCGGCGGTCCTCGATCTTGCCCAGGGGATTATCGTCCAGGAAAAGAGCGGCGGCGGCGTCCGGGCAGACCCGGCGGGCCGCCTCGACGGCCTTGACGCTCATCAGGTAATTGACCCCCAGTTTGAGACAGCCGGTCTTATTGACCCCGACCGCCCGGACGAGGTTCGGGACGACAACGCCGCAGAACGGCTCGCCGAGATAGCGGTCATACCGGCTGACGGCCGCCCGGATGGAAGGCTTATTGGGGAAGGTGACGCCGATGGACTGCTCCTCGTCCACGGTGAACGGCCGGAGATATCCCTGGGCGCCGAGCGAGGCCATCTCCTCGAAGAATCCCCGCAGGCCGGGTTCGGCGAAATAGCGGTGGACAAAGAGTTGCTCCATCTCCTCGACCGACGGAACGAGGTGCCGCTGCTCCTCCGCGAGGTTGAAGGCGATGCCCCGCTGCAGCCGTTCGAGGTTCTTGTGCCAGTTCAGGAACGCCACCTCGAGCCGGCCTTCGGCGTTCTTCCGGCAGAAGAAGCGGATCCCTTCGAAGGCCAGGAACAGGGCGTAATGGATGGACCGCGACACGGCATAGACGCGGGCGTCGCCTTCGAGGAGTTCATACTCCTTATCAGGCAGTCCGTAACGCATCTGATTGTCCGCCCAGTGGATCCCTTCGAACTTCGCCATCGGGTTCTATTTTTAGTATCTGAAAATATTCTTAAATTCCGCCCCTCAGCATATACCAGAATTTTCCGGTCAGCTCCTGGTACTTACTCAGGATCGCCCGGGCGAAATCGCCGGAGTACTGGGTGAGGTATTCGGCCGGCTTGAAGGGCTCCTTGTCGGGCGTCTTGCTGTTGAAGATCTCCATGTAGCGCTTCTCGACGATGGGAAGTTCGGCCAGGCCCTTCTCTTCGAATTGGCGGATGGTATCCTCCATCATCTTCTGCGTCTGGCCCCACCTGACGAGGGCGAGGCGATTGGCGGTACGCATCGTCCAGGTGGCCGAGTCCGTCCGGTAGCGATGCTGGCCGTCGATCTCATAAGCGGCCGGGAGCTCGGTCACGCCGGCGAAAAGGGGGAAGCGGGCGCTCAGGCCGGGATTGTCCGGGGCGAACCAGCAGACCGTGCCGATCGCCGGAGGCAGCCAGCCGCGGCACTGGAGAACCGTAGCATAGGCGCAGCCGTTGATGGCGATCGTTCGGGTGGGCTGGACCGTTCCGGGTTTGAGGGCGTTGGCCAGCTGGGCCAGGTCGCCCGACATCCAAGGATTGGCCAGCGGGCTCCGGATCATCTCGGGAGCCGGCGCTGGAGCGGCAGGCGGGACCCCGGCCGCCGGCGGCGGGCCCGGCCGCCCCATCTGCCGCCGCGGGACCATCAGGTTCTTGCCTGCATCAAACTCGGTGCCGACGTAGGCCTCGCGGTATAGCCGGAACATTTCCCGAATCGAAACCTTCTTGTCCGGTTTGATCGAGAAGGGCAGTTCGGGCAGGTCCTGGGTCAGCTTGAGCGACGGGGCGAGCGTGCTGAAGACATAGAACTCGCGGATCGAATAGGGCTTGCGGGTGCCGCCGTAAACTTTCCACCACTTGAAAGGTTCGCCGCTCTTGGGATCCCACCAGCCCATGTCCTGGGCGACCTTGAAGACGTTCTCCGAGGCCATATAATGGTCGGGATCCTTGAGGTTGATCTCGCTGATGCGGGGGATATTGGCCGAGATGCCGACATGGTCGTCGGGGATGCGGACCGCGGCCCAGACGCCGCCTTTCTGGAGCGGACCCTCGCCCATGAACTCGCAGTGCCAGACCTCTTTGGCGTCGGCGATGGTGATGCACTCGCCGCTGTCGCCATAGCCGTACTGCTTGATGAGCTCCCCGGCGAGCTTGATCGCCTCGCGCGCCGTCTTGCAACGCTCGAGGATGATCCGCTCGATCTCCTCGATCATGAACATGCCTTCCTGATTGTAGAGCTCGCGGCGGCCGCCGAACGTCGTCTCGCCGATGGCCAGCCCGGCTTCGTTCATGAAGGGATAGGCGGAGTTGACGAACTGGAAGGTCTCCGCGACCTGGGGCATCTCGCCGGTCTGGACCATGCCCCGGACGTCGGCGGGCGACTCCGTGTGCATTTTGCCGGAGAAGATCTTGTTCTTCGAGCCGGCGGGGAACTTGCCGTGGGGAACGATGCTGATCCAGTTGCGGTAGTTGCCGTCGCAGGTGTGGGCGGTCATGACCGAGCCGTCCTCCGAGGCGAGGCGGCCGACCTGAATGCTCGTGCAGCCGTCGGGTTCGGCCGTCCAGACGTAAGGCCGGGCCGAAACCTTCGTGTCCGGTGTCTGAGCGGACACCGAGAACAGAGCGACGAGAACGATCAGGGCGGAAAACAGGATGAAACGCGTCGAGGCGTTCTTGCGGATGTGATGGGCCATGGATGCGTCCTCCTTTAAGAAAGTCCATTATTGACGAGGTTAGCCTTCCCTGTCAACCCGCTTCCGGTCTTGCGGAAGCGGGGAGATCCCTCTATAGTGATGGGGATGAAGATTTTCCTTTGGATCGCCGGGGCCGGGATCGTTTTATTCCTCCTGGACCGAATCCTTCTGAAGATGGAGTCGCGGGGCTGGATCTACTACCGTCGGAAAAAGCCCAACCGCAGCAGCCTCGGAAACGCCTTCCTAGAAATCCAGAGCTTCTTGGAACCGTCCAAGAAAACGCTGGTCGAAATCAAAAAGGAAGAGAAAAAGGAACAGGCCGATTCGGGCGATCCTCGTCAGCCCGGCCGGAAAATACCTCAAGAAAGAGAGCGCACATGAAGACCATCACGATCATCGGCTCCGGCATCGGCGGCCTGACCGCCGGCTGCCTGCTGGCGAAGAAAGGGCACAAAGTCACCATCTTCGAATCACATACGGATCCCGGAGGCTATACCGCCGGATTCTCAGGCAAAGGTTTCTATTTCGAGAGCGGCACGCTGGCTTTCGAAAGCTCGGGCGTCCTGTTTAAAACTCTGGACGACCTCGGGGTCAGGGACAAGGTCCATTTCGTCCGGAAGAAGGACCGCTGGGTCTCTCCCTATTTCGATTTTCCTTTCGAGTCCTATGCGAGCTTCAAGCAGGCGATCATCGCCGCGTTCCCCGCCGAAAAGACCGCCCTGGACGGCTATTTCGCCGCACTCGACGAGATCTATGCCGTTTCCGAGCCGTTCATGACCAGGCCGTTCCCCATGCAGTTCGAAGGGCTCGCCGCGGTCCAGGCCATGCTGCCCTACATCGTCTCGGGCCCGAAATATTACAAGATCTTTAAGAAGCTTCAAGGCCAGACCGTCGCCGACATGGCCGGCCGGTTCTTTGCCAAGGGGACCCCGCTCCATCGTCTCTTTTCGGACCTCGGCTATCCCAAGATGGGCATCGAGGGCCTGGCCGGATTCTTCGTCATCATGAGCAAGGACTATTGGCACGTCGTCGAAGGCATGCAGCATCTGGCCGACACGCTGGCCGAGGCGTTCAAGTCCTTCGGCGGCGAGCTGAAGCTGCGCGCGCCCGTGGACAAGATCCTGACCAAAGGCGGAGCGGCCTGCGGGGTCATGTCTTCCGGCCGGTCTTATGACGCCGATGTCGTCATTTCCGCCTGCGACTATAAGAGCACGTTCCTTTCGCTGCTCGACGATCCGTCGATTGTGCCGTCGGCCCAATTGGAGAAAATAAGGAACGCCGCGGTCTCGGAAGGAATTTTCACGATCTATCTCGGTCTCGACATGCCCAATGAAGAACTCGAAAGTCACCTGCGCGCATATTCGGTCAACTTCAATCCGCTGGCCGACGATCTCGATTTCGACGACCCCGGCGACGCCGATCATTTCCGTAAAACCGCCTTCAGCCTCCATTCGCTCTCGCTCATCAATCCGAAGCTCGCACCCGAGGGAAAGTCCTCGCTCATGATCCAGGCCGTCTCCCCCATTCACTGGCAAGATAACTGGTACAAGGGAGACAGAGAAAAATATAGGACCCTCAAGGAGAGGGTGAAAGCGACGCTGATCGAGCGGGCCGAAGCCCTCGTCCCAGGCCTGCGGTCCCGCATCGAATTCGAGGACGCCGCCACGCCCCTGACTTACGAGCGGTACACGCACAACACGGACGGAGCCACCTCGGCCTGGTCCTGGGATCCCAACAAAAAGTTCTACGAGGGCGGGATGATGAAAATGACGGTGGAAACGCCCGTCAGGAACCTCTTGATCGGGTCGTGCTGGGTGGGCCAGATCGGCGGCATCCCGAGCGCCCTCGCCGCCGCTTACATGTGCGCCAAAAAGATTAGATAGAGCCGCCGGGCGCTGTTACTTGATCTTCTTTAGCTCCTCGAGCTTGGCCTTGTACTCGTCTTCGTTGACGGGGCCGAAGAAATCCTCTTTGTTCTGCAGCTCGAACGCGCCGACGTAGCGATTCCCGGAGAAGACGGCCTGGTTCATCTTCCATGTGCTTGGGGATTGGAAGACGAAAACGTATTGAATCAGGAATTTGTCGTAACGATAGGTCCAGACTTCGGCGGTGTTGGCCGAAACATCCTCGTTCGTCCGGTCGTTGACGCTCATGAAATTGGCCACTCCGCTCCCAATTTTATTCGCCCAGGCATCGTTCTGGCTGTATTCGATCTGGTCCGGCCTGCCGTTCAGCAAGTAGATGTGGGCCCGGTCCACGTTGAAGGGCTGTTTGGAATTCTCCCTTTTGAACGTCTGCATGCAGAACTCGACCCGCTGATCGAATTCCTTCTTGCTTTCCGGGGAACGGGCTTCCCAGAAGAGCTTCTGGAACTCGAGCTGGCCCGCCGCCGAGAGCGATTTATAGATCTTCCATTCGTAACCCTGCATGATGTAGTAGTGTTTGCCGTACCATTCGTCCTTGGACGGGACCAGGCTGATCCCGCAGCCCACGAGCATGATACAGACCAGGGCCAAGGCCCAGAATTTTGCGCTTTTCATCGTTCTCTCCTTCGAGGCTCGGCCACCCCGTTCCATTGATCGGGGATAAATCGAAACCAAGGCGCGCGAGCCGTTCATTGACATTATATCACTATCAGCAAATATCGGGCCAATCGGCCGCTCGAGGGGAGTCAGATCGGGAGGGCGCGGGATCTTGTCCCCGAGGAGGGACAAGTGCAAAGAAAATGAAAATCCGATGCTCTTCAATCTCCGAGATAGATCTTTTGGAGGCGCTGGAGCATTGCGTGAAACTGTTCATGTTTACCGGCCCCGACGACCTCCCGCTCGACCCGCTCAAATGCTTTCAAAAGCTCGGCCTGCTTGGAGGCCGTAAGATGCGCGTCAGCCATCGGATAGAGGATGTTGTCCTCCTTGTCGATGTGCCTGTCGAGAAGAGCGGCGTAACCGCGAGCGTTCTCCGAGATAGCCTTAGCGGCCTTTTTGTCGCCGGATTTATAATCGGGCGTCGCTTTTTTGACGTTTCGAATAAAGGCCCGGCCCAGGTCATGCTCGGTCAGCATCACTCCGATGGGGCCACCCTCCTTGGGGATCCCCGCCTCGACCATGGCCGGAAAGAGAAGCCCCTCTTCCTTCGCGTGGTGGCACTTGTCGGCAAAGACTTGGACGAATTCGACAATCTCATCGAGATGGCCGGGTTCGATGGCGCGGCCTGTATCGAGCTTGTCGCAAACCTCGCTCATGATCGCGAGCATGGTTCTTATGGCCTCATGTTCGTTTTTGAGTTCATCCGTCGGTTTCATGGAGTTCCTCCTCATATTTAGATCGAGTTTTCCTCCCCATGATAAGGCCGAGTCCTTCCGATGTCTTTGATTTTAGTCAAAATAATCCAATAGGGAGAGGCCCGGCAGGCCCCGTCATTCATTCACCGATCGTTGTTCATGATCGATCTGAGGTCGCCCGCGTAGCCCGTCAGCTCGACGTAGCCTTCGGCGGTGATCTTGTGACCTGCGGAGATCCCTTCTCCGGCCACGGCTCCCTCCCAATAGACGAGGCCCGGCAGGCCGGCCGCGACGAGCTCCTGGTCGGCCAGAAGCGGCGTCACGGCGATATCGATCCCCGCCGTCGGGATCTTGATCCGCCAGCGGCTCGGATAATTTCCGCCGCTCCGGGAACTGGGCCGATGGTCGAGAACATCCAGGACGATTTCAGCGCGGACCAGATGGCGCGCCGCGCCGGCGCGTTCCACGAGAGTTCCCGATGACGCCGCTTCCACCGATCCGTCCGCGCGGCGCATGACGTAGATCATCAGGTCCCGGCCGTCGGACAGATGAAGACCGAACCAGTCCCAGCCGACCTGGTCCTTCGCCAGCATGTTCGAGCTGAACTCGTGGTCGAACCAGCTCGTTCCGCTCACGGCGATCGGCGCCGCGTTTTGGGCGAGAGAAATCGTCCCGTGGGTTTCGAGATCGGTCAACGAGGCGTAATAGGAGGCCTCTCCCGCGGCCGGCCCTTTTTGGCTGAGGCCGTTCGCGCCGTGAAGGACGACCGGCTTTCGCGGCTTGAGCTGGAGCCGCAGCTCCAGCGCGTTCTTTCGGGCGCTCAGATCGATCACGCCGTTCTCCATCTTGGCCGACCAATCCAGCAGCCAAACGTCCATTTGTCCGGTCCGGGCTCCGGCCAGCCCCGGGCCGGACCGCGACAAAAGATCCTCCGCCCTGAAACCGCCTCGAGACACGTCCGTGACCGTGAAGTGGGCCAGAAAAAGGTCCCGCACGGACCAGGGATTCTCGGCGTTCTTCGGGGTGAACTGGACGCCCTGGCGAAAGAAGGTCAGCTCGTAGCCGACCTTCGCGCCCGCGGCATCGGCGAGATTCCCGGTGAAGTACCACCACTCCGTCCTGAAACTAGGATGCGATCCATGGTCCTCCGGGAATTTCCAGGCGCGCGGCTGAACGGCCCGTTGCCATTCTCCGCTTTGGCTTAAAAGCACCGCCGCGCCGACCAGGATCATAGCCGACATCAATCCTCCCCTAAGGATGGATCGTTCCGCGAGAGCGTTTCTTCTCTTCACGTCTCTTCCCTATTCCTCGCGGATCTGCATTTGGGGATACGTCCGCCACGCTTTGAAAATGGGATAAAGAGACCCCCCCAGGCCGGCCAGCAGGGCCGTCGCCGCCGCAAGGAGATAGGGGGCTCCCGTCGGATAGAAAAAGACCGTCCAATTGAAACTTCGCAGATTGATCACTTGGATCAGGATCGCGGCCATCGCCGTCCCGACCCCGAGGCTCATGAGGAAACTCAGCAGCCCCATCGCCACGCCTTCCATCAAGGTGATCCCCGCCACCTGGAGGGTAGAAAATCCGAGAGCCCGATAAATGCCGAACTCGCGCTGGCGTTCGATGAACAGGGTCAGGATGGCCCCGGCGATCCCGAAGAACGCGACGATGATGGCCAGGACGCGCATGGACGTGGTCACGGCGAACGCGGAATCGAAGACCCTGAGAGCGTTGGCGTGGAGCTGGTCCCGGGTGAAGACCGGCAGGTCATGCTCGCCGGCCCGCCGGGCGACTTCGACCAGGATCTCCCCGCGCCGCGGATCGCGCGGGTCGACGAAAATCCCGAGGCTCGTGATCGTCGGGTCCTCGAAGAGCCGGCGATAATGGGCGCGGTCCATCATAAGGATGCCGTGCTCGCTCGTGTAATCGTAAAAGACCGCGGCCACGGTGAGTTCCGCCGGTCCATGGACCGCGTCCAGCGTCACCGTGTCCCCCGCTTTCACGCCGAAGCGCCGGGCGAAGCTCTCGGAGATGATGACCTCGCCGGCCTTGACCCGGTCCCAGTTCTCCCGGCCACCCTTGAGAAAAGCGAAATTCGAAAATCTCTGGAGGACCGCGGCGTCGACGGCCGAAACATAGGCCGATGTCCCCCGGAAAGAGGTGAGCGTGTTCCGATACGGATCGACCCCTTCGATCCCTTTCATCGCCCGCAATTCATCATAAAACGACACCGGAACGTCCAGCTCATCCATGGAGGAGATGTAAAGGTCGCCGCTGATCTGATTCTCCAGCCATTGTTCCACGGACCTGCGGAAGCTGCCGATCATCGTGCTCAAACCGATCGACATGGACAGGGCGACCATGAACGCGGCCACCGCCACGGCCGTCCGGCCCAGGTTGAGATGGATGTTTCCCGCGGCCACCTTGCCGGGGAGGCCTCCCAAACGGGCCAAGGTCCGTTTCAACAGCGGGCTGATGAGGACCAGGGCCAGTCCCGTCAAGAGGCTCGCGCCGATCAAAAAACCGAACGCTCCGGCGAAACCCGCGTAGACCTGCGTCGAGGAAAGGAAAAATACGAGAAGGCTCAGAAGGATCAACCCCGCGCCGATCGCGGCCAGCGTCCGGGCGTTGGCGCCGCTCCTCCGCTCCGCCGTCCTGCCGCTCAAGGCCCGCGCGGGATCTGTCCGGACCAGCTCGAGAAGCGGCCAAAGGCTTCCCAAGAGACCGGCGATCCCGCCCATGAGGGTGCCGGCGACGATGATCCAGAGCGACCAGGAGGGCGGCACGGGGTGGAGAAAAAAGTAGAGGTTGCTGATCGTGCCGCCGACCTCGCCGGCGAGGAGGCGGCTGAGAAAATAACCGAGGACGCCGCCGGCCATGCCGCCGAAGGAGCCCAGGAGGAGGATCTCGGTCAGGAACGCGGCGATGATCTCGGAGCGATGGGCCCCCAGACTGCGCAGGATCCCCGCGTCCTTCTTCCGGCTGACCACGGCGAACATGGCCGTGTTGTAGATGAGAAAGATCCCGACGAAGAGGGCCAGTAAGGAGAGGGCTTCGAGGTTTAAGCGGAAGGCCCGGAGCATATGGGCCAGCGTCTCGCGGCGCTTGAGGCTCGTTTGGACATGATACCCGTTCTCCCAGCGCGATAAGAAGCCCGGCCCGTCGTTCAAGATCAAGTCCACGCGGTCGAGTCGGCCGTTCATCCCGAAGAGCCGCTGGGCGTGGCCGATGTCCATGAGGAGGATCGGCTCGCCCGATGGATTGGGAAAGACGCCGACGACCTCGAAGTCCCCTTTGACCAAATGGATGATGCCGCCCGCGGATACGCCGAGCCGCTGTGCCAATTGCGCTTCGACGAGGACCGCGTTGTTTTTTGTGAGGAAAGCGAGCCTGTCGCTCAAGTTTTCGTCAGCTTGATCCGTCGTCACCCCATAAGCGAGCTCGGGTCTCAGGTTCTTATCGAGAAAAGGATCGATGCCCAGAATCCTGGCTGTTTCTCCATTGGACAAGCGAAGGCTTCGTTCGATGACCGGCGAGAAAGCCTCGACGGCCGGGTCGCGCATGAGCCGGACCAGCATTCCCTCATCCATTGGTCCGGCAGGGCGCTCGATGGAGTGAGTGGACTTACCTTTGAGAAATTCGATCGCCTTGGAAAAGCCCGTCAAAGCGGCCCGGGCGGAGAGGACGATGCCGACGGTCGCGGCCACGCCGCAAGCGATGCCCAGGAATTGGAGGATGGTCAGGCCGCGCCGGCGGAACATGTAGCGCAGAAAAGAACGGGTGACCGTGTTCAAGGCTCGATGTCCACGGCCGGCGCTTCCTCGACGATCGCGCCGTCGACAATCCGGACGATGCGGTCGCAGCAGCGGCGGGTCGAGGCGGCATGGGAGGCCATGATCATCGTGGTCGAGGTCAAGCGGCAGCGGTCGACCAAAAGGCCGAGCACCTGTTGGCCGGTCTGCGTGTCGAGGTTGCCCGTCGGCTCGTCGGCCAGAATGAGGAGAGGCTGCTTGACGATGGCCCGGGCGATGGCGACGCGCTGCTGCTCGCCGCCGGACAGTTCGTGCGGGTAGCGATGGTCCTTGCCCTCCAGGCCGACATCCCGGAGCGCCTTGAGGGCCAGTTGAGGGTCGGGATTTCCGGCCAGCTCAAGGGAGAGGAAAACGTTTTCAAACGCGGTCAGGGTCGGGAGGAGATTGAAGAATTGGAAGATGAAACCGAGGCGCATGCGCCGCCAGCGGGTCCTCCCCTTTTCGCCCATGGCCTCGAGGTCCCGGCCCTCCACCTCGATCCGGCCCTTGGTCGGGCGGTCGATGCCGGCCAGGAGGTTCAGCAGGGTCGTTTTGCCCGATCCGCTCTTGCCGAGGAGGGCCACGATCTCGCCGGAGCGCACCTCGAGGCTGGCCCCCCGCAGGGCGGTCGTTCCCTTCCGGCCGTCGGCGGGATACTCTTTCCAAAGGTCGATGACGCGAACGATCGGGTCCATGGATATCATTCTTGGGTTATTCCGCCGGCGAGAAAGCCGATCTCCCGGCAAATAAGAAAATAAGGCCGCGCTCTCAATCGATCATGGATCCGCGGCGACGGTCCCGGATCATCCGTATATCCCGCCTGTTTCTTTGATCAACTTGACCCTGAGCAGCCGGAGGATATCCCGTCGTCGGTTCTCCAGCGCTTCGAGACGCCGCGACAACCTCGCCGCCCTTCTTTTGAGCCTTCGAAATCTACGCGGAGCCAGATCCCACCAGTTCAGTTTTGCCGCGATGATTTTCGATCTAAACGTCTTTCTGGAGTTTCTTCTCTCGATCCTTTTCCCGATCTCATACAACATCTCGGGGCTTAGAGCGTTTTTTACCATGTTTACCCTCGTCAAAGCATTCATTTTCACGCTTTATTTATAGATTCCCGCCGCTTTTTTGTCAA
>JAUYDS010000106.1 GCA_030691735.1 Candidatus Aminicenantota bacterium
ATACGTGCAAAAGGGGATCTCGAGGACCTTGTCCAAGCCGGGATGGTAGACCCCGTAGTGGACCAAGCAGCGGCGAACCCGTTCGGTGTCGAGGTTGTAAGCGTCCTGGAAGTGCATGCACCCGATCATGACGCTCGGCCCGAACATGAAGTTTTCCACTTTCGGATAGCTGGGGGAGAGAATGAGCCTGGTCAGCAGCGTCGTGGTCACGCCCTTCTTCACTAGGGATTTGCGGATCTGGAGCAGATACTTCAACTTCATCCACTTGCGGAACAGCACCCCGGCACCGACCTGCTTTCCGTCCGCCACGATCCGGTCCCACATCGCTTTCGAAACCGCGAGGGCCTTGTCCACATCCACGTAATGTTTCAGACTCTCCAACGCGCCCGTTTTCTCGTTCTTGATCAACCAGTTGGCAAATCCGCAGTCGGGGTGACAGGAGAACTCCACCGTGTCCGCGCCGTCGAACCAGTCGATGATCTTGGCGAACTCCGAGACGGCGGAGACGGGGTACCAGGGATGGCCCACCGAGTTCGTGTGCCTGTCGATGTCCGCCATGAGGTCCGATGCCGTGATCCTCATCTTCGTGACGTCGCCGGGGCCGATCCGGCCGCACAGAGAGACGGGCTGGAACACGACGGCGGCGACGACGTCGAGATTGGCCAAGGCGAAGTCGATGATGGCCGGAATCTCATGGTCGGACAAGCCCCGGGCGACGGTGGGGATCAGGGCGAGACCTGCGCCCGTTCGACCAGTTTCCTTCATCCTCTCTTTGTTGACGGCGCGCCAGTTCTCCACCACCCGCAGCTTCTTTCCCACCAGATCCACGCCCCTCGTTCTCTCGTAGGTCCGAGGATCGAGGCCGTCGAACTGGAGATAGACGGTGTTCGCGCCGGCCCGAGCCAGATCCCGGCAATACTCGATGTCGGTCATCTTCAGGCCGTTCGTGGTGATCGTGATTTGCTGGAAGCCGAGCTTGGCGCCCTCGCGGACGATCTTGGGCAGGTCTTCCCTCAGCGTCGGCTCCCCCCCGGACAATTGCAAGGTCATCGGCGGTTGGGGACGAATGTCGCGGAAGTGTTTCATGATCCTGACGATGTCCTCGAACGGAGGTTCAAAAACGCGCCCCGACGCGTCGGCGCTGGCGAAGCAGATCGGGCAATGGAGATTGCACCGGTTCGTCACGTCGATCAAGGCGATGGCCGGCGTGTTGATGTGCCGCCGGCACAGACCGCAGTCCTGGGGGCAGCCCCTTTTCGTCTCCGTCGCGTCATGCATCCGAGGCGCTGTCCCGTCCTTGAGGAATCCCTGCCGCCAGACGTAATCCTCTCGGCTGGAGTGGATCCGATCCTGGAAATCCCCGTGTTCCGGGCATGTCTTGTGCAGGACGATCGTGCCGTCCGTCTTATCCTCGTGGATGTGTCCCCGGATGTTCTCCCGGCATATGGGACAGATCGAATCGATCGTTCGTCCATAAGCCATCGCTTCACCGCTCGGTCTTTGAGAATACAAATCCGCGCGTTCAGCGCCCGGCGGCCCGCTTTTTATTCCCATGAGCGGCCCATTATGGCATGCCTGTCGTCACCAAGGCAAGCGGCTGAAGGATGAGGATAAAATTGGGCGGCGGAGGACAAACGACCACCACGTTCTCGCCTCTTTCCGGATGTGGAAACCGGATCTTCCAGGAATGCAGGAAATACCCGATATCGCCGGGCCGCGCGGCAAACTCCTCATCGTAGCTGCCGGCGCGGGGAATTCCCCCCGATTGATAGAGCGGGTCGCCCACCAGAGGGCATCCCGCATAGCTGAGATGGATCCGGATCTGATGGGGACGTCCCGTGGGAATCGTCACTTCGAGGAGCGTCGCGTTCTCATCGGGAAGTCTTCGGATCACCCGGACATGGCTTATCGACGAACGGCCGTCGGGGCGATAGGCGTGGACGTTGGCCGGCCGCCGATACGGAACAGGCCCGATGGGCGCGTCGACCGTGAAGGTGTCCGGCATCGCGGTCCCGGATGCCAAAGCCAGATACACCTTGAGGATCCGCCTTTCAACCATGGCGGCTGCCAACGATCTCGCGGCTCGGCCGTTGCGGGTGAAGAGAATCGCCCCCGAGGTGCCGCGTCCAAGCCTATGGAGCGGCGAACACCCGGCGCCATAGCGTTGCCGCGCCAGGTAAAGCAGGGTGTTTTCTAAAAACAGGCCGCCGGGAAGGACGGGAAGTCCGGAGGGCTTCGCCAGGACCAGGACATCCCCGTCTTCAAACAGCGTTTCGAAATCCGTTGGAGCTTCGGGCTCCTCCCATGGCAGGCGATGATAGATCAGCCGGTCACCCCGAGTCAGGGTATCGTCCGGCGATGGCGGCCGTCCATTGAGCAAAACCTGCCCCTCCTGGATCCGCAGTCGCCATGTTTCCTCGGTCGAGTGGGGGTAATGACGGGAATAGAAGTCCGTGACCGAGACGCCTGCGTCCGGCTGAAGAATGCGATCGGAATAGCTATAGCCCCTATTTTTCATCGAAAGCCGTGGAAAATAGAACCGTCCCCGTTTTCTACGATTGCGTATGTTAAAACGATGATCCAGTCGATCGGAAGAAACGACATGAGCTACGGATTCACCCGCCGATGACCACGCTCCAGGGGCGCACGCTCCACTCCGTGATTAGGCCGTTCCTCACGTAAGGATCGTTTTTGGCGAAATTCTCGGCCGCTGCCGGACCCTCCCCTTTAAAGACAAGGACCGCGCGGTCGGCCGGATCGGCCAATGCTCCGGCTATCACCAGCTCGCCGCGCTCGTGAGCGGCCTTCGCATAGCCGAGGTGATCTTCGCGAAACGGCGCGCGCTTTTCAACGTAGTTGTCGACGGTCTTGTAGAACAGAATGTAATACACGGCATCCCCTCCTTGCGGCCGGCGGATTCCGGGCGATCCGATGGAAGGCGAGGGCCGTCAGCCGCGCTCCGATCGGCCGAGCTTATTTCTTACGGACGTAGCGGGCTTCCATGCTCTTGAATTCCTTTCCGTCCGGAAGCCCCATGTACATGCCGAACGCGATTCGGAACTTATTCATTTTATCCTCCTTCAATCGTTTGATGACCTCGTTTTCGGTATAATCTGTGTTCATATCAGAAACGCCAAAAAAAATCCAGCCAAGGGACGAGCCTTCGGCTCGCCACTCGCCCGTGGCTTGTATCCACGGGCGAGTACGGCCGCCGTGGACCGATCTTAGGTCTTTATCCCCGGCGTCATTTAAGCTAATATACCCCATGTCGGGATCAGAATCGATGAACATCAGGGAACAACTGGAGGAGACCGAAGCCCAAATCCTCTCGCCCAAAGCCTGCCTGAGCCAGAATTCGAA
>JAUYDS010000109.1 GCA_030691735.1 Candidatus Aminicenantota bacterium
TTCGAATTCTGGCTCAGGCAGGCTTTGGGCGAGAGGATTTGGGCTTCGGTCTCCTCCAGTTGTTCCCTGATGTTCATCGATTCTGATCCCGACATGGGGTATATTAGCTTAAATGACGCCGGGGATAAAGACCTAAGATCGCTCCACGAAAACGATCTATTCGCCGTCGAGGTCAAGGGACGAGCCTTCGGCTCGCCACTCGCCCGTGGCTTGTATCCACGGGCGAGTACGGCGGAAGTGGACCCCCGGGCAATGCCCGGGGCCCCGGCCGCCGTCGAACTTTTTGCCTTAAGATTCCCCTTCTGATAGAATCTTCATCATGTCCCTGATCGGAGACAATGTCGCCAGGATCCTAGCGGAACTTCCGCCGGGCGTCGAGCTCGTCGTGGCGGCCAAGGCCAGGACTCCCGCCGAGATCCTCGAAGCCGTCGAAGCGGGCGTGAGGATCATCGGCGAGAACTACGTCCAGGAAGCGGCCGAAGCGTTCGCCGCCGTCGGGCGGCGGGCGCAGTGGCACTTCATCGGCCATCTCCAGACGAACAAGGTCAAAAAGGCGGTCGAGATCTTCGACATGATCGAGACCGTGGATTCGGCCGATCTGGCCGCCGAGATCGACAAGCGCGGCCGCTCCGCCGGCAAAATTATGCCGGTCTTGATCGAGATCAACAGCGGCGAAGAAGAGCAGAAGTTCGGCGTGAGGCCGCAGGACGCCGAAGCTCTCCTCCTCGCCCTCGCGCGGCACCAGAACATCCGCGTCCAGGGGCTGATGACGATGGGGCCGTTCGAAGGCGATCCGGAAGACGCGCGGCCCTACTTCAAGATCGCCCGCCGGTTGTTCGAAGACTTTAAAACGCTCGGCCTTCCCGGAGTCGAGATGACCTATCTCTCGATGGGCATGACCAATTCATACCGGGTCGCCATCGAGGAAGGTGCGAATAGGATCCGCATCGGGACCAAGATCTTCGGGCCTCGGTCCTAGACCAGAATCTCGCCCGTCCAGCCCAACTTGATCAATTCGATCTTGCCGGGATCGCTCGTGCCGAGCTTGTGCCGGGTGTCGGCCAGGGCGACATGGTGGGCGGACGTCTCGAGAGCCTGGTCCTCGTTGAAGAATTGCTTCCGTTTAGCCTGGATGACGCGATAGGCCGTGGTATCCACCGCCACGACGTCCTGTCCGACGATCATTCCTTTGTACGGCCAGAGATACTTCTCGTTGAAGCCGCTCGGGCCGATGTTATGGAAGAGAGGCGTCAGCATGACCTGGATGTTGAGCTTCGTCTTGTCCTTGACCGCAGGCAGGTTCCAGATCGTGGCCAGGTCGGCGCAAGCGTCGTTATGATATTCCGACGGCTTGGGAACGAACTGGATGTAATTTTTGATGCAGCTGCCCAGCCCGGCCCAATAATGGACGCGGGCGGGGCGGGCGTTGATCAAGACGGTCGCGTTCTGAAAAATGGGATTGTTCAACACCCCGCGGTCTGCGACCGCGACCTTCTCGGCCGGCACTCCGGCCTCCAGGACGCGCCGCTTGATCGCTTCCTCGACCTCTTTGCCCGTCGGCAACTGCCTCCAGGCGTTGGTCTTGATCCCGACGGTGTCCTCGGGCTTGACGATCTTCTTCCAGGCGGCCGCCGGGCTCTTTTCTCCGAACAGCGCCGCCACGGCGTCGTCCAGCATCTTTTGGATTACTTCAGCGTTGAACTTCCCGTCGGCGGTGACGGCGTTCTCATCCCGGACAAGCACGACGCGGGAACCGCGCGAAACGGACTGGAGACCGGCGACTCCACTGCCGCTCCCGGGGACCGGTTTCGGCGCGACGGCGGCCGCGCCCGTGCGGTAGCAGCCGATCGCCCCGGCGAGAGGCGTGACGGCCGTCGCCTTCAGAAAATCGCGGCGGGTGATGATCTTCTTGGCCATTCGTTGGACCTCCTTTTCAAGCCGGGACGCACTTAAAACCAAGACCCTCGAGGCATGTCCTTATTTCAGGCTGGATTTGACCCTGCTTAAAACATTTTTTGCGGCCGCTTCGGAAGGCGCGTCGAAAACGACCGCGATGAGCTTGCCTTGGAGCGACGTCACCGTCCACGTCTTGTCTTCGGTCTGGACGCTCCCCGGCTCCTTGGCGTCGGGCATGTAGATCCTAGAGAAATCGGCGTAGGCTTCCGACGCCGTCTTCGGTGTCGGATATTCGACCAAGAGCAGGACGCCCGTCTCGCCCTTCTTCCCGGGTTTCGACAACACCGCTCCATCCGCCCGGCCGAGACTCAGAATATCGTCGTGGCTGACGAAAAAATGCCGGTTGAGGATGATGTGGTTGTGGAGATACCGCACGGTCCTCGTCCCGGCGAACTCGGGGGGGAGAAGGGCCAGCAAAGGCGGCTTGGGGCCTTGCTGCTTAATGGACGCGGCGATGGAGCGGCCCAAGGAGAACAGGGCCGCTTTCGTCTCCTCCGTTTCCCGGTCGGCGGAGAGCGAAACGAAATAGCGGTCCTTCCAGAAGGCCAGCAGTCCTCCGTTATAGGTCGATCCCTGCCCGAGGCCGGCCTCGTCCCCTTCCAGGTCGTTGCTGAAGACGCCGAAGGCGTCATAGGACGCGCCCATGTCGAACAGGTCGGCCACGAGATCGGGCTTCCCGTCCCTCACGAAACGGCGGGAGAGCAATCGCCGGAAATTAAAAGCCCGGTAGACCTCGCCGGCGCCGTCGATGTATTCGAAAATGCTCTCCCGGTCATAGACCGCGTCCTTCGGCTCGGCCTTCCACCCCAGCACGTCCGAGGG
>JAUYDS010000162.1 GCA_030691735.1 Candidatus Aminicenantota bacterium
CCGGAGACTTTGCGGGAGGCCGCGGCAGTGAAGGACGGACGGATCGTTTTCCCGGACGGGATGAGCTACCGCGTACTCGTCCTCCCGGAGCGGGAGACGATGACCCCGGCGCTCCTCCGCAAAGTCCGTGACCTCGTCGCCGCCGGGGCGACCGTGGTCGGCCCGCGGCCGCGCAAATCGCCCGGGCTTTCGGGCTTTCCGGCCTGCGACATCGAGGTCAAGTCTCTGGCCGAGGCGCTATGGGGGGATTGTGACGGCGAACGGGTCACAGAACACGCCTACGGCAAAGGCCGTGTCGTCTGGGTGCGGGGGACGAAGACGGGCGCGGTCCTATCCGTCGCCGTAGCGCCCGGATCGACGCCCTCGGATAAGACGACTTGGGACGTGGGCGCTCCGCCGCTCTCCGAGCCCGAACAATACGGAGATTTCGCCGTCGTCGCCGGCGTGTTAGAGCGAATGTCCGTCCCGCCCGACTTCGCCTCCGACGTCCCTTTGCGCTACACACATCGACGGGACGGCGAGACCGAGATCTACTTCGTGGCCAATCCCGAAGCTCGGCCCGTGGAGGCCAAAGCCACGCTCCGCGTGAGCGGCAAACAGCCTGAGTTATGGGACGCAGTCACGGGCGAGAAACGGCCCCTGTCTCAATTCACAATGAAGGACGGACTCACATCTGTGGCTCTGCGGTTCGAACCGCACCAATCTTTCTTTCTGATATTTCGCAAACCCGCCGGAACAACGACCTCCCCGGCACGTCCGAACTTTTCCGCTTTGGCCGAAGCATCCGTGCTGAGCGGACCTTGGGGAGTTTCCTTCGATCCGAAATGGGGCGGTCCCCAAAAGATCACCATGGACAATCTAGACGACTGGAGCCGCCGCCCGGAACCCGGTATCAAGTATTATTCCGGGACGGCAAGTTACCGGAAAACATTTGATCTTCCAGAATCAGCGGCGGCCTTGGGCAAAACGCCGCTTAAGGGAGCCCGATTCTGGCTCGACCTGGGGACCGTGAAAAATATCGCCCGCGTTCGGCTGAACGGGCATGAGCTGGGAATTGTCTGGTGCGATCCGTGGAGGGTGGATGTCACGTCCGCCCTTCAACCGGCCAACAACGTTTTGGAGATCCAAGTGGCCAACCTCTGGCCGAACCGGCTGATCGGCGACGAGCAGGAGCCGGCGGACGCCGAATACGGCAAAGGCGGGAATCTCGTCCGCTGGCCGGTGTGGCTGACAAAAGGCGAACCCCGTCCGTCGACCTCGCGGTTAACGTTCACGACATGGAAACATTTCACCAAGGATTCTCCCCTGCTTCCATCCGGTCTGATAGGGCCCATTTCGATCCGGATCTCCCGCGGCTGATTTTTTTAGAAATTCATTTGCCGATCGCGGCCCGGGCCTATTTAGGCCCCCGCGTCTCGATTCGGACGCTGCGGATGACGACGGGCTTGATCGGCCTGTGCATGGCCATTTTTTTTATCCATCGGTCACTTTATGGCGACGCCCTGCGTGTCGCGGTGCATGTCGATGAGCGTCCTCATGTAGGGTCCGATCCCGTCGGCATTGGCGAATCCGGCTTTGCGAGCCGCGGCGTCCCGTTTTTCCTTGGTCGCGTCGCCGCTTTCCGCCCAGTGTTTCAGGTCTCTGTAACAGCCGAGCGTGAACAGATCCCAGGCGGCTCCCTGGTCCCGGGTGAAGATCAGGGTCTCGGGCCGGCCGATCTCGGCCTGGTAGGCATTCTCCATTTCGCGTTCCTTGAAGAGTTCTGCCTGCTTTCCCGGAAGGGAAACGAAGATCTCGATATGATAGAAAGCCGTGTTTTCGAAGGCTTTCTTCACGGCCTCGAGCGGAGCGCCCAGGACGAAAAGATCTTCGTGCCATGCGTAACACGCGCCGAGCTGTCGCGAGAACTCTTGCGGTGAGGGCGATGCGGCCTCTTCAGCCTGTTTGCGCCGGGCGACCCTTTGCGTCGCGTAATATTCTGCGTAGCTCTTCATGGGGAACAGAAGCATCAGGTCCCATTGGTCGCCCTGTGTGTGGCGCCACCAGAAAGGACGCTCATCTCCTGAAGAATCGAACACGGTCATCCTCGCTTTATAGAGAGCGATCAGGTCGAGAAGCTTCCCCGGCGCGGCCCGGACGAACGTCGCTTTGTACAGATAGACCTGATCGGATGATGGTGCTCCCGTGCCAGCGGGGGCGGCAAAAGAAACGAGAGCCGCAATAAGCAGCACTGCCGAACAGGCACACGCTAGGAACGTTCCAGCCGGGTGATTTTTCATGATACCTCCTCAGAAGTCGATCGAGTCTGCTTGAAAAGCTTTTATACACCATTCAACGCGAGCGAGGCAATCGTGACTTCCCCGGCCGCCGTTTGACCCTGATTTCCCTTTTGCATATATTATGAGGGTCAAGGGACGAGCCTTCGGCTCGCCACTCGCCCGTGGCTTTTAACCACGGGCGAGTACGGCGGAAAGGACCCCCGGGAAAGCCCGGGGCACTCACCCGCGCTGTAAATACGCGGCTGAGTACGGCGGAAACGGATCCCCAGACAAAGCCTGGGGCCCCTGCCGCCGCCCCGGCCGCCGTCGATAGAGGCCATCATTGGCCGTTCAACGGAAGGAGTGACGGATGACGAGAAAAGCAATTATCTGCGCGATCGCCTCGTTCTTCGCGATCATCATCGGATTCGACACCCTCGCCCTATCCCAGGCGCAGAACGCCGGCAAGGAGGAGCTCAAGCTCCAGCTTCCCAAGCCCATGTTCATCGGCACGCCGAGGAACATCAGGACGGCCAACCTCGAGGTCATCACGGGCAAACCCCGGGGGCCGTTCTTCCTTCCCAAGGGGACGAAACTCGTCTCCCTTAAAAAGCCGGTTATGTCGAGCGATATGCAGCCGGTCATCGGCGAGCTGAACTTCGTCACGGACGGCGAGAAATCGGGCGAGGACGGCTATTTCGTCGAGCTCGGGCCCGGCAAGCAGTGGGTTCAGATCGACCTCGGGGCGGAAACGGTCCTGAACGCCATCCTGATGTGGCACTACCACAGTCAAGCCCGCGTTTATCGCGACATCGTCGTTCAGGTCTCCAACGACAAGGATTTCGTGACCGGCGTCACGGCCGTCTTCAACAACGACCACGACAACACGACCGGTCTCGGGATCGGCAGGGACAAGGAATATATCGAGACCAATGAAGGCAAGCTCGTCGATCCCAAGGGCGTCAAAGCCCGCTACATCCGGCTTACGAGCAACGGCAACACGTCGAACGATATGAACCACTACGTCGAGGTGGAGGTCTACGGCACGCCGGCGAAATGAACAAGACCGCTTTCGGCGGGCTTTTTTTGATCGTCCTCTGCGGAGGGGTGCTGCTCCGCGCCCCGGGCCTGAGGCTCAGGCCCATGCACCACGACGAAGCCAACCAGGCCGTCAAATTCGGTCTTCTGCTCGAGAAGGGCGAGTATCGCTATGATCCGGCCGACCACCATGGCCCGACCCTCACCTATCTGACTCTGCCCATCGCTTGGGCGACGGCCAAGCCCACCCTCGCTTCGCTCGACGAGGCGACCCTGAGGCTATTGCCCGTCCTCTTCGGCGTCGGGGTCATCCTTTTGCTCCTGCTTTTCGCAAGGTGCCTAGGCCGGCCGGCCGTTCTCTTCGCCGGACTGTGCGCCGCCCTGTCCCCCGCCTTTGTCTACTACAGCCGGTTCTATATCCAGGAAATGATGTTCGTTTTCTTCTGCCTCGTATTCATCGGCTCGCTCTGGCGATATCTGGAGCAGCCTGGGCCGGGATGGGCCATCGCTTCGGGAATTTTCGCCGGCCTGATGTTCGCTACGAAAGAGACGTCCCTTATCATCTTCGCGGCGGGCGCGGGAGCGCTCGTTCTATCCCGGATCGTCCAAAAGAAAACGAACGCGGAACCGGCCGAGCCGGCGACAGTTCGTTCCGCTCATCTCATCCTCGCCCTGGCCGCTGCCGTTGTGATGGCCGCTCTGTTTTTTTCGTCGTTTTTTGTGAACCCGAAGGGAATCGTGGATTCCCTGCTCGCCTTCCCGTCGTATTTCGCCAAAGGCGGAACAGCCGGCTTTCACCTCCATCCATGGTGGTATTATCTCGGCCTTCTGACCTATGCGAGATCCGGCGGGCTCGTCTGGAGCGAAGCGCTCGTGCTGGCGCTCGCCTGCCTCGGGATCCTCTCCGCCGCGCTCAAACGGAACCGTTTCGCGGTTTTCCTGTCCTTTTACGCGATCCTGACACTAGCCGTTTTTTCGCTGATCCCCTATAAGACCCCCTGGAATTTGCTCCCTTTTTACGCGGGGATCATCCTGCTGGCCGGGATCGGCGCGGCCTTCATCTTCGAGCGTGTTCAGAAGAAATATCTAAAGGTCCCGATCGGATTGCTCCTCGTCCTCGGCTTCACTCATTTGGGATGGCAAAGCTATCAGGCGAATTTCCGGTATCATTCCGATCCGCGCAATCCTTATGTCTATGCCCAGACAAGCATGGATTATCCGAAGCTCGTCCGGCGCGTCGACGAGCTCGCGGCGCTCCATCCGGACCGTGAGCGCCTGCTGATCAAGGTCGTCTGCGGCCTCTATGAGACCTGGCCGCTGCCCTGGTCTCTGCGGAGATACGAGCGCGTCGGCTACTGGACCGATACGAACGTCGCCGGAGGTTTCGAGGACGCGCCGATCGTCATCGCCTCTCAGGACATCGCGGAGAAGATCGGACCGCTGCTCAAGGACAAATTTCAGGCGGAGTTCTACGGACTGCGGCCGGATGTCCTGCTGACCCTCTTCATCCGGAACGACCTCTGGGAAAAATTCATCAAGCTCAAATATTGAATTGCCCGCGGACGCGTTTTTTCTTATATTGTTGAGAGGAGGGACCATGAACAAGACTCTTTCTTTAGGGATTCTTTTCACCTTCGCCCTGATGCTCTTCGCCGTGCGCTGCGCGCCGGGGCCGAACGCCGCCGAGAATACGGCCGGCAAGGAAGGCCTCGTCGCCGGTTTCTGGATGGGGTTGTGGCACGGATTGATCTCGCCCATCACGTTCATCATCTCCATTTTCTCGAAGAGCACCCGCTTCTACGAAGTTCACAACAACGGCAACTGGTATAACTTCGGGTTCGTTCTCGGCGCCGGGCTCTTTTTAGGCGGGGGCATCCTCGGCCGGAAAAGAAAGAAAAGGAACTGAATCCGCGCGGCACCCCTCTTCTCCCCTTTACTAAAGGGGAGAGAATGGGGGATTATCATCGTTGCGTCGCCGAGTTTTTTGCGATATCACATTGTTTATTGCATATATATATTGAAAACAAAAAAGGAGCGTACGACCATGGCCGGAAACAAGCTTGACCACCTCCTCGGATCCCTGACGGGGATCGCCGCACTGAAGGGAGACCGGATCGTCGTCCATGACCAAAAGCGGCTTCCCGAAAAAATGGACAGGCTGATCCGCGAGGCCGTCTTCGGCGACCCCGAGTCCCAGGCCGCGGCGCGCTGGATCATCCGCTCGGCCGCCCAGGCCGCCGGCGTCCGGCCGGCTTCCATCCACGACCTCTACATGGCTATCGGCCGCGGCGATGTCGCCGGGACGTTCACGGTGCCGGCGATAAACCTCCGCATGCTTGCCTATGATTCAGCCCGGGCCGTATTCAGGGCCGCCCGCAAGCTCGACGTCGGAGCCCTGATCTTCGAGATCGCCCGGAGCGAGATCGGATATACGGACCAGCCGCCGGACGAATACGCAACAGCCATGCTGGCCGCGGCCGTCCGGGAAGGCTTCCACGGTCCACTCTTCATCCAGGGCGATCACTTCCAGACCTCGGGCAAGAAGTACGCCGCCGCGCCCGAGGCGGAGATCAAAGCCATCCGCGACCTGATCCTCGAGGCCGTCGCGGCCGGGTTCTATAACATCGACATCGATACTTCGACGCTCGTCGACATCTCCAAACCCGGCCTCGACGAACAGCAGAAGCTCAACTACGAGGTCTGCGCCGATTTCACGAGGTTCATCCGCGAACACGAGCCGAAGGGCATGACGATCTCGGTCGGCGGCGAAATCGGCGAGGTCGGGCAGAAGAACAGCACGCCCGAGGACCTGGACGCCTTCATGAACGGTTACAACGCGCAGCGAGGGAAGCTGACCGGGATCAGCAAGATCAGCATTCAAACCGGGACGAGCCACGGCGGCGTAGTCCTGCCGGACGGCACGCTGGCCCAGGTGGCCATCGATTTCGACGTGCTCCGTCTTGTCGGCGAGAAGGCGCGCAAAGCGTACGGTATGGGCGGCGCCGTCCAGCACGGGGCGAGCACCCTGCCCGAGCAGGCCTTCCATAAGTTCGTCGAGGCGCGAACCTGCGAGGTCCATCTGGCCACGGCCTTCCAAAATATCATCATGGAGCACGAGGCGGTCCCTGAAATCCTGCGCCGGGAATTGGTCGAATGGCTGAAGGTCAATGCGGCCGAGGAACGCAAACCCAAGGACACCGACGCCCAGTTCGTCTATAAAACGCGGAAAAAAGCGATCGGGCCGTTCAAAAAGAGGTTCTGGTCCCTGCCGGCTGAAGCGCGGACCGCGATCGGGAGCAGCCTGGAAAAAATGTTCACCTTCCTTTTCGAGCAATTGAACGTGGGCGGAACGACGGCCGCCGTGAAGACCTTCGTCAAAGCGCCGGAGATCCATCTCCCGCTGCCTATCGGGGGGGCAAAGGCGGCCAAAGGCGAATCCGTCGACGG
>JAUYDS010000198.1 GCA_030691735.1 Candidatus Aminicenantota bacterium
CCCCGAGGACCCGGCCGGCGCTTTGGGCGGCAAAACCCGCGCCCGACACGGACAACCCGGCCGTCCCGAGGGCGGCCATTCTGACGAATTCCCTCCTGGAAATGCCCATATTAGCCTCCTCTATTCTCGTTCATCCGAGGACCGGCACGGCCGTCTCAGGACGCGACGACCTCGGATATTTGTTTTTTCAAAAAAGAGACCGCCGCCGGAAGCTGCCGCGCCATGTCGTCCCAGCGGCATTCGAACGAGATGCCTCCGGCATACCGGATGTTTTTCAAGGCCCGCAGGAAAGGCCGGAAATCGTCCCCGGCCGTTCCGGGCGGCGTTCGCTTCTCCACTTCGGCGATATGACAATGATGGATATGGCTTCCGCAGGCTTCGAGAACGGCGGGCGACTCCGCTTCCTTCCGCACATGATAGAGGTCGGCCAGCAGCTTGAAATTGGGGTGAGCCACGGTTTCGACCATCGCCGCGCCCTCTTTGAGATCGTTGAGGAAATTCGTCTCCTCCCTGTTCAGCGGCTCTAAAGCGAGGATCACCTCGGAGCGGGAGGCGAGTTCGGCGGTCTTGCGGGCCAGATCAGCGAACTGCGCGGCGGCCTTGTCTCGCGGGAACCCTTGGGGGATTTTCCTCGATTCGCCGCTTCCCCAGACGATCGTCCGGACGCCCGCCCGCGCCGCCCGCCGGAAGGCCGTTCCAGCGTAAACCAGGATCTCGTCGGGCTTCGCTTCCGAGCCGACGGCCTTCAGTTTGCCCGGTAGAAAGCCGTTGCAGGCCCTGACCGGAAGGCCGGAGGTCTTCAATCCGGCGAGCCTATCCAGAAATTTTTCCTCAGGTTCCTCGGGGGCTAAAAACCGGCTCACGCCCTCTTCGATATAAGCGCACCCGGCCGCTTTATAAAGTTGATGGTCCCCCAGAGAAGCGCAGACGCCGATGTCGGCCAGGAAAGGATTATCGGCAATTCGCCCGAACCCCTCTGGGTTAAAAAGAAAAAACAGCCCTGAAAAGGCCGATGTCTTTAAAAAGGTCCGGCGGGACGTCCGTTGCATGGTGTCGCCGAGGGAAATGCCCCTCCGCGGTTCACGTTATCTTAGGTCCTGGGAAAAATCAAGCCAGTGTGGTGTATCAGCAATGACTTTGCAAAGTTGTCATTCCGGACTTGATCCGGAATCCAGTCTTTTTAATCTGGATTCCCGCTTTCGCGGGAATGACGGGGAAAAAGCGCCATGCCCTTGTCATCCCTGCAGTCCCTCTTGTTATCCCTGCGGTCTCTCTTGTCATCCCCGCGGAGGCGGGGATCCAGGTTACTGGCCGAACGGGCTGGATTCCCGCTTTCGCGGGAATGACAGTTCCAGGATTATTGTAAAGCCGTAATTGAGACGCAACACTGGGCGGCGACGGACCGTCGAACAGTTTCGGGGACATGATTCCCTGTCCCCGTTGGAGACAATGAAATGATCGGTTCAATGCGATTTAAAAGACGGGGACAGGGTATCGTGTCCCCCTCGCCTTGGAAACTGTGCGACGGTCAGGCGCGGCGTCTCACCACCGCCAAGGTAGCTGACCTTGAAGAAGAAGCCGCGCTTGGTCTCCAGGAACCGGTCGCTCTCCACGTAATCGGAGCCGTTCCAGCGGACGCGTTCGAAAGCGGAGCCGTAGCCGGAATAAATGACCGTGCCGGCATGTTCGAGTACGTGTCGTACAGATGGTAGCTCCAATAGAAAGGTTCTCTCAAAAAAATGACTTCCGGGTTCGTTTTGAGTTATAATGTTTCCTTTCATTCGACACGGTCAAGGGACGAGCCTTCAGCTCGCCACTCGCCCGTGGCTTGTATCCACCGGCGAGTACGGCGGAAGTGGACCCCCGGGCAAAGCCCGGGGCCCCGGCCGCCGCCGGAGAGAACGGCGGCCGAGGCCGCGAGGAGGATCCGTAGACCGATGACAATCATGATCGGGATCGACCTTGTTTTGGAAGAAAATCGCCCCTGGATGCGTCTAAATATTTAGGATAGCCAAAGTGCGCAAAATCCAAAAAAAATATCAACCCTTACGCACTCTTTGGTTCCGTATGCCCTTTATAGCCGGGCCTTGGAGGGAAAAATTTTTATGACAGCGAAACGAAGTCCCATGATTTTTACGCTCCTGCTGCTTTTCGCCTGGACCGTCTGCGGTTCGGCCGCGGCTGCGCTCAACGCCCCCGAGACCGGCTCGATCGCCGGGCTCGTGAAGGACGCGACGGGTGAAGGCCTGGCCCGCGTCCGAGTCTCGCTCCTCAGCGGAGAGCGGACGGCCGTCGCCGGCACGTTCTCCGGCCCGGACGGCCGTTTCTTTTTTGAGAAGGTCCCGGCCGGACGCTACGTCATCGCCGTCAGCCTGCCCGGGTTCAACGATCGCCGTCAGCCGATTGCGGTGGAATCCGGCGCCGCCGCCCGAATTGAAGTCACGCTCGAGCTCACCCCGGTCGAGGCCGAGGTCACCGTGACCTCGACGGCCGGCGCCATACGGGACCTGGAAACGCTGACCCAGCCCGTCAACGTCATCGAGTCGGGCGCGATCCTGGAGCGGGCCAAAGCCGTCGTCGCTCAGGTCGCACTTGAGGAGCCCGGCGTCCAACTTCTCCGGACGAGCCCGAGCATCGCCGGCATCTACATCCGGGGTCTGACCGGGAACAAGGTCAATACGTACGTCGACGGCGTGCGATATTCTACGTCCGCCGTCCGCGGCGGCATCACGACCTTCATGGACCTCGTCGACCCGGCCAATCTCCAGTTCGTCGAGATCCTGCGCGGGCCGAACAGCGCCCAGTACGGGAGCGACGCGCTCGGCGGAAGCATCCAGTTCCTGACCCGGGTTCCCGCGGTCTCAGGCGGCCCGCCGCGCTTCTGGGGCCGCCTCGGCGGCCAGTTCAACACCGCCGATTCGAGCTATGGGGGAAGTTTTACGGCCCAGTATTCCGCCTCGAAATTCGGTCTGCTGGTCAGCTCCTCCGCCCGAAGGATCAACCTCATCCGCGCCGGGCAGGGGCTCGACTCGCACGCGGCGGTCACCCGATTCTTCGGACTCTCATCGGATAAACTCATGTCCGGCCGGCTGCCCGACACCGATTTCACCCAGTACGGCGGCATGCTCAAGTTCAACTGGGCGCCCTCCGCCTCGGACCAGGTCCTCATTTCATATTCCCAAGTGCGCCAGGACGGGGGCAAGCGCTACGATCAACTGCTCGGCGGGGACGGTAATCTCGTCGCCGATTTGAAGGGACTGCGGGGAGACTTCTTTTACTTGAAATACAACCGGGCGAACCTCGGTCCCTTTGACCAGATCACCGCCGTTTATTCTTACAACGTCCAGCGCGAAGAGCGCATCAACCAGGGCGGCAACGGCAATCCGACGGCGACGGTCACCCACGAGCCCGAGCGGACAGCGGCCCACGGCTTCCAGCTCAAGGCCACGAAGCTCTGGGGAAAAAGCCAGGAGCTTCTGTTCGGATTCGACTACTATCCCGAACATGTCGAAGCGCCTTCGACCGGGTTCAATCCGGTGACCGGGATCTCCTCGGTCCGCCGCGGGCGCGTCCCGGACGGGTCGATCTACCGAAGCCTCGGCCTCTATGTCCAGGACGCTGTGGTTATCATCCCCGGCAAGCTTCGTTTCGTCGGGGGCCTCCGATACGGCGCATCCCGCTACGAATCCAAGGCGTCCGACAGCCCGCTCGTGAACGGCAAACCGCTCTGGCCGGACGATCAGCTCAGCGTTTCGAACGTGACCTTTCGGGCCGGTCTGGTCGGGACGCTCGGGAAGCGATGGAGCCTTTCGGCCAACGTCAGCCGAGGTTTCCGCGCCCCGCACATCACCGACCTCGGGACGGTCGGCCTGACGGGATCGGGATTCCAAGTCTCGGCCGACGCGGTCCAGGGCATGGGGGCCCTGGTCGGGAATTCGGCTGCCGGCACCGCCACATCCAGCGGGAAGGCGATCGAAAAGCTCCGCCCGGAGACGAGCTTGACCTGGGAGACCGGCCTCAGCTATCGGAGCGCGGACTTCACCACCGAGGCATCGGTTTTTCTCAACACCATCCGGGATAATATCGCCTACCAGGCGCTGATCCTGCCGCAGGGCGCAGTCGGGAAGAACCTCGGCGACCAGACCATCACCGCCCAGACCGAGGGGGGGGTCGTCTATGTCCCCGCCGCGACCAATCCCGTGCTCGTCCGGACGAATTTCGGCGACGCACGCATCCTTGGCTTCGAGCACTCTCTCCAGTGGCGCATCACGGAGCGCTTTTCGGCCGCCACCGTCTTGACTCTCCTCCGGGCCGAGGATATCGATACGGGACTCGCGCCCAATATCGAGGGCGGGACGCCGGGGCCGGACTTCTACCTGAAACTGCGATATTCGCATCCAAGCGGTAAGTTCTGGCTCGAGCCGATCCTCCACGCGGTCGGGAAACAGACGCGTTTATCGAGCCTCGACCTTGAGGACCGGCGGACCGGGGCTACCCGGACGCGGTCGAACATTAAGAACTTTTTTTATAACGGCGCGACCGTCCGTGGTTGGGTCGGGCCGGGCCCGGACGGGGCTTACGGCACGGCCGACGATATCCTCCTCAAGACGGGAGAGACGCTGGCCCAGATCCAGGACCGTGTCCTGGGCGTCGGGGTCAGTTCGGCGCCGCTGTTCACGGCAGTCCCCGGCTACCTGACGGTCAATATCCGGGCCGGTTTCAAGATCGGGAAGCGGCACGATTTCATCGTCGAGCTGGAGAACCTGACGGACGAGAACTACCGGGGGATCGCCTGGGGCTTGGACGCGCCCGGACGGAGCCTCTCGATTTCCTACTTGGCCGGGTTCTAAACGCACGGAGCTGCGTCCGCGGCTCGCCGGTCCTCAGCGCGGAAGCCAGGTCAGGATCCGGCGGGCGACGCTCACGGCGGCCGGCGGATCGAGGTTGGCCAGGACGATGATCGCGTAGCCCCGTTGGGGATCCCATTCGACCGCCGCGTTGAGGCCGGGGGCGCCGCCGGCTATGCCGAATCCGCCCTGCAGTTCGGGGGCGGCCGATTCGAAGGTCCCCTTGTTCAGAGCGACGACGTATTTCAGAAGATCGGCCGCCGTCGAGTAACCGCCGCCTGCCGAACTCCCTTTCCCGGGCAGGGTATCGTAGTTCCGCTTCCGCTCCGCGCCGCTCCCCGTATATCCGACCGCCCTGTTCTTGACGGGAGCGTCCTTCTCGAAGGACTCCGTATCGACCATCCCGGCCGGTTTGAAGATATGTTCGCGGACGTAGGTGTAATAATCCGTACCCGAAGCTTTTTCGACGATCAGGCCGAGCACGACGTATCCGCCGCTGGAATACAAGTTCCGGGTTCCCGGCTCGAACTTGAGCGGCCGGTCTGCGAAGAGCGGCAAGTAGTCCTTGAGCGTCCGGAGTTTCTCCTTGGGCATAGCCTCATAGCGTTCGCCGAAAAAATCGCCGATGCCGGAGGTCATGTCCAGGAGGTGGCGGACCGTGACTTTGGCCGCAGCGTCCGCGTTCGGATAATCCGGAAGGTATTTCCGGATCGGATCGTCCAGCCCGATCTTGCCTTCGGCGGCGAGCCGGCGGACGGCGATGCCCGTGAACGATTTATTGATCGAGCCGATGTTGAATTTCGTATCGGTCCGGTTGGGGACCTTCGCTTCGCGGTCGGCCGGGCCGTAGGCCTCGAAAAAAATCGGCGTTCCTTTATGGGCGACCAGGATGACGCCGGAAAAGGCATCCTCCGCGGCGGCCTTCCGGGCATAGGCGCCGACCGCCGCGGCGAGCTCGACATCGTCTTTTTTGGGATCGGGAGGAGGGCCGCCTTCCTCACCGAGGTCCATCACCCGCACTGAGAGAAGACCGAACGGTTCCGCCGCCTCGAACTGGAAGTCGAGGCTGACCTCCGACCCGTTCGAGCCGCGGGCGACGACGTTGACCAGATCGGCCCGGCTTTCGATGACCTTGCGGATCTCGAGCGTCCCCAGGCGCTCGCGCATTTGCTTATAGCGGGCGAGCCTGGTCTCGAGGGGAGTTTTCTGGAGCGCTTCTTTCGCCACATTCGCGGCGAAAAATTCTTTCATGGCCGCCTCTCCGGCGTTGAACGCCTTCACGTAGGACTCGACGCGCCGTCCGGCCGGCGTTTGAGGGAGAGACGATTGCTGGGTCCGGCCGGCCGCCAGCGCGCCCAAGAAAAGGAGAGCCAGGGACAGAGATGTTTTTTTCATCGCAGGCACCTTCTTTTTCATCATTTCGGTCGGTCAGGATCTCGCCGCGTGTTTAAGATCGTCGTCGAGGGGCGTCATCCTGGGCATGATGATATGGATGACGACCAGGGCGCAGGGATAGAGCAGGCCGGCGACGAGAAAAGCGAAAAAATATCCCCTCCGGCCGCTTTTATCGAGAATCTTCCCCAGGCCCAGGTCGGCCGCGATCCCGGCCAGCGTGCCGATCATGCCGCCGATCCCCACGACCGAGGCGGTGGCCTTTTTCGGAAAGACGTCGGATACGAGGGTGAAGGCGTTGGCCGACCAGGCCTGGTGTCCGGCCGCGGCCAGGGCGATGAGCCCCACGGCCAGCCATTGGCTGGTTGTCTGCGTGGCGAAGACGACCGGCACGATGACGACGGCACAGATGAGCAGGGTCGTTTTTCGGGCCCGGTTGATCGGCCAGCCTTTTTTGATGAAGGCCGAGGACATCCAGCCGCCGGCGATGCTGCCGAAATCGGCGACAACATAGATGACGACCAGGGGGAGGGCCAGGCCTTTGAGGGCCAGACCGAACTGGGCGTTCAAGAAGAAGGTCCCCCAGAAAAGATAAAAGAACCAGACGGCGTCCGGAAGCTTGGCCACCGCAAAAGCCCAGGTCTCTTTGACCGGGAGGACCTTCCGCCAAGGGATCTTGTCCACCGTCTCGGGCGTTGAGTCGCTCAGGATATAGCTTAATTCGGCGGCTGAAAGCTTGGGATGGACCTCGGGCTTTTTATAGGTCTTGAGCCAGAGGTAGATCCAGGCCGCGCTGAAAGCGGCGGTGACGAAGAAGGCCAGCTGCCAGCGCTGTCCCTCTCCGCCGACGATCATGGAAATGACCAGAGCCGCGAGGATGGCCCCGACGTTCGTCCCGGCGTTGAATATTCCGGTGGCCAGGGCCCGTTCTTTTTTCGGGAACCATTCGGCGATCGTCTTGATACAGGCCGGGAAGTTTCCGGCCTCGCCGAACCCCAGGCCGAAGCGGGCGACGGCGAAACCGATCCAGCCCATGCTCTTCGTGATCAGGGCATGGAGCATGCTGAATACGCTCCAGGTCCCGATGGAGAAGACATATCCGTTCTTCGCCCCGATCTTGTCGATGAAGGCGCCCATGGCCAAAAGGCCGAAGGCGTAGGCGAACTTGAAGGCGATCAGGATATAGGAATACTGCTGGTTGGTCCAGGCAAAAACATTGTCGCGGAGCGTCGGACCCAGGACGCCGAGAATGCTCCGGTCCACATAGTTGATGGTCGTGGCCATGAAAAGCAAGGCTAGGATCCGCCAGCGATAGGAACCGATCCTCTGCTTGGTCATCCGGGATGGACTCGCGGCCAATATATCGCCAACGAAAAGCCGGTGTCAACGAAACCGGAAAAAAGAGACGGACGGTCAAGGGACGAGCCTTCGGCTCGCCACTCGCCCGTGGCTTTTATCCACGGGCGAGTACGGCGGAAGTGGACCCCCGGGCAAAGCCCGGGGCACTCACCCGCGATGTAAATACGCGGCTGAGTACGGCGGAAACGGATCCCCAGACAAAGCCTGCCCTTATTCGCTTCGCGAATGAGGACTGCAAAGCCTGGGGCCCCTGCCGCCGCCCCGGCCGCCG
>JAUYDS010000081.1 GCA_030691735.1 Candidatus Aminicenantota bacterium
TGGTCGTGCGCATCGGGAGAAAGTCCGCGCAGGGCCTCCTTGAACACCGTCTCCTCGGTGAAGTCGAGGGTCTGTTCGACGTAGCCGATGCGGTAATGGCGGGGGACGGCGATCGAGCCGGCATCGGGCTCCTCGAGGCCCTTGATCAGCCGGAAGAGGGTCGTCTTGCCGTGGCCGTTGCGGCCGACGAGACCGACCCGTTCCCTGCGGTTGATTTTGAAGCTGATGTTCTCAAAGAGAACCTGTTCACCATAGCTTTTGGAGAGGCTGTCGACGGAGATCATGTTCGATGACTCATCGGACTTCAGGTTTCGGGGATGAAACGAAACCGTTGATTGACCAGTTTGGCGATCTCCATGGCCCACAGCGGAAGCGACGAGAAGATGATCATGACGACCAAGTCGACCAAGCTCAGCGCCTCCACCCGGAAGATCCTCTGGGTGAACGGCAGGTAAATGACGAGGACCTGCAGCAAAAAGGACGCGCCCCCGGCGAACACGAGCTTCATGTTCGTGAACGGCCCTATCCTGAACAGGGACCGCGATTGGCTCCGGCAGTTCAGGGCGTGGAAGAGCTGGCTGCAGGTCATGGTGAACAGCGCCGCCGTCCGGGCCCGGACGATCCCTTCCTCTTCGACCAGGAGGACGAAACAGAAGGCGGCCAGGGCGCAGAATGCGATGAAAAACCCCTGGGACAGGATCAGTCCCATCCGGGCGCGGGTAATGACGGCTTCATGCGTCGGCCGGGGCGGGCGGTCCATGATGTCCTTCTCAACGGGGTCCATGCCCAAAGCCAAGGCCGGAAGGCCGTCCGTCACGAGGTTGACCCAGAGGATCTGGATCGGGAGCAGCGGGACGGGCAGGCCGAAGAGCGAGGCGGTGAATATGACCAGGATCTCGCCGCTGTTGCAGGAAAGAAGATAGTGGATGAACTTCTTGATGTTGTCGTAGATCCCCCGGCCCTCTTCGACCGCGGCGACGATCGAGGCGAAATTGTCGTCGGTGATGATCATGTCCGAGACTTCCTTGGTGACGTCCGTCCCGGTCACGCCCATGGCCACTCCGATATCGGCCTCTTTGACGGCCGGCGCGTCATTGACGCCGTCTCCCGTCATGGCCACGACATCCCCTCTCTTGCGCCAGGCGCGGACCACCCGGAGCTTATGCTCGGGCGAAACGCGCGCGTAAACGCTTGTCCGGGCGATATCCCGATCAAAATCGGCCTCGCTCAGCGCGTCCAATTCCTGGCCGGTCAAGGCCAGCGAGTCTTCGCCGAAGAAACCGAGCTCGCGGGCGATGGCCACGGCCGTGTTCTTGTGATCGCCCGTGATCATCACCGTCTTGATGCCCGAATGGCGGCACTTGTCGATCGCCTCCTTGACCTCTTCGCGCGGCGGATCGATCATCGCCAGCAGCCCGGTGAAGGTCAGGTCCGTCTCGATATGGGAGGCGTGATACTCGTCCGGCTCGCGGTCGAAGGTCCGGACGGCCACGGCCAACACCCGCAGGGCCTGGTCCGAAAGCCGTCCGTTCATGTCGAGGATCCGGGCCAGGTCCGCCTCCGTCCTCGGACGCTCGACGCCGTGATCGAGAACCTTGGCGCAGCGGCTGAGAAGGATATCGGGAGCCCCTTTGACATAGGCGGTGAACGTCTTCCGCTCGGGGTCGCTGCGGACGATCGTCATTTGCTTCCGCTCGGAGTCGAAGGGGATCTCCTCGATGAACGGGAATCTCTCCGCCAGCGGGCCTTTCCGGATCCCGGCTTTGGCCGCGACGGTCAGGATCGCTCCTTCGGTCGGATCGCCGAGGATCTTATAGCCTCCCTCGTTCTCGATGAGCTCGGAATCGTTGCACAGCACGCCCGCCTTGAGACAAGCGGTGAGGTCCGGATTTTCTTTCGGATCGACGGCCGCGCCTTCCCCCAGGAATTCTCCCTTGGGCTCATACCCCGTCCCGGTCACCTCATACGTTCCGCTCATGGTGAAGACCGCCCGGACGGTCATTTCGTTTCTGGTCAGCGTCCCGGTCTTGTCCGAGCAGATGACCGTCGCGCAGCCGAGCGTTTCCACGGACGGCAGCTTGCGGATGAGGACGTGCCGGCGGATCATGCGCTGCACGCCCAGGGCCAGGGCGATGGTGACCACGGCCGGCAGGCCTTCGGGGATCGCGGCCACGGCCAGGCTGACCGCCATCATGAACATATCGAGGACCTTGCCGCCGCGGAGGAGGCCCATGACGAAGACGATCGCCACCAGGGCAAAACAGAGGTAGACGATCCATTTCCCGAACTGCTCGAGCCGTTTCTGGAGGGGGGTCGTCTCGCTGGTGATGGACTGGATCATGCCGGCGATCCGGCCCAGCTCGGTGAGCATCCCCGTCTCCGCGACCAGGGCCCGGGCTTTGCCTGCGACGACCGCCGTCCCCAAGTAAACGATGTTGGCCCGTTCGGCGAGAGGGATATCCCTCTCCTCGAGTTCGAGGGCCGTTTTCATCACCGGCGTGGACTCGCCCGTCAGACTCGCTTCTTGGACGGCGAAGTTGGGCGTGTGCCAGACGACCCGGCTGTCGGCGGGAACGTGGTCGCCGGCCTCGAGTTCGATGAGGTCCCCGGGCACGATATCGGCGGAAGGGACCGAGGCCCGGAGACCGCTCCGCACCACTTTCGAGAACGGCGCCGCCATTCGCTTCAAGGCCAGCAGGGATTTCTCGGCGCGGTTCTCCTGGATGAAGCCCAAGATCGCGTTGAGGACGATAATGGCGATGATGGCCAGCGCGTCCACCCATTCCTGGAGGAAACCGGAGACAAGGGCCGCGCCGATGAGGACCCAGATGATGAAGCCGGCGAATTGATCGAGGAAGATCTTCAGCCGGCCGCGGCCTTTCTCCTCCCGCAGGGCGTTCGGACCGTAGCGGGTCAAGCGGGCTTGGACTTGGGCTTCGGAAAGGCCGCCGGCCAGATCGGTCTCCAGGGTTCTGGCCGCCTCTTGGATATCCAGATGCCACCAATTTTTCACTGTTATGTCCGTCTTCGGGGATTGGCCGTCGCTGGACGGCCCTTTATTATACACAAATCGAAGGCGAGATGCTCAACCTCTGCGGGTCGTCGTTTTTCAGATAAGCGACGACGGTCGTGATGTTGTCGCGCCCGCCATGGAGATTGGCCTTCTCGATCAATTTGCGACAGATCTTTTCCGGCGTTTTTTTTCTTCTAATGATCTTCAGGATGAGAGGTTCGTCGACTTCGCCGTGAAGGCCATCCGTGCAGAGCAGAAGATAATCGTCCTCGAGTAGGACCGTCTCGAAGGTATCGATCGCGATCTTCGAGTCGAAGCCCAAGGACCGCGTGATCATGTTCTTGAACGGCGAGTTCCGGATCTCCTGTTCGCTCAGGACGTTCAGGCGGAGCTGTTCGGCCGACCAGGAATGGTCCTGGCTGACCTGATGGAGGGCGTTGTTGCGGACCAGATACACGCGGCTGTCCCCCACGTTCGAGACGGCCGCCCGATCTCCGGCGACGAGAGCCGCCGCGAGGGTGGTTCCCATGCCCTTGCAGTCTTCGTTTTCCGAGGCCGCGCCGAAGATTTTTGCGTTGGCTATGTTGTTCGCGTCTCTCAGAATCTCCTGAAAGTCCGCCGGAGCGCCGCCGTTTATGAGATGGGACAGAACGCTCTCTTGAAGAATTTCGATGGCCAAGGAGCTGGCCAGCCCCCCGCCGGCGTGTCCTCCGATCCCGTCGGCCACGGCCAATAGCTGAAGAGGGTGCCAGGGAAAGACCCCCCGCCCGGAGAGATCGAGACAGAGATAGTTGTCTTCGTTCCACCCCCGGGACCTGCCTATATGCGTATGGCCGAACGCTTCGATCCGCATTTTTAAGTGATTCCTCCCGCTGCCCTGAGATCGGATCACGCGTCAATCTATTCATATAACGGGCAATTGTCAAATCGGATGACAATGGCCACGGGAGCGCGTAGATGAAGATCCGTGCTATAATCGGAGCATCCGCTTTTATTGTTCGATCTGGAGAACGCATGCGACGGCTGCCCCCATCCTGGTACCAGGCGATCTTCCTCCGGCATTCGCGCCGCAGTTTCATGTCCCGGATGCCCGAAGAGGACAAGCTCGTCCGTCTCGAGGCGCTCTGCCGCGAGTTCCGCCCTTATCCCGGAGCGCGGGCGGAGTTCGTCCGGCGGTCTCCGGATGTCGTCTTCAAAGGCCTCATCGGCGGCTATGGAAGGGTCACAGGAGCCGCTTTTTATATTGCCTTCATCGGCTCCGAGGACGGTTTGAACGTCGAGGAAGGGACCGGCTACACCGGGGAAGGCGTGATTCTGGAGGCCACGGTCCTCGGGCTGGGAACGTGCTGGGTCAGCGGCTTCTTCCGGCCGGAATCGGTCAAAGAACACCTCTCCCTCGCGAAGGGCGAACGGGTCTTCGCCGTCACGCCCATCGGCTACGCGGAAAGGAACTACACCTTCAAAGACAAGATCTATCGGGGCTTGGCCGGCTCGAATAAACGGAAACCTGGCCACAGGATTTGCGACAACGCCGCATCCGAGCCCTGGCAGGAAAAGTCCCTCGAAGCGGCCCGGCTCGCGCCCTCGGCGGCCAACCGGCAGCCCTGGCGTTTCGGCCTGGGCGGCAGTTCCATCACCGTCCGTACGGACAGCTCCAAAGACAGCGGACGCTACCCCAAACGCCTCGATTGCGGTATCGCCATGCTCCATCTCGAACTGGGTGCCGCGGCGGCGGGAGTGTCAGGACGATGGGTGGCGCTCCGGCCGCCCGAAGTCGCCCGGTTCGAGATCCAAAAATAAGTCTTTCAAATCAAGCCGGTTCCGGATATAATAGTTTTCCTTCCTCGGGGAGTAGCGCAGCCTGGCTAGCGCACAGCGTTCGGGACGCTGGGGTCGTGGGTTCAAATCCCACCTCCCCGACCATGTTCTCCAAATTTCCCGCGAGCGAATCCAAGAAAAAGGCCATTTTTTAGGTTGACATGATCCAACAGATCAGGAGCCGGCTCAACGGCCGGATCGATTGGCGGCAGACTTTCACCGCTCTCAGATACCCGAACTATCGCCTTTGGTTTTGGGGCCAGATGATATCGATGTTCGGGACCTGGATGCAAGCTACGGCCCAGGGCTTCCTGATCTTCGAGCTGACCCATTCCCCCGCCTATCTCGGGCTCGTCGGCTTCGCCGCCGGCGTCCCAACCTGGCTCTTCATGCTCTACGCGGGCGTCGTGGCCGACCGTATGTCCCGCCGCCGATTGATGATCATCACCCAGACGGCGATGATGATCCTGGCCTTCGTCACGGCCGGGCTCACCTTCTTCCATCTGATCCGGTCCTGGCACATCATCGTCCTCGCTTTCGGCTTCGGCGTGACCAACGCCTTCGACGCGCCGGCCCGGCAGGCGATCGTCAAGGAACTGGTCGGACACGAGGACATGACCAACGCCATCGCCTTGAATTCGGCCATGTTCAACACCTCGGTGGCCCTCGGCCCCGCCTTCGGCGGCGTCATCTACGCCCTCTTCGGTCCGGCCTGGTGTTTCACCATCAACGGCCTGTCGTTCATCGCCGTCATCGCCGCCCTCATGGCCATGCGGCTCGAGCCCTTCATCCCGAAGGCCCAGCTCAATTCCATCCTCAGCGATCTCAAGGAGGGATTGCGCTATGTGGTCACCCATTCGATGATCCGGACGATCGTCAGTCTCGTCGGCGTGATCAGCCTGTTCGGTTTCGCCTTCGCCACCCTGATGCCGGCCTGGGCCGTGAAGATGCTCCAAGGCAACGCGACGACAAACGGCTTTCTCCAATCGGCCCGCGGCTTCGGCTCCCTGGCCGCCGCCCTCCTGATCGCTTCTCTCGGGCGGTTCAAATTCCGGGGGAAGCTCCTGACGCTCGGCTCCTTCGCCTTCCCGGTCCTGCTCGTCGTCTTCGCCTTCATCCGCTGGGAACCCCTCTCGCTGCTGGTCCTCTTCGGGATCGGGTTCGCCCTGATCCTCGTCTTCAACCTGGCCAACGCGGCCGTTCAGGAGCTGACTCCCGACGCGCTGCGGGGGCGGGTTATGAGCATCTACTCCCTGGTCTTTTTCGGATCCCTGCCCATCGGATCGCTGTTCATCGGCTGGATGGCCGTAAAGACCGGCGAGCCGACGACGATCGTCATCAATTCCCTGATCGTCCTGATCTTCGCGGTCGTCCTCTTCGTCTTCATGCCGAAGCTGCGGAAGCTGAAATAAGAAAAGGGCGCAGGGGACATCCCTCCGAAAGACGCGGATTTTCCCCCGCGAGGAACATCGGCTAAGAGAATTCGAGCTCGAATGATTCCGCGAAGGGCTCCGGGATTCTCAGGCGGGCGGCGTTGGCTCGGTTGACGCGGAGGATGCGCTCGTCGAACCCGTGCCCCCGCCTGTTCAAATTGCGCTGGTGCTGGGACCTGTGGAACCTCAGAAGCTCGGCCTTCCAGGCGGCCGCCTCCTCACCGAACGGCAGGAAGACGTCGTCCCGCATCGCGATCGTCTTGGGATCGCGCACGAGCAGAGCGGCGACCGGCTTCGACATTTCCCGGGCCAGCTTCGTCCACCATCGATAGGTCAGCCGGTGGTCCCCGTTGGTATCGTCGCCGTGCGGGAGAAGGAAGAGATCCGGGGAGAAGCGGATGGAACGAACCGCCCACCGCCGATAAGCGGACGGATCATCGATCAGAAAGCCGCCCGGCGCATCCACCGGCAGCCGCAAGAATTCCAGATCATCGGCCGCCAACCCGAAGAATCGGCAGCTCTCGCGCTGCTCGGCCTCCCGCAGAGCGGCTTTGGCCTCGGCCGTCGGCGGATCGCAAAAGGAATCCTCGACGCCGTTGGCGCTCGAGCTGAGGACGTGAAGGCGGAGGGGGTGGCCGCGGTCCCGGAAGTGGCGCAGGGTTATCCCCATCGTGTCGAAGTCGTCGGGGTGCGGGGCGGCGACGAGAAGCCGCCATTCCTTGGGGAGATCGAGATCCGCCAGCCGGAGCGGCCTGTGACCGGCGAAAAATTCCTTCATTCGGGAAGCTCGACGAGTTCGTAGTCCATCGAACCGAGCCCGATCTCGGCGCCGTGGCGGAGCTGGCTCGACCAGTCGATATCGTAGCCGTCCCGAAAGACGTCCCGGCCGCCGCTCCGCTTGATGACGAGATCGGCCGAGGCTTTGTCGATAGCGACCGGATCGCTCGAGGCCAGGATCCCGATATCGTCCACGATCCGGGGCGGGTCCTTGGCCATGCAGTCGCAGTCCTTGGTGACCTTGATCAGGAAATTGAGGAACCCGATCTTGTCCTTGAAGAGGCGCCGGACATGGAGGGCGTACTCGGCCACTTTCTCCTGGATGCGCTTGAAATCCTCGTCCCAGCGGAGTTTGACGGCGCCGTATTTGCAGACGACGAGGCACTCGCCGCAGCCCGTGCATCTCTTGTCGTCGATGACGACGCGGCCTTCCGCCTGGACGATGGCCTTGGCGTCGCAATAATCGAAGCACAGGCCGCAGTTGCGGCAGGCCTTGGGCGTGACGCGGGGATGGGCGACGGAATGCTGGTCGAGCTTTCCGGCTCGCGAGGCGCAGCCCATCCCGAGGTTTTTGAGCGCGGCGCCGAGGCCGGTCTGGACGTGACCGGTGACGTGCGTCAGGCAGAGCAGGGCGTCCGAATTCAGGAAGGCGCTGCCGATCTTGGGAGATCTGATCCGGCCGCGACTTGCCTGGCCCTCGTGCTTGTCGCGGCCGATGAGACCGTCGGCGATGATGACCGGGGCATCGATGATGTCCGGCCGGAACCCATGGCTCCAGGCCAGGCGGATATGGTCGACGGAATTCGAACGGTTCCCGACGTAAAGAGTGTTCGAATCCGTGAGGAAGGCGCGGGCGGTCTTTTTCCGGACCTCATAGACGAGGTCCCGGAGCCAGTGCGGCTGAATATGGCCGGTATTGTGCTTTTCGCCGAAGTGGATCTTCAGGGCGACGAAATCCTCTTTTTCGAGCTTTTCGCCGAGCCCGAGGCGGAGAAAAACGTCGCGGGTCTTTCGCGAAAGCGTTTCCGGGCCGTCTTTGGATTCCGCCGGGATGAAAAAAACTCGGCTCTTCATACGCGTCCTCTAAGACGGGGACACGGTCCGAATGAAGTCATTCGGAACATGTCCCCATTAAATTAATTGCGCGTCGGCCGCTTGGACGCCGGTTTCGGAACCGAACGGATAGCCCAGCGATCGGAGCGTTTTTTCCACGGCCTCGACCGCGAACATAACCTGGTCGAAAGCCAGATTGCCCATATGCCCGAGCCGGAAGACCTTACCCGACGTTTCGGCCAGGCCGCCGGCCACGACCACGCCGTTCTTGCCGAGTGCCGAGCGGAACGCTTTGTCCTCGATCCCGGCCGGATATCGGACGACCGAAAGGGTATCGGCGAAATAGGCCTCCTCGGTGAAGAAGGTGAATCCCAGCGCGGCCAGGGCGGCCCGGAAGGCGCGGGCGATCTTCGCGTGACGGACGAACCGCGCCTCCATGCCTTCCTCGAGCATCATCCGAGTCGCCTCGGCGAAGGCGCGGACTTCATTGACGCAGGGCGTCGAGAAATATTTGAGGGGGTCTTTCATGATCGGCAGCCAGCGCAAGATGTCCGAATAGTAAGCCGGCACGGACGAAAGGCCGCGCCGCTTGGCCATGGCCCGCTCCGAGAAAACGTCGAGGGCCAATCCGGGCGGTGCGCCGTAGCATTTCTGGGCTGCGGTGAGGATGACGTCGATCCCCCAGTCGTCCATGCGCTCCTCGACGCCGCCCGTGGCGCAGACGCCGTCGACGATATAGAGAATGCCGGTGCCTTTCAAAAGATCGGAATATTCCCTGATGGGAGCGCAGGCGCCCGTGCTCGTATCGACATGAGTCACGGAAACAGCGGCATGGCTCTTCCGGGCGATGATCCCGGCCAGCTCGTCGGGACGCACAGCGCTCCCCCACGGGCTCCGAACGACGTCGTTCGGTATCCCGAAGCTGTCGCAGATCTGCCCCATCCGGTCGCCGAAATATCCCTGAGAGAGGACCAGGACCCGGTCGCCCTTCGCGATGACATTGAGCAGAGCGATCTCCATGGCCAGCGTTCCGGCGCCGGCGATGATGAACGGCTCCCCTCCGGCGCAGAAGACGGTTTTTTTCAGGTTCTCGAGCGCCGCGCTCAGGTCGACGGCCATCTCCGGGCTGACGTGCGATACGGTCGGCTCGGCCAAGGCGTCCAAGATGCGGGGATGAACCGGGCTGGGTCCCGGGATCAAGAGCAGTTTGTCCATCGGCAGGCTCCTCGCGTCTCGATTCAAAGACCCATTCTCACCGAAACGGGAGGACAAATCAAGATTCGTCCGGCCGGAGAGGCCCCAAAAAAATGGAAGCGTCTTCGGTCTTATTCGATAATCTTATAATTCACGCCCTCGGTACAGACGATCACCTTCGCTCCCACCGCAAGATATTTGGCCAGGCCGGGCTTGTCGGCAACCAACCGGAAATATTCGTCCGAATGGAACTTGATCTCTTTCGTCTGTCCGCCCTCCTTGAACGTGCTGTCCACCCAGAAGCCGTCCTTGAAAAAGAAGGTTTTGTCCTCTTTATAGCGGATGAGCTTGGACGCCGCCTGGGCGGCCTGATCCTCGGATTTCAGGGCCTGGGTCGCGGCGGCCATCTTCACCGCGCCCGCTCCGCTCACCTGGCGGTTCTGCAGCGCGTCCTGCGCCTCCGGAGTCGCGGCGGCGATGGACAGCCGTTCCTTTTCCGTCACCAGATACGACGTATAGGGGGTGACGATGCCGTATTTCAGCCCGAGATTCTTGACTTCGTCGACCAGCTCGGTCGAAGTCCCGCGGAGACGGATCTCTTCCAGGAGAAAGCCGATCCTCCTTGTCGCCCAGAGGCGGGGCAGAAAATTATAGGCATCGTCCTTGACCAGTCTCTGGCCTTCAAGAACGAATTTCCTGTCTTCTTTTCCGACCTTCCCTCTCAGCGTGACGGTCGCCGGGCCGGCGCCGCTGTACCGGCCGACGAGCACGAGCTGCGATCCCTTGAACAGGTCGGGCAGCGTTCTGGGATAAGCGTCCCGAAATTCGATCCCCGACGTCGAAAGAACCAGGTCCGACAGGAGGGGGGCGGAGATCTTCTCGTAATAGTTCGACAAGGAGACCTCCAGATTTTCGTTGGGACCGACATAGACCGATGTCCCCCGATTCATCAGGGAGATCTGATCGAGGAGCTCCGTGTTGACGTCGTTGCCCACACCGAAGACAAAGATCCGGGCGCGCGCCTCGTTCGCTCCGCCGATGTTCCGGAGGATGGCCCCGGTATCGGTTGCGCCGACGGTCGGCTGCCCGTCCGTCAGAAACAGAATGTAGTTCGGGCGATCGCCGGACCGGACCATCTTCAGGGCCTGGAGCAGGGCTTCGTTGATATTCGTGCCTCCGGAGTCCTGGATCTCATCGATGAACTTCAAGGCCTTGGCCCGGTTGGCGGACTGGGCGGGAAGAAGCTCCGGAGCGAACAGGCTGACCCCGTCGTCGAAATCGATGATCGCGAAGCGGTCGTTCTCCTCCAGGTGGTTGATGACGAACCGCGCCGCTTCCTTGGTCTGCTGGATCTTCGTCCCGCTCATCGAGCCCGAACTGTCAAGAACGAAGATCAGGTTCTTGTTGAGGACTTTCTCCTTGGCTGCGGCGAAACGCGGCGCCGCCAGAAGCATGAAATAATCGCCTTCGGCGCCCGACCAGTTGATCAGAGACAGGCCGACATCATCAGGCGACAGCGAATAATACAGGACGAAATCCTTGTCCGGTTTGGTGTTCGATTCCTCGAAACCCGCGACCGCCCGGCCCTCGGTCTCCTTGCGGACGGAGATCTTGTGCGTCGGCGAATAAACGCTGGAGATCGGGACCGGCGAAGAGATCTTCACCGAGAGGCTGACGTCCTTGATCGGCTCGTAAGACAACTGCTCGGTGCTGAGGGGATAGCGGTAGCGGACGAGGTTTTTTTCGGACCGAAGGACCTCCGTATACGATATCTGGATGCGCTTCTCTCCCTTGGCCGGGATCGGAAAGACCCGGGCCATGAACATGTTCCGGCCGATATATTCGAGGAGGGCCGGGTCCTTCATCCGCCGGACGATGTCCTCATAAACGCGGCGGGCCTGCTGCGCGTCGAGGATCTCGCCGCTGACCTTCTGACTCCCGATCCACATCGCGAACTCCGAGATCGAAGCCCCTTCGGGGAGCGGGAAAATGTAGGTCCCTTCGATGTCCCGGTCGAAGTTGTTGAGGAAGACCTGATCGACGGACGTTTTCGCGACCTGGTTGGCGATCTCGATGGTGACGTGATGATATTTGACGGTCAAAGGAGGGACCGCGTCGCCGGGCCGGGGCGGATGGGGAACGATGAAGCCGTCGGCCCGAAGATCGCCCGCGGCGATGAGGCCGATCCCAAGAACGAGAAATCCGACGGCGAGAATCACCTTTTTTTTCTTATGCATGGCGGGCCTCCGTATGCCTCATGTTCATTTCTCTAATTATAACCTCGAAAGCTCATCAACCGTTACAGCCGGCACGGGCCTCTTCACCCTCCGCTGAATACCGTTTGAATTCTTTGACGAAGGGCGGCCACGGAGGGAAAGACTTCCGCGATTTTGAACGAGGCGAACTTGGCCGGGTCGCGGCTCAGGATGAAGATGTGAAGAAGGCCGGCCTCCCCGGCCGCCCGGATATCGAAGTGCGAATCCCCGATCGCGCAGCAATCTTCCTTGGCCAGCCCCAGCTCTTTCATGGCCGCGACCAAAGGCGCCCCCGAAGGCTTCCACAGACCGCTCTCCCTGGTCATGACCAGGTCGAAACTCAGATGGAAACGGGCAAGGAGGATATCCGTGTTCTTGCGCGAATTATTGGTGATGAGCGCCGTCCGGATCCCCCGGCCCTCTAGAAATCCCAGGAACCCGCGCATGCCGCGTTTCAGGACGGCCCGCTGGGTGGCTTCGTCTTCGTATCGCCGCAGGATCGCCCACTTCCTCGACCTCTCCGGCTCGGCGAGCCCGCTCAGATAAGTCAGGATGGGGATGTCCCCCGTCCCCAGGTCCGCCTTGATGCGGACCCAGTCGTAAGGAACATCGACGACCGTCCCGTCCATGTCGAAGAGCGCGCCCCGCGATCTCACCTCGGATCTCACCGGAGACCTCCGAAGTCTATTTTTTAACGCGGCCGACCTCGTAGAGAGGCTCGCCCTTGTTGGCTGGAGGAGTGCCGATGATATAGAGGATGAGACCGCCGAACGGCGCCTTGATCTCTTCTTTCAGATTCCCCCAGTAATCCCTGACGGTGCCGACGAGCTGGCCTTCCGTGACCGTGGCTCCCATCTCGACCCGGGGATAAAAGAGGCCGTCGAATTGGGAATTGACGACCTCGTATTTGTCGATCCAGACAGGATCCTTGGCCAGGTCGGGCCGGCCCTCGACCATCTTGAAGAGCCGCATGACGCTCAAGGCGCCGTTGATGTTCCGGACGATGTCGTCTTCGTCGCTTCGGCCTAGGAATCCGGCCTCGGTGGTGATGGCCGGCTTGCCGCGGAGAATGGCCGTGTTCCCGAGATATTTGGAATCGGCGATGTCCTTGGTCCGGCCGGTATCGATGATGATGTGCTGGAGACCGAAGGCCAAGACCATCTCCTTGGTCTGGTCGTCCATCGACTTCTTGTCGCTGATCATCCAATACGAATACGGGATGAGCGCTTCATTGGCGTCGCCGCAATGCATGTCGATCAAGGCGTCGCATTTCTGGATCACCTCTTCGGTCAGGACGTGGGCCATCCTCTGACTGAGCGTGCCGTTCGGATCGCCGGGAAAAACCCGGTTCAGGTTCTTGAAGTCATAGGGATTGAAGTAGACGGTCCGCTTCTGGAAGGACGGCAGGTTGGCGATGTGGACCAAGACGAGCGTGCCGGAGAGCGTCCGCGGATCGATCCGGTCCTTCAGGCGATAGAGGGCGAGGACCGGAGGGTATTCGGAGCCGTGCGTGCCGGCCACGAGGGCCAGGACCTTTCCTTTTTTCGCGCCATGGATGACGGTGACGGGAATGAACGTCGAGTGGCCGTCTTTTCCCGGCACGGGCACCGCTCCGGATTGAATCTCGCCGGGCCGGGCTTTCACCGGACCGACGGCGAACTCCTGGGCCGTCAGGGTCGCGCTCAGCCCCAGTATGGTCAGGATCGCCAAAGCAACAAAACGAAAACGCCGCGAACGGATCATGGTCTCCTCCTTTTCATCGATGACGGATGCCGTTGATTTTAGCTCAAGCTCGGGCTCATTTTCCAATCATATGATTTTCGAGAGAGAAGACCCGGGTTTTTTTCTCTTGTCTTGCATAAGCTTTTCCATTTTGCTATAATTCTCAAGCAGAATAAAAATTGGTAGGGAGGTCACTATGGGCAAGTTTTTAGCCATTATCGGCGGATTGATCGCTATGGCCGGAGCCGTCATCCTCGTCCTGCCGCAGGTCTGGGGGGGCTACTTCAAAGCGGTCGTTTTCGGCATAATCCCCCTGGTCCTTTTTTTCGGCGGATTGATCGCGCTGATCGCCGGCCTCAGCAGCATCAAAGACGCGGCGCGGACCAAGAAGCTCGAGGAAGAGACCAAGGAAACGAAAGCCTGATCGCCCGCCCTTGGCGTTGAGTGTTCCAACTCGGATCCGTCCTTCTCTCGCTCTTTCTCTCTTTCAGCACGTCCGTCACGGCAAACATAGAGAAAGCGTTCCTTCAGAATAATCCGAGGCTTCTTTATCCGCTGTTCTCGACGACTCAGCCGGTCAACATCTCTCTGCCGGCGCCCATCTCCTTTTCGGATCAGCTCTCGGGAGAACAGGCCTTTTTTCTTTTCCAAAGGACGTTCCGGACCTACACGACCTTCGAATTCTTCCCGGAGATGAACGTCCTCAGCTCTCCCGAGAAAGGCCGGACCATCTTCCAGGCCCGTTGGTCTTTTCTGAATAAAAACAAGAACCAGTACGTTTTCCAGATCTTCTTCTTCATCCGGAGCCAGCCGGGAGCGCCCGGGCTCGGGGACAGCTGGAGGATCACCGAGATCAAAGCCGAGAAATTGTGAGATTGCGAAGGTTCTTGGAGATCAAGCGGATGAGGACGGCCCTCGCCGCCCTGGCCATCCTGTCGCTCGCCCTGTCCTTCGTCATCCCTCGGTTCCTGACGGCGGATTATTACGCGAAGAGCCTCAAACTCCTCCGCGGTCAGGCGGCCTCCATCAAGAGGGATTTCGCCGATATTCTCAAAGATCAAAGCCTGAAACTTCGCCGGGCGGCCGGACAACCCTGGCCGACCACGACGGAGCTCCGCTTCCAGCTGTTCAAGGATCTCGGACTGGACCCGGAGGTCGAAGGCGTCGCCGCTTGCACAGGGGACGGACATCTGACGCTCTGGCTGGGGAACGTCCTGAACTTGGAAGCCGCGATTCCCGGCGGGATCGGCGGCCCCGTGTTCCAGGAATTCGGGCAGACGCTGCTCCTCAAATACAAAGCCTCGTCGTATCTCGTCTCCCTGCACTGGGTCGACGAGCAGACGCTCCTGGTCCTCTGCCGGCTTCTCGCTTTCAGCCCCGAGTTCAAGTCTCCCTACATCGAGGAATACCAGTTCCTCAGGCCCAGGCTGAGAAAAAACTGCTCCATCGACTATTGGGATTTTCGCGACGACGTGTCCGTGTTCGCCAAGAACTTCGCCCGGCACCAGGACGAGTACATCGGGCAGCCTCGGCTGCAGGGCGATGTCCTGTCTCTCTTCTTTCCGTTGCGGAACGAACGCAGCCAGATCCTCGGCACGGTCACGCTCCGCTCTCCGACCTCGGCCGCCTCGCTGTCGTCCCAAAAAGAGGCTTTCCTCGTCTTGTTCTACGTTTTTCTCGCCGCCGCGTTCGTCCTCGGACTGATCGAGATCGCCCGCCGGCCCGCGTTTCGGCGAGAGCGCCGATTGGGATCGGGCCTGGCCGCGCTCTCCGTCCTGGCCGCGCTCAGGCTGCTCTTTTTCGCCTTCAGCCGGCTGGAGAAGATCCAAGCCCTGCCGATCTTCTCTCCCACGCGGGCCGGGTTCTTTTCGTTGGGCAACCTGACCCAATCGCCCGGCGATATCCTTTTGACCTCGCTCTCTTTTTTCCTCTTTTTCGTCGGGCTGGCCTTCTATATCCCGCGGATCGGCCGCCCCCGGGCTTCGACGCTCGTCGCCGGCCTTCAATTCCTCGTTCTGGCCCTGTCCGCCGCTCTTCTGGCCGGCTATCAATACCTCGTCTCCGAGCTCGCTTCCAACACCAGCGTCAACCTGCTGAAATTCGGCCTTTCGGGAACATTCCTCGTTCTCCATATCAGTCTCGTCCTAGCCGCCGCAGGCTGTGCTTTTTTCATTTCCAGGCTCGTCCAGCTTCCCCTTGGTGTCAGCCTTCCTAAATGGACGGTCGTTCTGCTTTTTCTGGGGACGGAAGCGGTCTTGTTCCTTGTCTATGGCCGGGGCCGGCCGGGTCTTTTTCTTCTCCAATGCGCGGCCCTCGCGGTGCTGGTCGTCATCGCCTTTTTCCCGAAGCCCTCCGCGAGACCCGCCGTCCTGGGGCTGGCGATCCTCTTGCAGATCTTTTTGGTCTACGGGACGCTCCATCAGGCCATCTCCGCCAAAAGCCGCTCACTCCTGGAAAACTTCCTGAAAAACACGATCCAATCCCAGGAGGACTGGGCCCGGTTCATCCTCGACCAATCGTTCCGGGAACTGGATAAACGGAAGCACGACATCCTGGCCTACCTGAAAGATCCGCAGAGAGTCCCGGACCCGACCCATGCTCTCTGGAAACGGACGCTCGCCGCCAAGTTCAACTGGTACTCGGAACTGGAGATTCTGGACGATCAGGGGACCACGCTGGCCCGCTTCTCGTTGAACGTCCCCAAGGTCTTTCGGGTGAACACGAGTCAAACGCCGATCCTGGATTGGACGATCTCCCGCCTGACCATTCCCTTCATGGGCAAAGAGAAGGACTTCCTCGTCGGCACCAAGGACTGGGAAGGCGAAGGAAGCCCGCTGGGACGGACGATCTTCTATCTCTCCCTCGATTACGAACTGCTTCCTTTCCTTTATTCCGCCAATCCTTATTTCGAGCTGCTCCGCGTGAATTCCCTCCCCTCCATGAACCAGTACGACTTTCGAATGGCGGTCTTCGACCTGAGCGGGAGGATCATTTTCAATCCGCACAAGATCTCGACGGGACTGTCCCCCGCGTTGATCTCGGCCCTGGGCCCCGGCGAGGGGGGGCTCTGGACCACGTTCCTGGACAAGGATAATCCCTATCACCTCTATGCCTTCCGTTCGGGAAACCGGATCTTCACCTTGTTCTCGCCCCGGAAGTCGTTCGTCCAGAAGGCCATCGGCTACTTCAAACTGCTCTTTCTCTACACCGCGATCTTTCTCCTGCCGGCCTTCCTGATCTATCTCCTCTACGCCAGGAAACGGGTCCAACATCCGCTCTGGTCGTTCGCCAATCGCGTTTATATCTCGTTCATCGCGGTGGCCCTCGTCCCCCTGTTCCTTTTTTCCTTTTTCTCGCGGAGCTTTTTCACCCGCATCTTCACCCAGCAGTTCGTCGAAAAGGCCGAGATCCACGCCAATCTGGCCCGGAGCGTGATGGATGATTATGTCTTCTTCCAGCAGCAGGAGAAGAGCGAAGCCCAGACGCCGCCCGAGGACCTGATGCTCTGGATCAGCACGACCATCGCCAACGACGTCAACCTCTACGAGGAGGGCCGCCTCGTGTCCTCCAGCCGGAGCGAATTCTTCGACCAGGGGCTCTTTCCCGAGCTCCTGTCCGGGGAGATCTATTACAAGATCCAGTTCGAGAACAATCCCTATTACACCCAAAAACGAAACATCGGGTCCTTCACCTTCCAGACCCTGACCGTGCCGCACTCGTCGCTCGGCCGGCGGCTGATGATCTCCCTCCCTTTTCCCTTCGAGCAGGAGGAGATCTCCGGCGCGACGCAGGATCTCATCGAGTTCTTCCTCTTCATCGCCGTTTTCTTCATCGCCACGGTCTTCATCCTGGCCCGCTGGATCGGGGCCATGATCGTCACGCCGATCCACAAGCTCCTGGCCGGCACCAGGGAAGTGGGCTTGGGCAACCTGGACTTCGCCATCGAGTACCGGCGCCGAGACGAAATGAAGACGCTGATCGACGGTTTCAACGCCATGATCAAGAACCTCCATGACCATCAGCGGGAGCTGGCGGACCTGGGAAAAAAGGCCGCCTGGGCGGAAATGGCCCGCAAGGTCGCCCACGAGATTAAGAATCCCTTGACCCCGATCCAGCTCTCGGCCGAGCATTTGCTTCGCGTCTATGAAGACCGGCGGGGCGACTTCGGCCAGGCCCTGAAGGAATCGATCTCCTACATCATCGGCGAGGTCGAGAACCTGCGCCGGATCGCCCAAGAGTTCCTGGAGATCTCCAAAGAAGCCGTCCTCCACAAGGAAGCGTTCGACTTCGACGGCCTCGTCCGGGAAACGGTCGAGCCCTATAAGAACGTCCTGACCGAGCGGATCCAATTCCGCGAAACGTTCGAGGGGGCCGATTTCCGGTTCGAGGGCGACCGGCCCAAATTGAAGATCGCCTTGCGGAACCTCCTGACCAACGCCATCGAAGCCATTCGGGGCCGGGGCGAGATCCGCGTCCGGCTGACGGCCCAGCCGGGGCTTCTGATCCTCTGTCTCGAGGACACGGGAACGGGCATCGACAAGGACATCCTGGACCGGATCTTCGAGCCCTATTTTTCGACCAAGGACGTCGGGACGGGCCTCGGGCTTCCCATCGCCCGCAAGATCGTCGAAGACCACCGGGGCTCGATCGAGATCGCCAGCGAGCCCGGCCAGGGGACGAGGATCACCATCCGTCTTCCGTCGGCGAAAACCTAGAATTTTTTTTCGAACTATGGAAGAATAAAGCCATGCACAAAACGCTGGTCACGTATTTCAGCCGCACCGGAAACACGAAAAAGGTCGCCGAAGCGATCTTCGCCGCGATCGATGGGGAAAAGGATCTCAAGCCCATGGAGGAAGCCCATCCGCTCGACGGATACAGCCTGGTGTTCATCGGATTCCCCGTCCAATCTCACAGCCTCCCTTACAAAGTCGAGCAGTTTCTGAAGACCATTCCAGCCAAAAAGAAAATCGCCCTGTTCTGCACCCATGGCGCGCTTCCCGGCCACCGCCTGTCCCGGGAGGCCATCGAATACGCCGTGGTCCTGGCCGCGAAAGCCAAGGTCCTGGGAACGTTCGCCGTCCGGGGGCGGCTCTCCATGCAGGCTTTGGACGCCCTCGGCCAATCGCCCGAACACCAGGAGTGGACGGACATGGCCGCTTCGGCCAACACGCATCCCAATGAGACCGACCTGGCCGAAGCGATGGTCTTCGCCCGGCAGATCAAGACGCTCAGCGTCCACGGATCGGATTAATCGGATCCGAGAGGACTCGTCTAGAGTTCTCGGGACGAATTGACACGGCGTTCCAAATCTTTTAAAGTCTTCGTTTGGCGAGAAGCATGATCCGACTGCTCTACTACGCGATGCTGGCGTATCTCGTCTACGCGGTTTACAAATTCCTCATGGGCCTCGGCCGAAGACGCCAGCCCTCCAAACCGGCCCCGCGTCTCTCGGGGATGATGGTCAAAGACGAGGCCTGCGATACGTATGTCCCCAAGGAAGAGGCCATCCGCGAGGTCATCGACGGCAAGGAATATTTCTTCTGCTCGAAGGACTGCCGCCGTAAATTCCTGAACAAGGTCAAGAATTCGGGCTGAAGGCGAACCCTAGAAATCCGTCCAGCCGGTCCGGAAATCCGGGAATTCTCCCGTGTATTCGCTCCATCGCACGCTCACGTTCTCGACCCGGGACAGCGGCGGCCCGGCTCTCAACCGCTCGATCAGGGATTCGATCTTGGACTTGTCTCCCTCGGCCAGGACCTCGACACGGCCGTCATAAAGATTGCGGACCCAGCCCTTGAGGCCCAGCTCCTGGGCCAGGCGCCTGGTGAAGCCGCGGAAGTTGACGCCCTGGACCCGGCCATCGACATGCAAATGCGCCCGCGCGTTCATGGATGAAGCATGGTAGCACAACGAATAGAATCCAGTCCATTTGACAATCGCTGCGGCCTGATATAAGAAATCAACAAATGAAAAAAGTCCTGCTGAGCGTGGCCGGCTTCGATCCGTCGGCCGGGGCCGGCGTTCTTCTCGACCTCAAGGTCTTCGCTCGGATGGGATTCCACGGAGCGGCCGTCATCACCGCCCTCACGACGCAGAACACGCGGTCCGTGAAGAACGTCTATGCTCTTCCCGCGAAGCTCGTCCGGGAGCAATACCGCGTCCTCGCCGCCGACCTGACCATCGCCGGGATCAAGATCGGAATGGCGGGATCGACAGAGAATCTGAAGGCGATCGGGACGATCCTGGCCGCGCGCCGGGGCATCCCAAGGGTCCTCGATCCCATCATCCGTTCGAGCTCCGGCGCCCAGCTCCTGGAAGGGGGAGCCGTTCTTGAGCTCCTCAGAGCGATCCGGGATCGGGCGACCGTCCTGACGCCGAATCTGGACGAAGCCGGGGTGTTGGTTGGCGCCCCAGTCCACGATATCGCCGGGATGAAGGACGCCGCCGTGACGATCTATGACCGCTGTCGCGTGCCCTGCCTCATCACCGGCGGGCATCTCGAGAAAGAGGCCGTCAACCTGCTTTTTGACGGCCGGCGGGTCTCTCTTTTCGGCAAGCCGAAGATCGCCAAGGACGTCCATGGAACGGGTTGTTTTTTCTCGGCCTGTCTGCTGGGCTATCTGGCCCAAGGCCGGCCGCTTGCCCGGGCCTGCCGGCTCGCTACGGAACTCACCCACCGCGCGATCCGCGCCGCGGTCCGCGTCGGCCGCGGCCGGCCCCTGATGCCCTGACTCATTTTTCCCCGGGGACGATGATATCGCTCGCCCGCTGGAGAATCTCGGAGGAGAGCTTGACCCCCTGCTTCTCGGCCGCTTTCAGATTGAGATGGAGTTTGACGCTGGTCATGCCTTGGAACGGGATCCCGGCCGGATTCTCCCCGTTCTTCACCCGGATCGCGACCTGTCCCGATCGATAGCCCATGTCGTAGAAATCCCAGCCCATGGCCGCGCAGGCGCCGACCTGCGTCGACATCGGAAACCCGCCGAACAGCGGGAGGCCGTTCTCCTCGGCCACCTGGCCGATGGCCTCGAACGAAGCGTTGATCGTATTGTCCGAGATCTGATAGATGACGTCGATCTTCTTGTTGACCAGCACTTGGGCGGCGAGCAGGACCTCGTTCGAGTTCGTCACGGGCACCGCGACGATCTCGACGTCCAGCTCCTCCGCCGCCGCGCGCGCGAGTTCGAGATAGTATTCCGAATTGCGCTCCGACGGCGTCCAAAGCGTCCCGATGCGCTTGGCTCGGGGCAGGACCTCGCGGATGAACGACAGCATCCGACGGATGGGGACCGCGGAGTCCGACATGACGCCCGTGACGTTGGCCAGGTGCGCGGTCGGGGATACGCCGGCCCGGGTCAGGTAGGGATTGGCCACCGAAGTGAAGACGATCGGGATCTTCTGGGTGGCGATCAGGGCGGCCTGCAGGCCGGGCGTGGACACCGCCACGATCATATCCACATTCTCGGTCACGAAATCTTGGGCGATCCGCTGGACCTGGGAGATATCGCCCAAGGCGTTGAGGATCTTCAGCCGGACGTTGATGCCGTCCTTCAACCCGCCGTCTTGGAGGGCCTCGATGAACCCGCGCCGGACATCGGAATTGGTCATGGATTCGAGGAGCTGGAGATAGCCGATCGTGTAGAGCGGCTTCTCGGGGCGGCGGCATCCGGAGACAAGAACGCACCCGGCTATAAAGAAGAGGAGAAGTTTCCGCGCTTTCATGTCCTTTGTGTCCCTCGGCATCCCTGCCGCATAAAAATAATAATTAAAAACCGCTTTGGTGGCAAATGCTTTTAAACAGGCATGGGGAGATGTTCCGTCCGCTGGCGACGAGAACGACCCTCCGCCCTTGGAATCGGCCCCGCTGGTTCATCATCCCCGCGAGGGCGAGGGCTCCGGCGCCTTCCACAACCTTGCCATGGACCTCATGGATCAAGCGCATCGCCGCCGTCAGGCCTTTTTCGCTGACGGTCAAGATCTCATCCACATAGCGCCGGCAGAGAGGAAAGGTCACGGAGCCCGGCTCAATCCCGCCGGCCACGGCGTCCGCCAGCGTCGGCTTCTCTTCAATCTCGACCAAACGGCCGGCCTTGAGCGAAGCTTTCATGAACGCCGAATGGGCCGGCTCAACGCCCAAGACGCGAACGCCGGGCGCTCGGCTTTTCAGATAGCCGGCGATGCCCGCGATCAGTCCGCCTCCGCCGACGGGGACGAGAACGTCCTCGACGCCGGGCAGTTGGTCCAAGATCTCCAGCCCGACCGTTCCCTGGCCGTGAATGATCTCCAGGTCATTGTACGGGGAGAT
>JAUYDS010000116.1 GCA_030691735.1 Candidatus Aminicenantota bacterium
CCGCGGGACCTGGTCAGCCATCGCTCGGGTCTCCCGCGCCACGACAAGATGTGGTATCGATCCCCGCTGTCACGCCGGGAGCTGTTCGAGCGCCTGAGGTATCTGGATCTCAACCGCGAATTCCGGGAGATCTATCAGTACAACAATCTGATGTTCATGACGGCCGGGATCCTCGTCGAAACCATCGCCGGAACGCCATGGGAAGATTTCGCCCGCCGGCGGATCCTGACGCCTCTCGGCATGAGCGAAACGAATTTCTCGGTCGAGGACTCGAAAAAAGCCCCGGATTTCGCTTATCCCTATCAGATCGTCGAAGGCAAGGTCGAGCAGGTCCCGTTCTGCAACATCGACGCCATCGCCCCGGCGGGCGCGATCAACTCGACCGCGCTGGACATGGCCCGCTGGGTCCTCTTGAACCTGAACAAGGGCCGAGCCGGCGAAAAAGGGGAGACCCGGATCGTTTCCGAAGCCGTCCTGGCCCAGATCCACGCGCCGCAGGTGGTCGTCCCGGGTTCCCTGAAATACGATGAGCTTTTTTATGGGATCTACGGCATGGGCTGGCGGATCAGCGCTTACCGGGGCCATCTCCTCGTCGGACACGGAGGCGCCATCGACGGTTTTTCGGCGACGGTCTCGATGCTGCCGCGGGACAATATCGGCCTCGTCCTTCTCAACAACCTGGAGGACGCTCCGATCAATTCCATCCTCGCCTATAACATCTATGACCGGCTCTTGGGCTTGGAGCCGATCGATTGGAACGCCCGGGTCAAGGCCGATCTGGCCGCGGCCAAAGCGGACGCGGAAAAAAAGAAGAGGGAGGAAGAGAAGGACCGAAAGCTCGACACGAAACCGACGCATGCCCTGGAGGACTATGCCGGAGAGTACGTCCACCCGGCCTACGGCGTTTTTTCGATCACGAAGGAAGGCAACGCGCTTTCCGGGACCTTTCACGCGACCGCCCTGGCCCTCCATCACTATCACTACGATACGTTCACGGTGAAGGACGATCTGGCCGGCATCGATCAAAAGTTGACGTTTGAGATCGATGCCAAAGGGGACATCGGAAGCCTCTCCATCAAGCTCGAGGCGGAGGTCAAGGAGATCGTTTTCACCCGTAAAGCCAAGAAGCCGGAGGAAAAGAAATAGATGCCCTCTATCAATATCGTTCTGACGGGCTTCGGAAACGTTGGGAAGGCCTTTTTCCGGCTGATCGCGGACAAGAAGGTGTTCTGTCGTAACCGCTATGGGCTGGACCTCCACCTAAAGGCGGTCTTCAGGTCCAAAGAAGCATATTTCTCCGGGCGCCGCTCGGACCTGACGGAGATCACCGAAATCATGGCCACCGGAACAGCCGATCATCCCGACTGGACAACGAAATTGAGTCTGGATGAGGTCCTGACTGAACTGAAATCCGGCGTCCTCGTCGAATGCACACCCACGAATATCGAGACGGGGGAGCCCGGTCTCAGCCACATCGGACAAGCCCTCGGGCGAAATTGGCATATCGCCGCGGCCAGCAAAGGAGCGCTCGTCCTGAAATTCAAGGAATTGATGGCCCGAGCGAATATGAACGGCGTTCAGATCAAATTCAGCGCCGCAACGGCGGCCGCGCTTCCGACCGTGGACGTCGGCGTCCTTTCGCTGGCCGGCACCGAGATCCTGGGCATCGAGGGCATTCTCACCGGCGTCACGAACCTCATCCTGACCCGGATGGAAGAAGGCATCACCTTTCAGGACGCGCTCAAAGAAGCCCAGGCCAAAGGCATCGCCGAGCCCAATCCATCTCTGGACGTGGACGGATGGGACACGGCCTGCAAGATCCTTTTGATCTCCAACGCCGTCGCGGGGACGGATTTTTCGTTGAGCGATATCGCCCGCAACGGGATCCGCGGCGTCACCGTCGACGATATCCAAAAAGCGAGAGATGAAGGCAAGGTTCTCAAGCTCTTGGGGCGGCTAGTCAGAGATGGTGAAAAAGACAAGGCGGACGTCAAGCTGACAGCGATAAATAGGGACCATCCCTTATTCCACGTGATGGGCTCCAACAAGGCGATTACCTTTTTCACCGACACCATGGGCGCGGTCACGGTGAGCGGCGGAAAATCCGACCCGCGCGGCACGGCGGCTGCTCTGCTCAAGGATATCGTCAATATCTATCGTCACTCAGAAGAGTGACGCGGCCGGCTCGCCATTCAGGCCAAATTGACCTGATCCCTTATTTTTGATACCTTAACTCCCTCAACAAGCGAAACATAAGCGCCGGAGAGGTGTCCGAGTGGCTTAAGGAGCACGCTTGGAAAGCGTGTGTGCGCCGCAAGGTGTACCGCGGGTTCGAATCCCGCCCTCTCCGTTCCTTAGTCGAGGGACGCGTACCAGCAGACCTCCCCTAGTCCTAGGGGAGGTAGGAGAGGTAGAGAGCAATACAAATTAGTCCTAAGAGCGTCCCGATCTTAAGCCCCGAAGACGCGAACCTGATTCGGGGTCCCCTTTCTTGGAGAGGGGATAAGAGGAGTAAGATATAAAAGGAGTCTTCAAAACGCGTCTTCGGAATAGAAAGTCCCGAAGAAAGGAGTCATATCATATGAAATCCAAACAATTCATTGCCATCGAGGACAAATACGGAGCGCATAACTATCATCCTCTCGACGTCGTCATCACCAGGGCCAAGGGGATCTGGGTCTGGGATGTGGACGGCCGGAAGTATCTGGATTTTCTGAGCGCCTATTCCGCCGTGAACCAAGGCCACTGCCATCCCCGCATCATCAAGGCGCTGCAGACACAGGCCAAGAGCCTGACCCTGACTTCGCGCGCGTTCCGCAACGACCAGTGGCCGATGTTGGCGAAGGAGCTGTGCCAAATGACCGGCTACGAGATGGTCCTGGCCATGAACTCGGGCGCGGAAGCCGTGGAAACAGCCGTCAAGACCGCCCGCAAATGGGCTTATCAAAAGAAAGGCCTGGCCCAGGACACGGCCGAGATCATCGCCTGCGCGAATAACTTCCACGGCCGGACTGTCACCGTCATCAGCTTTTCCACCGAGCCCCTTTACCGCAAGGATTTCGGGCCGTTCACGCCGGGCTTCAAGATCATTCCGTTCAACGACGCGGAGGCTCTCGAAAAGGCCATCACCCCGAATACGGCCGCGTTCCTCGTCGAGCCTTGCCAAGCCGAGGCGGGCATCCTCATCCCGACCGAAGGCTACCTCAAGAGGGCCAAGGAGATCTGCGAGAAGAACAAGGTCCTCTTCATCGCCGACGAGATCCAGACCGGACTGGGCCGGACGGGGAAGCTTCTGGCCTGCGAACATGAAGGCGTCAGGGCCGATATGATCGTCATCGGGAAGTCGCTCGGCGGCGGCTGCTACCCGATCTCGGCCGTCCTGGCCGATCAGGCCGTCCTCGGCGTATTCAAGCCGGGCGAACACGGCTCGACCTTCGGCGGGAACCCGCTGGCCTGCGCCGTGGCCCGGGAGGCCCTGCGCGTCATCAAAGACGAAAAGCTGGTCGCCAACGCGGCCAAGCAGGGCCAGTATTTCCTCGGCAGGCTCAAAACGATCAAAAGCCGGCATATTAAAGAGGTCCGCGGCAAGGGCCTGCTGATCGGCATCGAGCTCTATCCCGAAGCCGGAGGAGCCCGCCGCTTCTGCGAAGCCCTCAAGGACGCGGGCTTGCTCTGCAAGGAGACACACGACAACGTCATCCGCTTCGCGCCCCCGCTTATCATCAAGAAGGAAGAACTCGACTGGGCCTATCAGCGCATCGCAGGAGTCTTCACTAAGCTCGAAACATGAGATTGTTCACTTCGCTCAGGATGACGTTCGTTCTAGACTTCTCCACGGCGACTGGGGCGGCGGCAGGGGCCCCAGGCTTTGTCTGGGGATCCGTTTCCGCCGTACTCAGCCGCGTATTTACATCGCGGGTGAGTGCCCCGGGCTTTGCCCGGGGGTCCACTTCCGCCGCGAAGGCT
>JAUYDS010000013.1 GCA_030691735.1 Candidatus Aminicenantota bacterium
GGCCTTTTGGACGTCCTCGAGCTTCATCTGCTGCTGTTGGGGCGGCATCTGCGCCTGCAGCGAGAAGATGAGGGCGAACACGAAAACTACGATCAAAAAGTTTTTCCTCATGCGTCTCCTTTCGTAGACGGTAAAATACCACGGCGGCCGGGGCGGCGGCAGGGGCCCCGGGCTTTGCAGTCCTCATTCGCGAAGCGAATGAGGGCAGGCTTTGTCTGGGGATCCGTTTCCGCCGTACTCGCCCGTTGATATAAGAACGGGTGAGTACTTCCGCCGCGAAGGCTCGTCCCTTGACTCTTTAGACGAAGGGACCGGGGATTTTCTTTCAATTTTTTCGCCAGGCTTGCCAGAGAGGGAGGCAACCGGCGAGAAGGGCCGTTCCGACAGCGGAATAGATGACCCCCAACACGGGCCGGGGAACGGAGCTGCGCCTCAAGAGGATCCCCGACGTCATCATCAGGACCACGAGGAGCCAGGTCTTGGCTGAAAGAAATCCCCCCAGGCAGTGTCCGTCGCCGCGGGCGATGAGCCGGGCGGTGTTCCGTTCGGCGAACTTCCGGATGATGAGGAATCCCTTCAGCAGCCCCGCGGCGACGCCCCCGGCGGCGCAAGCGAGAGAGCCGGGGAACGGCGAGCCGAAGCACCAGAAAAGGCCGGCCGTCGCCAGGCCGCAGCCGACAACCGTCCAGAGGGCCGCGGCGGCGAACAATTGCGTCCGGATGCGGGTGGCGGGCTTCCAGCGCTCCGCCCAGTCCCTGATTCGGCCCATGATAATCTGATACTCTAGGGCCGAAGCGCGGCCCTGTCAATACTTTGGGGACACGTACTTTAGGGACACATACTTCGGGGACACGTCCCCAAAGAATGACCTAGGAATGTCCGTTTCCCTGAAGGTCATGTCCCCAAAGTATGTGTCCCCATTCAGCATGATGATCCGATACTGTAAGCCCGAACCGAGGCGGCCGTTAATGAAGCTTTCCTCCGTTGACAGGCTCCGGCGCTTAGGATACATTTCACGGCATCGCTGAACGCGATCAAGGAGAACCAGGATGACCTCACGAAGCTATTTTGGAAAGTACCTTTGTATATCGCTGCTGATTGCGGCCGCGGCAGCGGCGGCCTTCGCCCAACCCTTTGACCAGAACTATTTCGCCGGCCTGCGCTGGCGTTCGATCGGTCCTTATCGCGGCGGCCGGACGAGGGCCGTCGCCGGCGTCCCGAGCCAACCCAACGTTTTTTATATCGGCGTCTGCAACGGCGGTGTGTGGAAGACGATCGACTACGGCCGGACCTGGTACCCCATCTTCGACGATCAGCCGACCGGTTCGATCGGGGCGATCGCTGTGGCCCCCTCCGACCCGAACATCATCTACGTCGGGACCGGCGAAGGCCTACAGCGGCCGGACCTTTCGGTCGGCGACGGCCTGTTCAAATCCATCGACGCGGGCAAGACCTGGACGCACCTCGGCCTTCGCGACGCCCAGCAGATCCCGCAGATCATCGTCGACCCGAAAAATCCCGACCGGCTGTTCGTCGCCGCGCTCGGCCATCCCTATGGACCGAACGAAGAACGCGGCATCTTCCGTTCGACCGACGGCGGCCAGACCTTCCAAAAGGTGCTGGGCAAGGACGCGAACACGGGCGGTTCCGAGCTCGCCTTCGACTCGAAAGATGCCGAGATCGTCTATGCCGCTCTTTGGGAGTCCCGACAGGGCCCCTGGGAAAACGCGGCTTGGTCGGGCACCGGCGGCGGCCTGTTCAAATCGAGTGACGGCGGCAAGACCTGGCGGCAGCTCGTTCCCGTCGGACTGGACGGCGTCGTCCAGGTCAATCTGGCCGTCGCCCCGAGCGAGCCGCGCCGTCTCTACGCGGCGATCGCCGTCGCCCGCGGCACGGGCCTCTTCCGCTCGGACGACGCGGGCGACACGTGGGCGCGGCTGCCCGATTCGCGCCCGGCGGCCCGCATCGGCGGCGGGGATCTGCCCCGCCTGGCCGTCCATCCGAAAAACCCCGACGTCGTTATCGTCGCCGGCACCGTCTCCTGGAAATCGACGGACGGCGGAAAGACCTTTACCGGTTTCCGGGGCGCGCCGGGCGGCGACGATTATCAGAACATCTGGTTCAATCCCGACAACCCCGACATCATCATCATGCCCAGCGACCAGGGCGCAATCGTCACCGTCAACGGCGGCCGGACGTGGAGCTCGTGGTACAACCAGCCGACCGCCCAGCTTTATCATGTCGCCGCCGACAACGACTTTCCTTATCGCGTCTATAGCGGACAGCAGGAGAGCGGATCGGCCGGAGTCGCCAGCCGCGGCAACGACGGCCAGATCACCTTCCGCGAGTGGCATCCGGTCGGCGTCGACGAATACGGATATGCCGCTCCGGACCCGCTCGACCCGAACATCGTCTATGGCGGACGGAGCGTGACGCGCTATGACCGCCGGACGGGCCAGGTCCAGAACGTCGGCCCGAAGCCGGTCCGGTCGCCCGATGTCCGGACGGTGCGGACTCAGCCGGTCCTCTTCTCGCCGGTCGATCCGCACATTCTTTATTATGCCTCCAACACGTTATGGAAGACCGCCAACGGCGGGCAGAGCTGGCAGCAGATCAGCCCCGACTTGACGCGCAAGACGTGGGAGATCCCGGCGGGCGTCGGCAAATACAGCAAGGAAACGTCGGCCCAGCCGGCCCAGCGCGGCGTCATTTACACCATCGGGCCGTCTTACGTCGACATCAACCGCATCTGGATCGGCACCGACGACGGCCTCATCCATTTGACGGTTGACGGCGGGCTCCGTTGGAGGGACGTGACGCCGCCGCAGCTCACGGCCTGGGCCAAGGTGTCGATCATCGACGCCGGTCGCTTCGACGCGCAGACCGCCTACGCGGCGATCAATACGCTCCGCCTCGACGACATGCGGCCGCACATTTACCGGACGCACGACGGCGGCAAGACCTGGACCCATATCACCAACGGGATCCCCGACGTCGCTCCGGTCAACGCCGTCCGCGAGGACCCGAAACGCAAAGGCCTGTTGTTCGCCGGCACGGAGCGCGAGATTTTCGTCTCGTTCGACGACGGCGACCACTGGCAGTCCCTGCGCCTGAACATGCCGGCGACGTCGATGCGCGACCTGATCGTCAAGGACGACGATCTGGTCGTCGCGACGCACGGCCGCGGGTTTTGGATCCTCGACGACATCACGCCTCTTCGCCAGCTCAGCCAGCCGCCCGATTCGGCAGAGGCTATCCTCTTCCGCCCGCAGGTCGCCACGCGTCTCCGATGGAACATGAACACCGACACGCCCCTTCCGCCGGACGAGCCGGCAGGGGAGAACCCGCCCGACGGCGCCATCATCAACTACGCGCTGAAGGCGGAAGCGTCGGGGCCGGTCATCCTGGAGATCCTCGACGGCGCCGGCAAGTTCGTCCGGCGCTATTCGAGCGCCGATCCTGTCGACAAGATCGATCCGGCGACGGCGCCCGTTCCTGTTTATTGGTACCGCCCGCCGCAAGTCTTATCCACTGCGTCCGGCATGCACCGTTTCATGTGGGACATGCATTATCAGCCTCTGACCGGAGGCGGCGGCCGGGGCGGGCTTCCCATCGCCGCCATCGCTCGCAACACCGTCTCGCCGCCGAATTCGCCATGGGTGGCGCCGGGAACATACACCGTTAAATTGACGGTCAACGGCAGAACGTACACCCAGCCGCTGACCGTGAGAATGGACCCGCGGGTGAAGACCCCGGCGGCCGCACTCGATCAGCAGTCCACGCTGTCGAAACAGATATATGACGGCGTCCTCGACTCTCAGGCCGCCTTGCGCCAGCTTCGCGCTATCCGGGCCCAGGTCAAGCCGCTCCAGGACAAGGCCGGCCAAGGCCCCGTGTTCCAAGCTCTAGCCGCGTTCGATCAGAAGGCCGCGGCGCTCGAGGGCGGCGGGGGAGGCGGCGGTCAGCGCGGCGCGGGCGGCGGGGGCGGAGGAATGGGCTCCGGGGCGGGCGGCGGCGGCGGGCAGGACACGCTGGCAGCGATCAGTAGCTCCATGACCTCGCTGATGAACCTGCTCCAAGGCGCCGACGCCGCGCCGACGAGCCAACTGGTGGCCTCGGTCGCCGAGCGCAAACGGGCTTTCGCGGCGCTGATAGGGAAGTGGAACGCGTTCAAAACGCAGGATTTAGCGAATCTGAACGCTCAGCTCAAAGCGGCCAACCTGCCTCCCATCGAGATCAAGGAGTGATCCTTTTTCTTGCCTTTATCGGGCGATTGGGCTATAAATAGAGGCCGCGTTTCCCGACTACGTGCCTGTAGCTCAGCTGGATAGAGCGACGGCCTCCGGAGCCGTAGGTCGCAGGTTCGAATCCTGTCAGGCACGCTCTTCTTTTTCCCTTATTGTAAGAACTCCTTGATATGATGTCTCCATGAGCATCAAAGACAAAGTCGTCATCGTGACCGGAGCCTCTTCCGGGATTGGTCTTGCCACGGCAGAGCTTCTTACCAAACGCGGGGCCAAGGTCGCCCTTTCTTGACAAAAGCCTTCTTCCGGCTCTATAGTTACGGCCGATCGATAAGGAGGAATCAGATGAGATTTCGCTCTTGGGTTTTAGTGATCGGTTTGGTTGCGGTCTTGGGGTGTCTGGCCCTGGCCCAGACCCAGAAGCCGGCGAGCCCGCCGGGGACGGCGGCCACGCAAGTCGGCGGGAAGTATGCCCAGGTTCAGAACAACCAAAGATACCAAGGCGGCAAGTGGATCGAGATATCCTACGGCCGGCCCATCAAGCGCGAGCGCCAGAACTTGTTCGGCGCGGGCGCCGATTACGGCAAAACGGTGAGCGACGGATCGCCGGTCTGGCGCGCGGGGGCGAACCAGACAACGCGGCTCAAGACGGAAGTCCCGTTGATCTTCGACGGCAAGACGCTGCCGGCCGGCGAGTACTGCGTTTTCGTCGACCTGAAGGAGAAGGAGTGGACCATTATCTTCTCCACGTGGCCGGCGCAGGAAAAGTACGATCCAAAAAATAAGGACGCCCTCTGGGGGTCGTACGGGTACACGCCCGATAAGGACGTCCTCCGGGCCGCGATGAAGCTCGACACCCTGCCGTTCTCGATGGACCAGTTCACGATCGCTTTCATCGACATGACCTCGGTTGACGGGAAGCTGGCCATGATGTGGGACAAGACGATGGCCACCGTTCCCTTTAAAGTCGGGAGCTAGTCGAGATCAAATCGGCTCAATAATCAACAGTCTTGTTTTTAGAGTCGCTTTCCGGAAGCCCGGCCCCTTCCGGTCGAAGGATGAGTTTAACATGAAGAGGTGCCTTGCGGTAGTTTTTGGCTTGAGTTTGCTGCTTCCCATGGCGGCCCGAGCCCAGCAGGGCCAGATCCCCAATGCCGCGGAATTGGAAATCGCCCTTCGCAAGCTCAACGTTCTAGGGAGCGCTCTCTTCATCGGCGCCCATCCGGACGATGAAAATTCCTCTGTTTTGGCCTATCTCTCGAAGGGCCGGAACTTGCGGACGGCCTATCTTTCCGTCACCCGCGGCGAAGGCGGCCAAAATCTGATCGGCTCGGAGAAAGGGGCGGAGATCGGTCTCCTCCGGACCCAAGAGCTCATGGCGGCCCGCCGGGTCGATGGGGCCGAACAGTTCTTTACCCGGGCGGTCGATTTCGGCTATTCCAAGACGGCCGAGGAGACCTTTGAATTCTGGGGAAAGGAAAAGATCCTCGGCGATATCGTCTGGGTGATCCGGAAGTTCCGGCCCGATGTGATCCTCACCCGTTTTACGCCGGAGAACGCCGGCGGACACGGCCACCATATCGCCGCCGGACTGCTGACCAAGGACGCGTTTATCGCGGCCGCCGACCCGAAGAGATTTCCCGAACAATTGAAATATGTTTCGGTCTGGAAGGCCAAGAGACTGCTCTGGAACACCTTCCGTTCTCCGCAGGCGGAGGCCAAGGTCCAGCTGCGGATTGATACGGGCGCCTACAATCCTTGGCTGGGAAAATCATACACGGAATTGGCCGGAGAGAGCCGGTCCCAACACAAGAGCCAGGGATTCGGATCGGCCGGGCGGCGGGGAGCTCAATACGATTCCTTCGAGATGATGGACGGAGACCCGGCGACCACGGACATTTTCGAGGGGATCGACGTTACCTGGAATCGCGTTCCCGGAGGCCGGGCCGTAGGGCTTCTGCTGGCCGAGATCTTGAGGTCTTTTGACCCCGAGCATCCTTCGAAATCGATCCCCGGCTTGCTTGGCGTTACCGCGGAATTGACCAAGCTCGGGGAGGAGCCGTGGGTCAGGATTAAAAAAGAGGAACTGCTGCGGGTCATACAAGCCTGCGCCGGACTCTGGATGGAGGCAATCGCCGGCGATTATGCCGCCGCTCCGGGAGACACGATCCAAATCAGAACGACGCTCGTTCATCGGTCCGACCAGCCGATGACGCTTCACAGCCTCAGCGTTCCAGCCATCGCCCTGGACTCCATCCTCGATCTCTCCCTCAAGAACAACGATCCCGTGACCATCGAAAAGACGATTCTCATCCCCAAAGATTTTCCCCTCTCCCAGCCGTATTGGTTGGAGGCTCCCCGTCAAGATGGCTTCTTTTTTATCCGCGAGCAAAATGTCACCGGGTTGGCGGAGAACCCTCCCTCCATCGAAATCAAACTCGGCTTGGACGCCGGCGGAAAACTTCTGGAGTATTCCATCCCCTTGTCCTTCCGCTGGACGGACCAGGTGGACGGCGAACTTTACCGGCCTTTTGAGGTCCGGCCGCCGGTGACCCTCCAGCTCGAAGAAAAAGTCGGCATTTTTGCGGGTGAAAATCCAAAAAAGATCAAAGTCAAACTCAAGAGCCACTCTCAGAATATCGCCGGGCAGGTCCGGCTCAAAGGCCCGGATGTCTGGAAAATCACCCCGGCCGCCATTCCTTTCTCTTTGACCGGAAAATATGAAGAGGGCGAGGTCACGTTCGACGTTATCCCTCCGAAATTCGCCGCCGAGGCCGACCTGAAAGCGGAAGCCGAGTTCGGCGGAGAAAAATCGAGCCGGGCGTTGGTCGAAATTTCTTACCCCCATATTCATCGGCAGGTCTATTTCCCCGAGAGCCGACTTCGCGTCGTCAAGCTGGATGTTAAAACCCAAGGAAAGAAAGTCGGTTATATCATGGGGGCGGGGGACGAGGTCCCCGATGCCCTGCGCAACCTAGGGTATGACGTGATTCAACTAAGTGATGCGATGCTCGAAAACGCGGATCTTTCCCAATTCGACGCGATCATCACCGGTGTCAGGGCCTACAATACGCGGGACCGCCTCAGGCTTATCAAAGACAAGCTTCTCCAATACGTTGAACGCGGAGGGAACCTCGTCGTCCAATACAATGTGCCTTCCGGTCAGTTGACCAACCGGATCGGCCCGTATCCCTTGACCATCGGACGGGACCGGGTGAACGAGGAAAACGCGCCGATCACCTTTCTAGCCCCTGACCATCCGCTTTTGAATATCCCTAACAAGATCACCTCCAAGGATTTCGAAGGGTGGGTTCAGGAGCGAGGCTTGTATTTCGCTTCTCAGTGGGACGATAAATATGAAGCGATTCTCTCGTCCCATGATCCCGGGGAGTCGGACAAAAAAGGCGGTCTCTTGTACGCTCGTTATGGCCGGGGGGTCTTCATCTACACCGCCCTGGCCTGGTTTCGGCAATTGCCGGAGGGCGTGCCGGGCGCGTATCGGCTTTTTGCCAATTTGATTTCGGCGGGGAAAACCACTGGAAAACGCACCGACGGAAAAAACTGAGAACGAACAGGATCGGCCGCCTTTCTTCTCGTCGTGGAACCGTCTCTATACCCTCGTCCTGTTGACCCTGGCCTTCCAGATCTTCCTTTTTTATCTTTTCACCAAAGCTTTCGAATGATGGCGATCCCGATGAGAGACCTGCCGCGCCTTCCGCGTCTGGTTCACGACTATTTTTATGCTTACGGCAAGGTCGAAGAGTTTTACAACGGCGACTTTCGAGACGTTGCCGCTTTCGAGCGTCAGACGGAAAGAGCGATCGCCCGTCCTTTGCCGCGGAAATCCTTGGCCGAGGTTTTAACCGAGCAAAATCAAAGCTACGGCTGTGGGCCTCGGACACTCGGCCATATCCGGAAAATCGCCCAGGATCAGGCCTGCGCCGTCGTGACCGGACAGCAGGTCGGGCTCTTTTCGGGGCCGCTTTATACGATCTATAAAGCGCTGACCGCGGTCAAACTTGCCGAACACCTCAACCGGCGGGGCCTCGGATGCTTCGTGCCGGTCTTCTGGTTGGCTTCGGACGATCACGATTTGGCCGAGATCGATCATATCGTCCTGCTGGATAAGAATTATCAACTCACGGACGTCCGCTGCCGGATGCCGTCCAGCGAAGCCAAGATCCCGGCTTCGCATGTTGTTTTGCCGCCGGACATCACGGATTGTCTCCGGCAAGTCGAGGATTTCACCCGGGATTCCGAATTCAAAGCGGACGTCATCGAGCATCTGGCCGACGCCTACCGGCCCGGTCGGTCGTTGGTCGAGGCTTTTGCCCGCTGGATGACCCGACTGTTCTCGTCGTCCGGGCTGATCTTTATGGACGCCGGCCACCCGACCTTCAGAGCCCTGGGGAAAGAGGTTTTTTATCGAGAGATCGCCGAAGAGTCGCCCTCGACCCAGGCGGCCCTGGCGACGTCCGAAAAATTGCGCCGGGCCGGATACGACGAGCAAATCCACCTCCACGACCGGATCCTCAATATTTTTTATACGGAACAGGGACGGCAGACCATTCAACGGAACGCAACCGGTTTCGAGATCAAAGATCCGCCGCAAGCGTTCCAGAAAGAAGAGCTTTTGGCCCTGGCGACGGAAAAGCCGTTTTTATTCAGCCCGAATGTCCTGCTCCGCCCCCTTTATCAGGACGCCCTACTGCCGACGGTCGCCACTATCGGCGGGCCGGGAGAGATCGCCTATTTTGCCCAGATGAAGGGTGTCTATGACAGGTTCCGGTTGCCGATGCCGGTGATCTATCCGCGGAAAAGCGTGACCATCGTCGAAAAGAAAATCGATCATATCCTGAAGAAATACGATCTTAAAATTCCCGATATCTGGTCGAAGGGGGATCACCTCATCCCTGAGGCTGCTAAGGACACCATCCCCGAATCCATGGACGCGGCTTTGCGCCTCGCCCTGTCGCATCTTGACCAGGACTTTGAATCTCTGACGCGGGAGATCGCGGCCTTCGAACCGACCCTGAAAAATTCCGCCGGCCTCGCTCAGGGGAGAATGCGTCAGCAATGGAGCTTTCTGGAAAAGAAGATCCTGCAAGCGGCGAAGAAACGGAACGGGATCGCGGTTCAGCAGCTTCGCCAGGCCCTCGATAATCTCACCCCGAACCGAAACCTCCAGGAGAGAGTGTTCAACATCGTGCCGTATCTTATAAAATACGGCCCGACCTTCATGGACAAGCTCGACCAGGCCATCGAGATCGATGAATATAATCATCAGATCATGACGATGATATAGGATCCCTTCGTTCAAGGAGACTGCTATGGACTTGGATGTTCTTGCGTTTGGGGCGCATGCCGACGACGTGGAAATAACCTGCGGCGCGACGATCATCAAATTGGCCGCGCTGGGCTATAAGACCGGAATCATCACCCTGACCCGAGGCGAAATGGCCACCCGGGGCACTCCCGAAATCCGAGCCGAGGAGTTCAAGAAGTCGGCGGAGATCATGGGCTTAGCCGCGCACAAGATGCTCGATATTCCCGACGGCCGGGTCGAGGTCACTTGGGAGAACAAGCTCAAGATCATCGCCGAAATACGCGCCCACAAGCCAAGGATCATTTTCGCCCCCTATTGGGTCGAGCGTCACCCGGATCATGAAAAAACGTCTCATCTCGTGCGCGAATCGGCTTACCTTTCAGGATTGAAAAAAATCGATACTGGGCAAGACGCCTTTCGGCCTCTGAGGGTCGTTTTTTATCAGAGCCGGTTCGAGTTCACGCCCTCGTTCGTTATCGATACGTCCGGCTTCACCGGCCGAAAGATGAGCGCAATCATGGCCTATGCATCCCAGTTCCATCGCCCGGATCGGGCCGGATCCGGGTCCGAGGAAACGTCCATCAGCCGGCCCGAGTTCTTGGACAATATCGAGATCCGCGATAGGAGATACGGGCTACAGATCGGCGCGAAATATGGGGAGCCATTTCTCGTCCGCGAAACCCTGAAAGTGGAAGATCCGGTCGCGTTCTTCGGGCAGGAATCAATATGGACGATCCCCTGATCTTCGGCGGCCGGGCTCAGGCGCCGGAAAGGATCTTCGGATGAACATCGGCATCGTTTGCTATCCGACCCACGGGGGGAGCGGAGTCGTGGCCTCGGAATTGGCGATCGGTTTGGCTCAAAAAGGCCATGAGGTCCATATCGTCAGCTACGCGCCCCCTTTTCGTTTGCGCGCGTTCCATCAAAACATTTTCATTCACGAGGTCGACGTCGCGTCCTATCCGTTATTCAAGTTCCCCTCCTACGAGCTGGGGCTGGCCGCCAAATTGGTCGAACTGGCGGAGATCCATCATCTCGACGTCATTCATGCCCATTATGCCCTCCCCCATGCGGCCAGCGCCTATTTGGCCAAACAGATATTCAATGCCCGGCGGCTGAAGACGGTCACCACCCTCCACGGCACGGATATTACCCTGGTCGGGGCCGACCCGTCGTTCCGCCGGGTCGTCAAATTCGCCATCGAGAAATCGGATGGGGTCACAGCGGTGTCCCATTATCTTAAGAACCGCACGATCGAGGAATTCGATATCCGGCGCGAGATCCGGGTCATCTACAATTTCGTCGATCCCGGCCGGCCGGCGCAGAATCGCGGCCTGTGCGCGAGAGAGGCGTTCGCTCCGAAGGGGGAGAAGATCCTGATGCACGCCTCGAATTTCCGCCCGGTCAAGCGGGTCGGAGATGTCGTCCGGATTTTCGCTCAGGTTCGTAGCCAAACCCCGGCCAAGCTCCTCTTAGTGGGCGAAGGGCCCGATCGTCCGTTCGTCCAGCAGCTGGTGGGCGAGATGCGCCTCGGCTCCGACGTTCATTTTCTCGGGGAGCAGGATCAGTTGGAGCCGTTGTTCTTTTGCACCGACCTGTTTCTCCTGCCCAGCGAACAGGAGAGCTTCGGGTTGACGGCCCTGGAGGCCATGAACTGCGGCGTCCCCGTGATCGGCACCGACATCGGTGGATTGCCCGAGGTCATTGCCCAGGGAGAGACGGGATATTTGCTCCCTGTCGGCGATATCGCGGGCATGGCCGCGAAAGCCGTTGAACTCCTGAACGATCCGGCCGCGCATGAGCTTTTCAAAACGCGGGCGCGGCGGCGCGCCGAACAATTCTTCGACGCCGCCCGGATCATCCCTCAATACGAGGCCTTCTATCAGGAAATCATGAACTCCTAGCCCATGGGTGCCCTCGACTGGATCGTCCTGAGTTCCTTTCTCCTGTTCGTGGCCGTCTATGGCGTTTGGAAAACCCGAGGCAAAAAAGACGTCCAGGGCTATTTTCTGGCGAACAAATCGACGCCGTGGTGGGCCATCACGATTTCGGTCATGGCCACCCAAGCCAGCGCCATCACCTTTCTGTCCACTCCGGGACAGGCCTATGTGGACGGCATGCGGTTCGTCCAGTTCTATTTCGGTTTACCCATCGCCATGGTCGTTCTGTCCATTACCGCCGTTCCCATCTTCCATCGACTCAAGGTCTACACGGCCTACGAATTCCTGGAACAGCGCTTTGACCTGAAAAACCGGGTTTTGGGGAGCCTTCTCTTCCTCATCCAACGGGGGCTCGCCGCCGGATTCACGATCTTGGCCCCGGCCCTGGTCATTTCCGTCATTCTCGGATGGGATTTCCGCCTGACGATCCTGATGACCGGAGGCCTGGTGATCCTTTACACGACCACCGGGGGGACGGAGGCGGTCAGCAAAACGCAGTTGCTGCAAATGATCATCATTGCGGCAGGGATGGGGACGGCGCTCTTTATGATTTTCCACCGTCTCCCGCCTGAGATCTCTTTGGACAAGGCCCTTCACGTGGCCGGAAAGCTCGGACGCCTGAATGTCGTCAATTTCGCCTTCGATTGGAAGGACCGCTATAATTTTTGGTCGGGACTCATCGGGGGAGCGTTCGTCGCCCTTGCTTATTTCGGGACGGACCAGTCCCAGGTCCAGCGCTATCTGTCCGGACGTTCGGTCGCCCAGATCCGGGCCGGGCTCCTCGCCAACGGCGTGCTGAAGGTCCCCATGCAGTTCCTCATTCTTTTCATCGGGGCCATGGTCTTCGTTTTTTATCAATTCGTCACGCCGCCGTTGTTCTTCAATCCGGTCGAGACCGCAGCTGTGAAAAGCAGTCCCTACGCGGAGGCCTACGCGAACTTGGAAGCGGACCAGGCTCGCTTGAGCGGGGAAAAGCGGGAATCCCTCAGGAAAATGCTGGCCGCGATCGATGCCCGAAACAAGGAGGACGTGGACGCCGCTTCTCAAGAGCTCCAACGAACGGGGGAAGCGGAACTCGGCCTCCGCCGCGACGCCGTCGAGCTCATCAAGAAACGAAATCCCCTGGCCGAGACCAACGACACCAATTACATTTTTTTAAGTTTCGTGACCCGGTTTTTGCCGGTGGGACTCGTCGGGCTGATCCTGGCGGCGATCCTCTCGGCCTCGATGTCGGCCTCATCCGCCGAACTCAACGCCTTGGCCTCGGTCACGGTGCTCGATATCTACAAACGGATCGTCCGGAAAAACGCATCGGACCGGCACTATCTCATCGCTTCGAAAATGGCCACGGTCTTTTGGGGAATTTACGCCATCTGTTTCGCCCAGTTCGCCAACCATCTCGGCTCTTTGATCGAGGCCGTGAATATATTGGGGTCTCTCTTTTACGGCACGATCCTGGGGATTTTTCTTGTCGCCTTCTATTTCAAAAAGATCGGCGGCACGGCCACGTTCATCGCCGCGATCGTCGCCGAAGCGGCCGTCTTGGCCTGTTATTTTTTCACCGAGATCCCCTATTTGTGGTTCAACGTCATCGGATGCTTGATCCTCATCGCCGTGGCGAATTCATTGAACCCCCTGTTCGCCGCAAAAAAACAAGCAACGGCTTAACCCGACGCCGCGCAAAAGGATTTAAACAAGGAAATTCGTGCGGTATCTGATACCTGGGCCTTATTTGTTCTCCGGCTTTTTTTCATAGGTGAAGGCTTTCAAGAGCTCCATGGGGAGAGGAAAGACGATCGTCGAATTCTTTTCCGCGGCAATTTCCGTCAAGGTGCCTAGGAATCGGAGCTGAAGAGCCTGCGGATTTTCAGAAATGATGTTTGCGGCCTGGAGGAGTTTATCGGCGGCCTGGAATTCGCCTTCGGCGTGAATGACCTTGGCCCGGCGTTCCCGCTCGGCCTCGGCCTGCTTGGCGATGGCCCGGATCATGTTCTCCGGAAGGTCCACCTGTTTCATCTCCACGAGCTGGACCTTGATGCCCCAGGGGTCGGTGTGCTGCTCGATGATTGCCTGGATGCGGGCGTTTAGTTTCTCCCGCTCCGAAAGGAGGTCGTCGAGCGGAACCTGGCCGAGGACGCTTCGCAGGGTCGTCTGGGCCAGCTGGGAGGTGGCGTTGAGATAATCCTGCACGTCAAGCACGGACTTGAGCGGGTCTATGACCCTGAAGTAGAGAACGGCGTTGACCTTCACCGTGACATTGTCCTTCGTAATGACATCCTGGGGAGGGATGTCCATCGTGATGAGCCGCAGGCTGATTCTCACGATGCGGTCGATCGGGGAGAAGACCAAGATGAGGCCGGGCCCTTTGGGCTGGGGCAGGACGCGGCCGAGCCGGAAAATGACCCCGCGCTCGTATTCTCTCAGGATCTTGATCGAATTCAGGATATAAAGGACGATGAGCCCGACGACGATGACTGGATAAGCGACCATTTTTTTCTCCTTGCGGAGACCGCAGGGCCTCCCCTAATTTTGTGGGTCAAGCTTTTTTGACCCGGATTTTCAGGGTCCCAAGGACCTCGACGATCCGCACCTTTTCGCCCGCACTGACGGCCTCGAGCGCCTCCGCCTCCCAGAGTTCGCCGTGGACGAAGACCTTCCCCTCGGGGGCGAGGTCGGTCCGGGCCGTCCCGGTTTCCCCGACCATTCCTTCCTTTCCGGTGAGCGGCCGGCGGGCGTGGGCCCGGACGACGAGATAGACGAGGAAGATAAGGATCAGGGAGATGCCAAGCGCTACGGGGATGATGATCCGGAGGCTCGGCCGGAGCTCGGGAATCGGGGCCTTGATGAGCATCATCGAGCCGATGACCATGGCGGTAATGCCGCCGATTGAAAGGGCGCCGAAGCTGTGCACCTTGACCTCCAGAATAAACATGGCAATAGCCAAAATAATGAGAATCAGGCCGACGTAATTGATAGGCAGGATTTGAAACGAAAAAATGGCCAGGAGAAGCGAGATGCCGCCGAGGACCCCGGGGAGAATGGCGCCGGGATTAGCGAATTCAAAATACAACCCGAGCAGGCCGATCATGAGCAGGATGTAGGCAAGGTTAGGGTTGGAAATCGTCAGAAGAAATTTCTGCCGGGCGGACATGTCCACGTTGATCACCGGCTCTTGTTTGAGACGGAGGACGACGGTGTCGCCATTGAAACGCCGGATGGCCTTTTGATCGAAGGCGTCGATGATTTCCTGCTCATTCTTCGCGATGAAATCGATGAGACCTCCCTGGAGCGCTTCTTTCTCCGTGTAGGACAGGCTTTTTCTGACGGCGTCCTCGGCCATCTTGACGTTGCGGCCGCGTTTTTCAGCCAGCGTCTTGATGTAAGATGCCGCGTCGTGCGTGACTTTATCCTCCATGGTTTTGTCCATGGACTGCCCTGTGATCGAAACGCCGACGGGATGCGCGGCGCCGGTGTTGGTTCCGGGCGCCATAATGAAAAGGTCGCAGGCGATGCCGATGAAAAATCCCGCGGATGCGGAGCGGCCTCCGCTCGGGCTGACGAAAGCGGCGATGGGCGTTTTGGCCGAAAGGATCTTTTCGATGATCTCCCGCATCGACGAATCCAGGCCGCCGGGCGTGTTGAGCGTCATGATGAGAAGGCTGGCGTTCTCTTTATCGGCGCGGTCGATCGCATCGCGGATGTACTCGGACGTCACCGGGTGGATGGGCGCATCGACCGTGATTTTCAGGATGGCGGCGGGGGAAAAAACAGGGAAAAGCAATAGGAAAATAAAAGCGAAAATTTTATCCCTCACCTTGATTTCATTATAAAAGGGATCCTTCATCAAGTCAATCTCGAAATTGATAGAAGATTTGAAATCCCCATTACTATGGTCTCCTTTTAGCAACCAAAAGCAAGGGCAAGTCTGAGAGGGGGGAGGGAGAAAAGGGAGGACGAAGGGGGAGATGCTTTTCGGTGATGACGTTCAGCATCAATTTATGGATGATTCAATAAGAGCCCTGCAGTTGAATAGTCTATTTTATCGCCAAACGCATAGCCTTGAATATATCGCTGAGTCCTTTCTGCAAAAGACCGAAATCCCACCCTACGCTGATCAGTTTGTAGCCCGCATCGATTTTGGCCTTGATATCCTCTGGCGTTGCATTCGTTGCCGAAATGACTTTATGTTCCCGACACATCTTTAGGATGCGTCCAGCATCCGCGTCCGGGATGTGAACAGTCTCTATGGCACTGACACCAGGCGTTTCTACAATCTCTTGGGCGTGACGGACACCTTCTTCGGTTTCGATCATAGCGACGACCAGTAATTCGCCATTAGGATTGAGCGGCCACACATCGCGCCTCTCTTTTGGAATATTAAGCCCGGCCAAGGCCGACGTTTCCGCACCACGCACAGCCGAAATGGCACGCTCCAAGTCGGCCCGGCTCTCCACCATTGGAATCCATATCCCCATGGCCGGTCCGACCTTAAGCGATTCCGCAATTTCATAACGCGGATCCCAAGTCGCTCTGTTGGCCAATTTTACAAGGACAACTGGCGCAACCCTCGGTTCTGTCCGATAGCGATTATTGAAGTCTTGCACTTCGAGGAGAAACCGGTGAAGCATGCCGAAATCGTAGATGTCATGCTCGACATCGGCGACGATGAAGTCGGCGTCGCTGGTTGCGAGCACTTTAGTAATTCGCGGTGCTGAGAGTGCGCCGGTCCAGACGCCGATGGCCGGCCTTCCTGATTCCAAGATGGAGATCAGACGATTAATCCGCTCCTCGGCAATCGCGCCCTGCAACAACAAGGGCATAAATATCCAGCCAAGCATAAATACAAGAATTTTATTCATCTTGGTTTTCATTTCAAAACCTCCTCTTGCTGTTAGTTCACCTTTCGATTTGCCATTGAAATTCGAATATATAGAGTTGGATAAGGCGATTATAGGGATATTAAATATTATCAGCAAGACTTGTGTTAAACGGATGAAGGAGGATAAGTCATGAAAAAGCGCGAGAAAAATTATTTGATATGTTTTCCAACCTCCAAGTGTGATATGTTTTTATGAGCAGGCGGATGGACGGAAATCATTTTTTTGAGCGAGGAAGAGCATGCGATCATCAACAAGAAATCTCTTTGTCTTGGCCGGCGTGTTATGTGCCGCCCTCGGCGCGGCCGTCTGGGCCTTGGGCCCGCACTCGAAGGCGCCCGCCGGGCCTGATTTCGACGTCGTCATTTCCAACGGGCGTATCGTCGACGGCACGGGGGCGCCGTGGTTCCACGGCGATATTGGGATCCAGAGCGATCGGATCAAAGCGATCGGCGATCTCAGTTCGGCATCGGTGCGAACACGCATCGACGCCGCCGGCCTTGTCGTTGCGCCGGGTTTCATTGATATGCTGGGCCAGTCCGAGTTCAGCTTGCTCGTTGACAACCGCGCCGCCAGCAAGATCACTCAGGGAGTGACGACGGAGGTTACGGGCGAAGGAACGTCCATTGCTCCGGTCAATGATCGGATGATTGAAGAGGCGTCGCCGACGTACAAACACTTCGGCGTGACGGCCGACTGGAGGACATTAGCCGAGTATTTCAAACGATTGGACGAACGGACCCATCCGGCGATCAACCTCGCCACATTCGTCGGAGCAGGCGGCGTACGCCATTACGTGGTCGGAGAGGACGACCGGCAAGCCACGCCTCAAGAACTCGAACGGATGAAGAAGCTCGTGGCCGAGGCCATGGAGCAGGGCGCCCTTGGCTTGAGTTCATCTTTGCAATACATGCCCGACCGTTTCGCGACCACCGACGAACTGATCGCCTTGGCCGGCGTTGCGGCGCGCTACGGCGGCATCTATCTCACCCATCAGCGCTCCGAAGGAAACCAGATCTTCGAGTCGCTCAAAGAAGTTTTCACGATTGCGGAAAAAGCCCATATCCCGGCTGAGATCTGGCATCTCAAGGTCGCCTATAAATCGAATTGGGGCAAAATGGCGGAGGTGCTGACCCGGATCGAAGACGCCCGGGCCAAAGGGCTCGACATCACGGCCAATCAGTACCCGTACATTCGGGCGTCCAACGGCCTCGATGCCTGCCTCCCGCTTTGGGTTCGCGAGGGCGGAGTCGACAAGATGCTGGCGCGCCTGAAGGATCCCGCGCAGCGCGGACGCATCAAAAAGGAGATGGACGATCCGTCCGTCACCGCTTGGGAGAATCAGTGGTATGGGGCCGGCGGTGGAGACGGAATTTTGCTTGTCTCGGTCCTCAATAAGGACTTGAAGAAGTATGAAGGGATGAATCTGACTGAGGTCGGCAAGCGGCTCGGCAAAGACCCCCGCGATGTTGCCCTGGATTTCGTCATTGCGGATAAGGGGCGGAGCTCTTGCGTCACGTCGATCATGAACGAAGATGACGTGCGGACGGCCCTGAGAAATCCGTTCGTCTCCATCTGTACCGATTCGGAGGCGCGGGCCGAAGATGGGCCGTTGTCTGAATCGAAGTCTCACCCGCGCGCCTGGGGCGCGTTCCCGCGCATTCTCGGCAAATACGTCCGCGACGAGAAGCTGCTGAGGCTCGAAGAAGCGATCCGGAAGATGACCTCGCTTCCGGCGTCTCGCGTAGGGTTCCGTGACCGCGGGATTCTCAGGCCGGGGATGATGGCGGATGTGGTGGTTTTCGACCCGGCTGCGATCCGGGACGTTGCGACTTTCGAAGATCCGAGCCACTACTCGGTCGGCATGAAATACGTGTTTGTGAATGGACAGGCGGTCGTCGCAGAAGGCAAGATGACCTCAAACCGTCCTGGCCGTGCGCTGCGCGGGCCGGGGTACCGTGTCCCTTCAGGGTCGCGTCTACAATCTACCGCTTTTTTGTGGTGAATTGTAGACGCGACCCCATCCGCGCTCCAGGACGTCTTTATCTGCTCCTCGATCTATGGTAAATTAACTCCGGCGCTCCGCTGATCATCATGAACAGCAAAAAAAGGATCTTCGTTTCCCTTTCCATCTTTCTCCTTGTCTTAGCCGTCGGCGTGGCGGGCTTCAAGGTCCTGGGCGGTCCGGAAACGTCGTTTCTCGACAGCGTTTACA
>JAUYDS010000017.1 GCA_030691735.1 Candidatus Aminicenantota bacterium
CATCCATGACCAGAAAAACCTCCGTCGGCCTCTTGTTCGGAGGGCGCTCCGCCGAACACGAAGTTTCGATCCGGTCGGCCGCGGCCGTGTTCAACAACCTGGACAAGGACCGCTTCAGGGTGGTCTCGATCTTCATCGACAAACGGGGCCGGTGGAAAAGGGTCACCTCGCCCCTCCTCCCGGTCAAAGACCTGGCCGCCGGGCCGTTCGCCGGGTTCCTGCCCTGGGCGGGCAAAGGTCCGCGGCTTCCTCTTCGCGCGGACATCTATTTTCCGGTCCTCCACGGCCCCTACGGAGAGGACGGAACGATCCAAGGACTCCTGGAAATGGCCGACGTCCCCTACGTCGGAGCGGGTGTTCTGGGTTCGGCGGTCGGCATGGACAAGGCCGTGATGAAGGTCCTCTTCAAAGCGCGCCGCCTTCCGACCGTCCAATATCGCGTCGTCCTCGAAGCCGATTGGGCCCGGGACGCGGCCGGAATCTTACGCGCCGTCCGGCGCGAATTTCGCGTCCCTTTTTTCGTCAAGCCGGCCAACCTCGGATCGAGCGTCGGGATCAGCAAGGTCAAGGATCCCGCCGGGACGCGCGACGCCCTCGAGCTCGCCTTCCGCTACGACCGCAAGGCCCTCGTCGAGGAGGGAATCATCGGACGCGAGTTCGAATGCAGCGTCCTCGGCAACGACGAGCCCGCGGCTTCCCTCCCCGGCGAGGTCATCCCTTATCGGGAGTTCTACGATTACATCGACAAATACGACGACGGCAAAACGCGGTTTGGCATCCCCGCAGACCTGCCCGCCCTTGTCATCCGGCGGATCCGGCGGCTGGCGGTCGAGGCCTTCAAGGCCTGCGGCGCGGCCGGGATGGCCCGCCTGGATTTTTTCTACGAGCCCCGCGCCGGGAGGCTTTACCTCAACGAGATCAACACGATCCCCGGCTTCACCGAGATCAGCATGTACCCCAAGCTCTGGGAGGCGAGCGGCCTGCCCTTCCCGCGGCTCGTGGAACGGCTCATCGAGCTCGGGTTCGAACGCCACCGGACGAGGAAGCGCTGCGTGATCAGGACCCTCTGACCGCGGCGGCGAGGACCCCATGAGAGTGCTCGGCATCGACTTTGGAGACCGCAACGTCGGACTCGCCCTGAGCGATGCTCTCCGGCTCACCGCTCAGCCGCTGGGGACCTACCGGCTCACCGGCCGGGACGATGATGACCGGGCTTATTTCAAGGACCTCGTCATCAAGCACGCGATCAGCGAGATCGTCCTCGGCCTGCCCCTCCGCATGAACGGGACAGCGGGGAGCCGGGTCGAAAAGACGAGGGGATTCGCCAAGTGGATCGAGGCGGCCGTCCGCGTCCCCATCATCTTCTGGGACGAACGGCTCACGACCCATCAAGCCCTCATGGTCGTCCACGAGCAGAAGGTCGGTCTGAAGGCCAAAAAATCCGTGATCAACCAGATCTCGGCGGCCATCATCCTCCAAGGTTATCTGGACAGCAAGCGCTCCGATGCGTACGTTCCTCAAGATCGCTAAATCCGCCCTCATCGGCGTCCAGGTCCTGGTGCTCGGCGGTTGGATCTGGTTCTATCTCGAATCCGGGACGGTCCCCGGGGCTGGATCCGGGACGGTCCTCTTCGAAGTCGAAAAAGGCAAAGGGGTCCGGGCCATCGCCGAGGCGCTGACGGCCGCCAAGATTCTCTCTAAAAGAACGCCGTTCGTCCTAGGCTATGATCTCTTCTTTGCCCCGCGGAGCATCAAGGCCGGCGAATATCAACTGCCCTCGACGGGACCGGCCGGAGCCGTTCTCGACATTCTGATCAATGGCCGGGTCTACCTCCATCCCGTGACGGTCCCGGAAGGACTGACCGGCCCGGAGATCTTCGCAATTTTTTCCGCGGCGGGATTCGGGGGGAGCGAAGAATTCGAGGCGGCGTTCGGCGTCACGGACGACATCGCTTTATGGGACCCTCAAGCCGCGGATGTGGAAGGGTATCTCTTTCCCGAGACCTATCATCTGCCGAAAAGCATTTCCGCGAAAGACATCCTCCAGACCATGATCGGGCAGTTCAAGGAGGTCTTCGGCGAGAACGGGCGCCGGCGCGCGGCCGAGCTCCATATGACCGTCCGCGAGGTCGTCATCCTGGCCTCGCTCATCGAAAAAGAGACCGCCCGCCCGGATGAGAAGAGGCTCGTCTCCGCGGTTTTCCATAATCGGCTGAGGCTCGGCATGAAGCTCGACTGCGACCCGACGATCATCTACGCCCTCAAGCTCGAGGGGCCGTTCGAAGGCCGCCTGCGCACCAAGGACCTGAAATACGACTCGCCCTACAACACCTATCTTCACCCGGGGCTTCCGCCCGGCCCGATCGCGAACCCGGGCCGCGCGTCGCTCGAAGCCGCGCTCCGCCCGGCCGAGGCCGAATATCTCTATTTCGTTGCCAGGAACGACGGGAGCCATCAGTTCAGCCGGACGCTCGCCGAGCACCGGCTGGCCGTCAAGAAATACCGGAACTAAGGATCCCGCGCGTTTTCCCAAGCGCGAGCGGCCGCGGGGAGCGCAGCAATCATAATCCCCCCACACCCCCCTTTAGGAAAGGGGGGAAGTCTTCTCCCCCTTTGTTAAAGGGGGATAGAGGGGGATTATTAGAGAACAAACCTGAATCGCCGGTGCTGGATTGGGCTATTTTCAAATTAGGAAGGAAATGGAATTGCCAAGCGTCTAAACTTATGGTATATGTTTTGTTTATTTTTGCGTTCGGACCCGGGACACCCAGATCCGCGAAGGCCGCCGTAAAGATATTTTACAGGGAGCCATCGTCAAACCGCAAGATATCATGGCAAATAGGATGTCAATGATTGGCATAGAACTTGCTTTTAAATTTGCCCGAAATATTATGCGCGATCTGAAAGAGGAGGATCCATGAGATCGAAAGAGTTCATCGTCCCCGTCCTACTGGCAGGATTCGTATTCAGCCTGCTCGTCGCCCCGAGCTTCGCCGGATCAGGCTTTCTTCAAGCCCAGGACAAGCAGGAAAAAAAAGAGGCCAAACAACCCCCGGCCAAGATCTACATCCCCAAAGAGGTCCGGGACGTCATGCTCAGCGGTCTCCAGGCCCGTACGGCCCGCCAGGACATCCCCTTTACCGTGTTTAAAAGCACCTTCCTGCCGGCCCAGGCCAACTATTACGTCTTCCTCTTCCTGAAAATGAAGAACGGCGACCTGGGCTTCGCTCCTCCGGCGCCCGCTCCGGCCGCCAAGGACGCCCCCCCGCCCACGGTCCCGGCCGCGCCCCCGACCAAGGTCGCCGCCCGGTTCGATGTCTTTCTCCAGTTCCATAAAATGGAGAACGGCGCGCCGACGCAGATCGTGAAAGAGGTCTTCGTCCCGACCACGATGGAACTCGACGCCGCCGGCTACGATCCGGAAAAGGAAGGCTGGTACACCGTCGGTTATCCCCTTCCCTCCGCCGACTATCTCGTGGCCGTGGCCGTCACGACCCACGACCTGAAAAAGATCGGCACGCAATATTTCGAATTCTCGCTGCCGGACCTCAAGGCCATAAAGGATCTGGACACGACGCCCATCTTCTTCTTGAAGGAGTACAAGGAGCTGCAGCAGGCGGAGACCGTGGCCGAGCTCCACCGCGAGTTCATGCGCTACGCGATCCTCCAGATCACCCCGAACATCGACAACACCGTGGCCATCGGCGATCCGCTGGACCTTTTCTTCCTCATCCTCGGCGCCCAGCCGAACGATCAGAACAAGTACGACATCGAAGGCCAATACGAGGTCAAACAGGGCGACAAGGACGCGGTCAAGTTCGCCCCGGCGAAATACGACAACCCCTTTATCAGCCAGCCCCTGCCCCTGAAGCAGACCCTCATCACCAAGGACAAGGACGGCAAGGAGAGCCAGACGGTCAAGGACCTGGGGGCCGGGAGCTACACCTTCATCTGCAAGATCACCGACAAGATTTCCGGGCGGACCTGCACGAAGACCGTCGATTTCACGGTCAAATAAGAGACGGAGCGCCCCAAAAGAAAATCAGGGGACACGCACCGGAAGTCTTTCATTCCGGTGCGCGTCCCCTTTTTTATATGTTGAACTTGAAGATCTTCCGCGACTTCCCGTTGGCTTCTTTCCCGTCGACGACCACGTCGACGAAGATCTTGCCCGGCGGAAGCTCGCGGGAGAAAGTGAAAGCGAGCTGCGACGACTTTTCGAGGTCTTCGGCCGTCCCCGTGAAGCGCTTCGTATCGACGAACATTTCTTTTTTGGCGGCCCCTTCTTTATAGATATAGAAGGAGATATCGAAATCCGCCGTCTTCATCCCGCCCTCTTCCTTGAAGTTCAATTTCTTGGCCGGGATCGTCAGCCGGAATTCGTGCCGGTCCTTGTCATAGCTCAGATCGAATTTCAGGAGACTGGCCGTCGTGTTCTGCTCGGAGAACGTCACTCCGAGCTTGGCCATTTCGATCGCCTCGAAGAGGTTGCCGCTGATGTCCCCCATGACATAGCTGCCCTGGCCTCTAGGATCAACGAAATAGATGCCAAGGTCATATTTGTAATAGACCCAGAGGAGCTCTCCCCCCTGCCCGCCGCCCATCATCGGATATTCCTCAGTCTTTTCCGGAGGGCCGAGATACAGATAGATCCGGCCCCGGTCGGTGCTGATGCCTTTCCGGCCCTCCCGGAAGCGTTTATTGATGTATTCGATCCGGCGATCGAATTCCTGCTTGGCCTCGTTCACCTCGGTCTCCGTA
>JAUYDS010000045.1 GCA_030691735.1 Candidatus Aminicenantota bacterium
CAGTCATCCGCGCGGAATCATTTTTCCGGCACGGTCACGGCCGTCACGGACCTGGGAATGACCGTTCTCCTTCAAGTCGCTTGTCCGGATTTCTCGGTCAATGTGACCATCACGCGCCAGTCCTTGAGCGAAATGGGGATCCATAAAGACGAAACCGTGCACCTGACCTTCAAGGCCTCGGCAGTCCTCCTCTTTCCCGGCGAATGATCAATGTTTCCCGCCGCGGACCATCTCCATGGCGTGCTCCATGATGGGGACGAGAAGACGGGCGCAGAAGGAGGCCGCTTTCAAGGATCCCGGCAGGTTGACGATGATGGTCGTCCCTCTCAGCCCGCAGTAACCTCGGGAAAGGACGGCGTTGAGGGTTTCCCGGCACGACTCGCGCCGCAGCCATTCGCCGATTCCGGGGATCTCCCTGTCGCAGATCTCGCGGGTCGCTTCGGGGGTGATGTCCCTCGGAGAGAGCCCCGTTCCTCCCGTGGTTAAAATGAAATCCTTATCAGCGTGGCCGAGGATCGCCTTTTTAACGGCCTCCTTTTCGTCGGGAACGACGGTGATGGAGATGTCCGCTTCGAGGCAGGCCTGAAGAACGTCCTTAATGGCCGGGCCCGAAAGATCCTCGTATTCCTTTTTATAGGCCCTGTCCGAGACCGTAATCACCGCGATCGCCAGCATGGATGATCCCTCCTTTGATGACCTTGGCGAAAATCCCAAAGTCAGGCATGATGCATCGCCCGGCGGCGCGGTAGATGGCGCAGGGCGTATGGCATTCCTTCCCGAGCTGGGTGATCTCGAGGAGCGTCCCGCCGATCCGGATGCGGCCGCCGACCTTCGACCGGGTCCAATCCATACCTCGCGTCAGGACGTTCTCGCCGAAGGCGCCCGGCTCAAGTTCCAGCCCTTCGGCCCGCAGGGTGTCGACGGCCTCGCCGGCCAAGAATGAGACCTGGCGGTGACCGCTTCCGGCATGGGCGTCGCCCTCGACCCCGGCATCCTCGATCAAACGGACCTCATCCACCGCCCGTTTCGGCCCGCCTTTCCGGTCCGAGAGGCAGAGCGCTTCAATCGTGAATCGCATCTTTCGTTTTTTCCAAGAGCCGGATATCGCCGATGACCATCGTTTTATCCACGGCTTTGCACATGTCGTAGATGGTGAGCGCGGCGACGGCCACGGCGGTCAGGGCTTCCATCTCGATCCCGGTCTTGGCCTCGCAGCGGGCCTCGGCCGTGATGTCGATGCCGTCGGTCCGCAGGTCGAATCGGACATCGATCGCGTCGATGGGGATGTTGTGGCAGAGGGGGACGAGCTCGGACGTTCTTTTGGCCCCCGCAATCGCCGCGGTCCGAGCGGTGGCCAGGACATCCCCTTTTTGGACTTGATGACTTTTGATCAGTTCCAGCGTTTCGGGTCGAAGGCGAATCGTTCCGGAGGCGCGGGCCTTCCGGCGGCTGAAGGGCTTGGCCGAGACATCGACCATGCGGGCTTCGCCGGCCTCGTTCACATGGGTCAGCTTCATTCTATCCTCCTATCTGCCAAATCCCCCGGACCGTGCAGCTCTTGCCGTGCGCGGGCTTTTCCCGGATCGCCCTTTTCAGGCTCGAAGCGATATCGGACAGGTCGACCGGGATTTCGGCATCCGAGAAGAGACAGGGCTTCAGTTTGCCGTCGGCGGTCAGTCGGATCCGGTTGCATCGGCCGCAGGCATAGGGCCGCTCGGCGTCCTCGAAGTCTCCCGTCTCGCCCCGGTCGTCGAGCGAGTAATGATGGATCCGCTGAAGGGTGAGCCCCTTTTCTCCGCAAAACGCGGCCATGGCCTCGACTTCGTCCTCGTTGAACCCCGGAACGAGAACCATGTTAATCTTGGTCTTCTGAAATCCGGCCGAGCGAGCGGCCTCGATCCCCGCCAGCGCCTCCCGGATGTCGCTTCCGCGCGTGATGGACCTGTAACGCTCTGGATTGAGCGTGTCAAGGGAGATATTGATCCGGTCGAGCCCGGCCTCCTTCAACAAGACGGCCAGCGGCGCCAGAAGAGTTCCGTTGGTGGTGAGAGTCACTTCCTCGAGACACGGGATCGCCTTCAAGCCGCGGACGAGAACACAGATGTCTTTTTTAACGAGGGGCTCTCCCCCCGTCAGCCGGATCTTGGTGATCCCCAGGCCGGACGCTTCGCGGGCGATCTCGATGATCGCCTCGTAGCTGAGGATCTCGTTCCTCGCCTTCAGCCTGACGCCCCGCGGGGGCATACAATACGTGCATCTCAGGTTGCACAGGTCGGTGACGGAGACGCGGAGATAGGAGATCTTCCTATGATAGGAGTCGAACATGGACCTCATCCCCTGCGGCATATCCCTTCAGGCCTCGCGGAACGTAGAGAAGGCCGTTGGCCGGGCCCAAAGCGTGGATGTGGGCGGAACCGTGATACTCGAGAAGGGCGACCGCTCCTTCATGAACATGAACGGGAACAAGAGCCGCGCGCTCCGTCCGTTTACGGAGAAAATCCTCCGTCAGCGCCGCCCGGACGATCATCGGCTGGTAGTCATGGCCCATCATCCGGAAGAGCAGCGGCTTGATAAAGACTTCGAAGACGACAAATGTGGACACGGGATTGCCCGGGACGCCGAAGACGACCTTGCCCCGCCGCGTCCCAAAGACCGTCGGTTTGCCGGGTTGGACGGCGATCCGCTCGAACCGCAGGCCGACGCCCAGGTCCCGGAGGATGGCCGGGACGAAATCGAGATCGCCGGCCGAGACGCCGCCCGAGACCAGGACCAGGTCGCACCTCTCCAGGGCCGAGGCGATGGCCCGGCGGATGGCGGTCACCGAATCGGCCGTCCGGCGGCGGCTTTTGACCACGGCGCCGCAGCCTTCGACCTGGGCGGACAAGGAAAAGGAGTTGCTGTCGTAGATTCGGCCGGCGGAGAGGCGCCGGCCCGGGGCGACGATCTCGGACCCCGTAGCGATGAGACCGACCGCGGGCCTGACATAAACGTCCACCCGAGCCGCTCCCAAAGAGGCCAGAATCCCGATCTCCTGGGGTCGGAGGATGCTCCCTCTCAGCAGGACGATGTCGCCTGGTTTGACGTCCTCGCCGCGCCGGCAGATGTTGGGGCTATCGTCGCGGCCGAGAAGACGCATGATTCCGTTTTCCTCGACGGTCAGTTCCCGTCGGACGACGCGGTCGGCGCCGCGGGGGACCATCCCTCCCGTCATGATCTTGGCGCATTGGCCTCGTCCGACGCTCTTTTTCGGAACGACGCCGGCGGGGATCATCTCGATGACGCGAAAAGCGTCCGAGGCGTCCCCGGAATTCAGGGCGTAGCCGTCCATGGCTGATTTATGGAATGGCGGCATGGAGATTTTGGAGACAACGTCCTGGGCTAGGACACGATAAAGGGCAAGGCCCAGGGGAATGGTCTCCCGGCGGGGTTTGACCGCGGTCTTCCCGATCGTCCGCAGGGCGGCCTCGACCGTGATCATTGTTTCTCTCACGAAAATTCTCTTAATGATCGTGTCCGTTCGGTCATGGGAGGGGAGGCGTGCGGCGAAGTCGTTCGCCCGCGGCAGGTCTCCTTTCCGCATGAGGGGCGGAGCCGTTTCCCGCTCGGCCTTATCGGCTTGAAGGCATGGCCCGGGCTTTAGCCTGTCAAGCTCGGAGAACCATAATGATAAGGGAGTTCGAACGCGGGGTCAAGCGCTTGGCGCCCAAGGCTTCATTGACAACCATCGCCGGACAGGGATATATTGCGCGAGAGGTTGGACGGCATGAGACATCGAGATATTCTGGCGGCGTACTTCACCATGGAAGTCGCCATCTATCCGGAATTAAAGACCTACTCCGGAGGCCTCGGCGTCCTGGCCGGGGATTTCCTGAAATCGGCCGCCGACCTCAGGCTGCCCATCTCGGCCGTCACCCTCCTCTACAATGTCGGCTATTTCGACCAGAAGATCGTCAACATGAGGCAAGAGGAGGAATACAACCGGCTCGACCCTATCGAATACATGACCGAACTCCCCTATACCGTGACGATCGAGATCGAAGGACGGGAGGTCAAGGTGGGCTGCGCCCGGATGTACTACATCGGGAACACCAACTTCCCCCAGCCGCACTACTTCCTCTTCACCCGAGGCAACGCCGGCCGTCCCTGGGACGACGAGATCACGGACAAGCTCTACAAGAAAGGCGTGAACGACCAGAACTATTGGCGGATCGCCCAGGAACAAGTCCTGGGGATCGGCGGGATCAAGATGCTCCATCTTCTCGCCGAGAACGGGGAGATCTCGCTTCCCCGGACCTATCACTTGAACGAGGGGCACGCCGGATTCGCTCCCTTGGAACTGTTGAAAAGATACGGCTTTGAGGGGGCCAGATCCCGGACCGTCTTCACCGCCCATACGCCCGTCGAGGCGGGGCACGACATGTTCGATTACGGGAAGGTCTACGGCATGCTTGGCAGCTTTCTCCGCGGCATCGACCTGCGGGCCTTGGGCGGACAGGACCACCTGAACATGACCCGGCTCGCCCTCAATCTGAGCCGATACGCGAACGCCGTCGCCCACCGCCACGGGATTGTCTCCCGCGGCATGTTCCCGGGTTACGCCATCGACAGCATCACCAACGGCGTGCATTCCAGGACCTGGACGAGCAAGGTTTTCAAAAAGCTCTACGACGAGCACTTCAACGGTTTCCATTATCAAAAGAATTGGCGGGCGGACCCCTCCCTCTTGGCCCTGGTGGACGGCGTTCCCGACGACACGATCCTTCAAGCGCACAAGGTCGCCAAGCGGAACCTTCTGGATTACGTGAAAAAGAGCACGGGCGAGGTTTTGGACGAGGACAAGCTCACCATCGGCTTCGCCCGGAGGTTCGCGACCTATAAAAGAGGGAATCTCATCTTCTCCGACCTGGACAGGCTGGTCGAGGCGAGCGGCTGCGGGGAGGTCCAGTTCATCTTCTCGGGCAAAGCCCATCCCAACGACGAGCCCGGCAAGGGCGTCATCACCGACGTTCTGAAGAACGCCGAAAAACTCAAGGACCGGCTCAAGGTCATCTTCCTGCCGAACTACGATATGAGCAAGGGCTTGCTCCTCGCCGCGGGCGCAGACGTCTGGCTCAACTTGCCGCGCCGGCCCTGGGAGGCGAGCGGCACGAGCGGCATGAAAGCGGCCCACAACGGCGTCCCGAGCTTCTCCACCGTCGACGGCTGGTGGGACGAGGTCCCCAAAGGGAGGGACGGAGAACGGCGGGGGGGCTGGTCCATCGGAGATGAACCGCAAGACGACGAGATGAACAACTCCGGCTCGGACGCGGCCGATTTCGAGAGCTTCTGCCGGCGCCTCAAGAACGATATCCGGACGGCCTATGCCGACCCGACGGAGTGGACAAGAGTGATGAAAGGCGCCATCAAAAACGCCGCTTATTTCAATACCCACAGGATGGTTCGGGAATACGTCGAACGAGCTTATGGGTTGAGGCTCGAGGACGCCGTCGTCAAAGACTGAAGATCTCATGGCCTTCTTTGAATTCCACGTTTCGCGCCGGGCCCGCGATGCCTATCAATTCGAGGACTCCCTGTTTTCCTCCGACGGCAACGTCATCTTCGCCGACTTCGTCGCGGCGCGCGTGTTCGCTCAAAAGATCAACGCCGGGCGTCCGCCGGAGCGGACAATCCGGGCCGGACAGATCAACGCGCTGGGCTTGATCGACGAGCTGCAGCATGCTGTCCTACGCGTTTATCGCGAGCGGAAGAACCCGCGGGTGATGGAGGAGGCGCTCGAGTGGCTGACGGCGCGGATCGGACCGGAGGCCGTCGAGTCGACCTTGCGCCGCTTCATCGACGAGTTTCCGCCGATCGCCGTATACAAGAATCGACTCACCGTGGACGAATATCTGGCCGGCGAGACGGGCGGCCTGACCCGCCGGCAGACGGCCCTCGAAGAAATGCTGATGGTCTGGCTGGCCAACCTGAACCCGGCCTTCGCCCCGTTCCGGGATCTGTTCGACGACGGGCCGCTCGTGAAAGAAACGGCCTATCCGGAGATCATGACGGGCCTGGGCGGGTTCTTTGCCGAACAGCCTCTGTTCGGCCCCGAGGACCAGAACCTCATCGATCTCCTGCGCGCTCCCGCCCTGGCCGCTCCAGATTCCCTGGCGGCACAACTCGACTACATCCGCGGGCGCTGGGGCCCGGTCTTGGGCTCGTTGATCGCCCGCGTCTGGCGCGGTCTCGACTTCATCCGGGAGGACGAGAAAGCGGCCTTCACCGGCGCCGGGCCGGCACGGACGCCGGTCTTCGGCCCCGAAGCGCAGGCCTCTTCGCTGGCCTTGTTCGGTCCGTATCCGGGCGGGGCGGGCCGGCGCGGGCCGGATCCGGAGCCCGAGCGCTACAGCCCCGATCTCGATTGGATGCCGAACCTCGTCTTGATCGCGAAGAACACCTACGTCTGGCTCGATCAACTGTCGAAGGAATATCAGCGACCCATCACCCGGCTCGACCAGATCCCCGACGAAGAGCTCGATCGGCTGCGCCATCGGGGCTTCACGGGATTGTGGTTGATCGGCCTATGGGAGCGCAGCCCCGCCTCGCGGCGCATCAAGCAGATGATGGGCAATCCCGAGGCCGTCGCTTCGGCTTACTCGCTCTTCGATTATAGGATCGCGGAGGACCTAGGGGGAGAGGGCGCCCTGCAGGACCTCAAGGGCCGCGCCCGCCGGCGCGGCATCCGGCTGGCTAGCGACATGGTCCCGAACCACATGGGCATCGATTCCCGCTGGGTGATCGAGCATCCCGACTGGTTCATCGGGCTCGACCGGCCGCCGTTCCCGGCCTACGCCTTTGACGGACCCGACCTGTCCTGGGACGCCCGCGTCGGTATTCAGATCGAAAACCGCTACTACGATAGGGCCGACGCCGCGGTGGTGTTCAAGCGCTTCGACAGATGGACGGGCGCCGTCAAATACATCTACCACGGCAACGACGGCACGAGCTATCCGTGGAACGACACCGCCCAGCTGGATTTCCTCAAGGCCGAGGTGCGCGAGGCGGTGATCCGGACCATTCTGCGCGTGGCCCGAGACTTCCCGGTGATCCGCTTCGACGCGGCCATGACCCTGGCCAAGCGGCATTTCCAGCGGTTGTGGTTCCCCGAGCCGGGGACGGGGGGGGCGATCCCGTCGCGCGCCGAGCACGGATTGACCCGAGACGAAGTCGACGCGGCGATGCCCGTCGAGTTCTGGCGCGACGTGGTCGACCGGGTGGCGGCGGAGGCCCCCGACACCCTTCTTCTGGCCGAAGCGTTTTGGCTCATGGAAGGATACTTTGTCCGGACGCTGGGGATGCATCGCGTGTACAACAGCGCCTTCATGAACATGCTCCGCGACGAAGACAACGCCAAATACCGCGGGGTGATGAAGGCCACCCTGGAGTTCGATCCGGAAGTTCTGAAGCGCTACGTGAACTTCATGAACAATCCGGACGAGCGGACGGCGATCGAGCAGTTCGGCGACGGCGACAAATACTTCGGCGTATGCGCGATGCTGGCGACCCTGCCCGGCCTGCCCATGGTCGGCCATGGGCAGGTGGAGGGTTTCACCGAAAAGTACGGCATGGAATACCGCCGGGCGTACTACGACGAACACCCCAAGCCCTGGCTTGTCGAGCGGCATGAGCGCGAGATCGTCCCTCTGTTCCACAAGCGCCATCTATTCTCGGGCGTCGAACAGTTCCTCCTTTATGATTTCTACCGGCCCGACGGCCGCGTCGATGAGAATGTCTTCGCTTATTCGAACGGCCGCGGCGACGAGCGGGCCCTCGTCGTCTATCACAACAAATACGCGGAAACGCGCGGCTGGATCCGGACCTCGGCGGCCTTCGCGGTCAGAACGGGGCAGGGCGAGGAGAAGAAGATGGTCCGGAAAGACCTGGTCGAGGGTCTGCGGCTGCGCGACGACCCGGAGCTGTGGTTTGTGTTCAAGGATCAGACGACCGGGCTTGAATATCTCCGCAACTGCCAAGACCTCTGCCGGGAGGGCTTTTTTGTCGAGCTCAGCGCATATAAATATCATGTTTTCATGGACTTCCGCGAAGTTCGGGACGATGGAGCCCGGCGCTATGCCAGATTGGCGGACGACTTGAGGGGGGGCGGGGTGCCCAACATCGAAGAGGCGGCGCGCGACGTCTTTTTGCGGCCGGTCCTGACGCCGATCAGGGAGCTGATCAACCCCGGCTTCTTCCAATGGCTGCTGGAGAACCGTGTTTTGGATCCGGCCGTGCCGTTGAATCCAAAGCCCGGCGATGAGATCGTCGAAAAATCTCTGAGGATTCTGCGGTCCATCGAGAGCCTGCTCGGCGCCGAAGCGACCGATGGGTCCTTCGAGCCGATCAGGATGAGGCGTGATTTTGAGGCGATCCTCCAACTGCCGGCGATCGCCGGCCGCTTCCCGCGGCCCAGGTCGGCCAAGTACGGGACGGCGATCCGCTATCTGCTGTCATGTCTGCGGGCGCCGCGGCAAGAGGAGAGCGCGAATTCGAGTCCGGCTCTCCCGAAGTCCGGGGCGGGTCCGACGGCGCCGATGATCGAAGAACGACTGGCCTGGAGTTCGTTGTTCGGATGGGCCGGCGTTCGCACCCTGGGCCTCGAGCGCATCGTCGAGTGGCGGCTGGACCGTCTCATCGCCGGCACGCTGCGCGAGATGGGCCTCGGCGACTCCGTCGCCGCGGACGCGGCGGGCGTGATCAAGGCGCTGACCGCCCACCAGCATTGGGCCAAGATGGATGTCCCCGCGAAGAAGCGCCCTTCTCGTTTGGCCGGGGCGCTGTTGGATGATGACAAGGTCAGGCAGGTTCTGCAGGTCAACGAATATCAAGGCATCGTTTACTTCAACAAGGAAGCCTTCGAGAAACTCCTGTGGTGGTTGATGGCCGTCGCCGCCGTCGACCTCACCGCGGATCCGGCCATGCCGGCCGATGAAGTCCCGGCCGCCATCGTCGACGCATTCGCGGCCATCAAGGCCCTGTCCGAGGCCGAGATGCGGTCCGAGTATCAGCTGGAAAAACTTAAAGCGGCCCTGATCGATTAGAGAAACCCCTTCCTTTTCCCGAAAATCGAATCCCGTTTCGAGTTTTCAATTTTCACCTCTCTATCGCCAGGGTTCAGAATTTCGAACGCTCGGGTATCAGCACACTGCGACATTTATCGGACCGCCGGACCGAACAGGCCGAGTCGCGCTGAATTCGGCCGTCGATTCACGTCAGGGATGGATCCGACCGTCCCAATCGTCGTCGCGGTCAGGGTGTCCCTATTTTTCCAGATTTCGTATATAATAGAAAAGGGATTCATATCCTCAGGTTGAACGAGGGAAAAGCCGGGCGAGCGGCTTCTCGACGGCGGCCGGGGCGGCGGTAGGGGCCCCAGGCTTTGTCTGGGGATCCGCTTTCGCCGTACTCAGCCGCGTATTTACATCGCGGGTGAGTGCCCCGGGTTTTGCCCGGGGGTCCACGTCCGCCGCGAAGGCTCGTCCCTTGACTCTAAAAACCAGAGCGTCCCATCTTGATTTTAAAGGGGCTGCTGAGATCTCTAGGCTCGGCGGCCGGCGGAGGTAACGTCCATGGCCAATCTCCTTGTGGAGTGTCTCAAACATCCGATCCGAACCAGCTCCATAATTCCGGATTCCAAGGCCCTGACTCGGATCATGCTTGAAATGGCCGATCTCCCCCACGCCGAGGTCGTCATTGAACTCGGTCCCGGCAGCGGCGGCGCGACGAAACAGATCATGAAAGAGCTGTCTTTAAAAGCGAAATACCTCGCTGTGGAGATCAATCCGAAATTCGTGAAGCATATCCGGAAGAAATGTCCGGACGCGACCATATATTGTGATGACGCTCTCAATCTGAAGACCTACCTCAAGAAGCATGACATCAACGATTGCCAGGCCATCATCAGCGGGCTTCCCTTGACGGTCTTGAAGGAAGGACGATTGGAAAAACTCCTGGATCTTATCATGCAATCGCTTTCTTCCGGCGGGCGATTCGTCGCCTACGCCTATGTTCACCGGGTGAAATCGAAAGGCCATCAGCGCCTGCTCGACCTTTTAGGCAAATATTTTACCAAGCTTGAACGGACCCGTGTTGTCTGGAAAAACCTGCCTCCGGCCTATGTTTATTGCGCCACGAAATGAGGACCTCGCCGACGCCGGTCAGCCGCTCGCTGACCGATCCGGCTCAGAGGGTTTTTCTCCGCGGCGGCCGGGGCGGCGGCAGGGGCCCCAGGCTTTGCAGTCCTCATTCGCGAAGCGAATAAGGGCAGGCTTTGTCTGGGGATCCGTTTCCGCCGTACTCAGCCGCGTATTTACATCGCGGGTGAGTGCCCCGGGCTTTGCC
>JAUYDS010000107.1 GCA_030691735.1 Candidatus Aminicenantota bacterium
AAGGAGGTAAGGGATGGCCAAAGCGAAGTTTGAGCGGACGAAACCGCATGTGAACGTGGGGACGATCGGGCACATCGATCACGGGAAGACGACGTTGACGTCGGCGCTGACGAAGGTGCTGGCGACGAAGGGGTTGGCGCAGGCGAAGAGCTACGACGAGGTGGCGAAGGCGGACGCGAAGATGTTTCGTCGGGACGCGACGAAGATCTTGACGGTGGCGCTGGCGCACGTGGAATACGAGAGCGAGACGCGGCATTACGCCCATATCGACTGTCCGGGGCACGCGGACTACATCAAGAACATGATCTCCGGTGCGGCGCAGATGGACGGGGCGGTGCTGGTGGTATCGGCGGCGGACGGGCCGATGCCGCAGACGCGGGAGCACATATTGCTGGCGTATCAGGTGAACGTGCCGGCGATCGTGGTGTTCATGAACAAGTGCGACCTGGTGGACGATCCGGAGATCCTGGACTTGGTGGAGCTGGAAGTGCGGGAGCTATTGACGAAGTACAAGTTTCCCGGGGACAAGACGCCGGTGATCCGGGGGTCGGCGACGAAGGCGATGGCCGATCCGGGGGGAGAGGCGGCGAAGCCGATCTGGGAGCTGATCAAGGCGCTGGACACGGCGATCCCGGAGCCGTTGCGGGAAGTGGACAAGCCGTTTTTGATGAGTGTGGAGGACGTGTTTTCGATCACGGGACGGGGGACGGTCGTCACGGGCCGGGTGGACCGGGGGTTGGTGAAGGTCGGGGACGAGATCGAGATCGTCGGATTTGGGGAGACGCGCAAGGCGGTAGTGACGGGCGTGGAGATGTTCCGGAAGCTGCTGGACCAGGCGCAGGCGGGAGACAACATCGGATGTCTGCTGCGGGGGATCGGGAAGACGGAGGTGGAGCGGGGTCAGGTGCTGGCGAAACCGGGCTCGATCACGCCGCACCGGAAGTTCAAGGGGGCGATCTACGCCTTGACGAAGGAAGAGGGGGGGCGGCACACGCCGTTCTTCACGGGATACCGGCCGCAGTTCTATTTTCGGACGACGGACGTGACGGGGGACGCGAAGCTGGCGGAAGGGGTGGAGATGGTGATGCCTGGGGACAACGTGAACCTGGAGATCTCGCTGATCGCGGACGTGGCGATGGAGAAAGGGCTGCGGTTCGCGATCCGGGAAGGCGGGCGGACGGTCGGCGCCGGCACCGTCACCGACATCATCGGGTAAAAACGAAATGTCAGTGCGAGTGGAGCGTGGCAATTTGACCCAAGAGGTCATCCTGAGCGAAGCGAAGGATCTCATCCAACCTCGGGAAGGTCGAATGAGATCCCTCGCCATGCTTGGGACGACCCTTCGGGTCGGTTTGCCACGCCGCAAGAGCGGCTCGCAATGAAAGTTCTGAGGCTAGGTGAGTTTGCCACGTCATCACGCTCTCGCGTGATGGCTCGCAATGAAAGTTCTGAGGCTAGGTGAGTTTGCCACGTCATCACGCTCTCGCGTGATGGCTCGCAATGACAACAGGTGTTAGGAATTTATCCTAGAGGAACGAGGACATCATGGAGAAAATTCGAATCCGATTGAAATCGTTTGACCACCGGCTGCTCGATCAGTCCGTGAAGGACATCGTCGTGAAGGCCAAGAGGACGGGGGCCCACATCGCCGGTCCGGTCCCCCTGCCGACGCGGATCCATCGTTTCTGCGTCCTTCGTTCCCCTCACGTGGACAAGAAATCCCGGGAACACTTCGAGATGCGCGTCCACAAACGAGTCATCGACATCAGCGAATACAACAACGAGACGATCGAAGAGCTCCAGAAACTCGATCTGCCCGCCGGCATCGATGTCGAGATTCAAGCTTTCGGTGCGGGAGAGTAAATCATGCTTGAGGGTCTCATCGGAAAAAAGATCGGCATGACACAGGGGTTCGACGATCAGGGGAACGCCGTTCCTCTCACGGTCATTCAGGCCGGTCCCTGCACCGTCATCCAGATAAAATCCAAGGACAAGGACGGCTACCGGGCTCTTCAGGTCGGCTTCGTCGAAGGACGGGCCGTCAAAACCCAGTCGAAGGCTCAGCTCGGTCATTATAAAAAGTCCGGCTCCCCCCTGACCCCGGTGCTGCGGGAGTTCCGCCTCGACGATCCCGGCGAGGTCAAAGAAGGCGACCAGTTCTTCGTCGACATGTTCAAGGTCGGCGAGAAGGTCCACGTCATGGGAACGAGCAAGGGCAAGGGCTTCGCCGGTGTCGTCAAGCGCCACCATTTCCGCGGCGGCGGGGAAACGCACGGCTCCATGTTCCATCGGGCGCCCGGATCCATCGGGGCGTCCTCTTATCCGTCGCGCGTCGTGCGCGGTCTGCGGATGGGCGGCCATATGGGCCATGAGCGGGTAACGACGCGGAATCTCGTCGTCTTCCAGGCGGACAAGGACCACAACCTCCTCGTCTTGAGGGGCGCCGTCCCCGGGCCCAACGGGGGCTATGTCCTCATCCATAAAGCGAAGAAGAGTTGATCATGCAAAAAGCGCAAGTGCTCGATAAGAGCGGGAACGTAAAATCGGAGATCGAACTCCCGGAAGCCGTGTTCGGCCGTCCGGTCAATGCCCATCTCCTCTATGAAGCGGCCATCAATTATCTGACCAACCAGCGTCGGGGCACGGCCGCGACCAAGACCCGGGCCGAAGTGAGCGGAAGCAACCGCAAGCCCTGGCGACAGAAAGGCACGGGCCGGGCCCGCGCCGGCGCGACCCGGTCGCCCCTCTGGCGGCACGGCGGCACGACCTTCGGGCCCCGGCCGAAGGATTACGGCTACGAGCTTCCCAAAGAGGCCAAAAAGAACGCCCTGCGGTCGGCCCTCGCGGCCAAGTTCGCCGAGAAGCGGCTTCTCATCCTGGACGACTTGAAGCTCCAGGCGGCCAAGACCAAGCAAGCGGTCGGACTGCTGACGGCCCTGAACGTCGATTCCGCTCTGGTCGTCGACGGAAGGGACAATGCCGGGCTGTTCGTCTCCCTGCGGAACGTCCCCCGGGTGAAGGCCGTCGACTGGAAGCTCGTCAACACCCATGACGTCCTGGCCTATAAATGGCTTGTCCTCAGCCGGCAGGCCTTCACCTCTTTGATGGAGAAACTGAAGTGAGCAAGGACCCCTACCAGATCATCCTCAGGCCCGTGATCACCGAAAAAAGCACGATGCTCAAGGAAAAGAACAGGGAGGTCTGCTTCGAAGTGGACCTCCACGCCAACAAGAGCGAAATCAAGAAGGCCGTCGAACACCTCTTCAAGGTCAAGGTCGATAGCGTCCGGACGCAGATCAAACACGGCAAGGAGCGGCGGGTCGGCCGCAGCGCCGGCATGACCAAGACCTGGAAGAAGGCCCTCGTCCGGCTCAAAGAGGGCGAGAAAATGATCGAATATTTCGAGGCGGTTTAAGATGGGCATCAAATCCTACAGACCACGCACGCCGGGACTCCGGCACCGGACGGGATTGACCTATGAAGAGCTGACGGGGAACAAACCCCACAAGCCGCTTCTGACCTTTCTCCCCAAGTCCGGCGGGCGCAACAACAAGGGACATCTCTCCACGCGCCACCGGGGCGGCGGACACAAGAAGATGTACCGGATCATCGATTTCCGGCGCGACAAACTGGAGATCCCGGGGGTCGTCGAGACCCTGGAATACGATCCCAACCGGTCCTCCTTCATTTCTTTGATCAAGTACCGGGACGGGGAACGGCGCTACATCCTGGCCCCCATGGACCTGAAGGTCGGCCAGACGATCGTCTCTTCGGACAAGGTCGTCGACATCGTCCCCGGCAACGCCACCCTCCTCCGCCACATCCCCCTCGGCACGGTGATCCACAATATCGAACTCCTCAAAAACAAGGGCGGCCAGATCGTCCGGACGGCCGGAGCCGGGGCCCAGATCCTGGCCAAGGAGGGCGCGTTCGCCCAGGTCCGCCTGCCGTCGTCCGAGATCCGGAAGATCCACATGGACTGCCGGGCGACGATCGGGCAGGTGGGCAACCTCGACCACCAGAACATCTCGGTCGGCAAGGCCGGCCGGACGCGCTGGAATGGGTGGCGCCCCCATGTCCGGGGCACGGCCATGAACCCGGTCGACCATCCCCACGGCGGCGGCGAAGGCCGGTCCAAGGGCGGCCGCCATCCGGTGAGCCCCGAAGGCATCCCGACGAAGGGCTTCAAGACCCGCTTGAACAAGCGGACGCGGGTATTCATCATCAGAAGAAGGAGCAAGTAAGATGGGCAGGTCTTTGAGCAAAGGTCCGTTCGTCGATCTCCACCTGGTGGAGAAGATCAAGGCCTTGGAGACGCAGGGCGAAAAGCGCAAGGTGATCAAGACCTGGTCCCGGCGCTCGACGATCCTCCCCGAGATGGTGGGCCTGACCATCGCCGTCCACAACGGCCGGAAGTTCATCCCGGTCTTCATCACGGAGAACATGGTCGGTCATCGGCTGGGGGAGTTCTCCCCGACCCGGACCTTCCGGGGACATACCTCCAAGGCGGCCAAAGCGGTCAAGGTGGCGAAGTAACATGGACACGCAACAATTCGTCTCGCACGCGGTCACGCGGCATGTCCGCGTCTCCGCCCAAAAGTGCCGTCTGGTCGTGGATCTCATCCGCGACCGGCTCGTGGGAGAGGCCTTGACGATCCTCCGCTTCTCCGAGAAGAAGAAGGCGAGCCTGATCGTCGAAAAGACCCTCCGCTCGGCGGTCGCCAACGCCCAGCAGAAGGTCCCGAACGTCGACGTCGACACCCTCTTCGTGGCCAAGATCCATGTCGACGAAGGCCCGTCCTGGAAACGGATCCGCCCCGCCCCCATGGGACGGGCGTTCCGGATCCTGAAACGGACGAGCCACGTTCATATTTATCTCGATGACAAGAAAGGGAGATAGACGGTGGGACAGAAGACACATCCGCACGGTTTCCGTCTGGGATTCAACAAGCAGTGGAGCTCTCGCTGGTTCGCCAAGGGGCCGGAATACGCCCGGCTGATCCACGAAGACCTGGAGATGAAGAAGGCGATCAAGGACAAGTATTACCACGCCGGCATCTCCGAAGTGGCCATCGAACGCGTCGGCCCGAAGATCCGGGCCATCATCCATACCGCCCGCCCGGGGATCATCATCGGCCGCGGCGGCAAGGAGATCGAGAGCCTGAAGTCCTTCCTGGAGAAGATCGCCAAGCACGAGGTCTACGTGGACATTCGCGAAGTGGACAAGCCCGAGCTCGACGCGCTGCTCGTGGGTGAGGGCATTGGCGTCCAGCTCGAGAAGCGCATCGCCTACCGGCGGGCCATGCGCAAGGCGGTCGAACTGGCGCTCAAGATGGGCGCCAAAGGGATCAAGGTCATGTGCTCGGGCCGGCTCGGCGGCGTGGAGATCGCCCGTTCGGAATGGTATCTTCGCGGCCAGCTTCCGCTGCAGACCCTGAAGGCCGACATCGACTACGGCTTCACCGAGGCTTTCACGACCTACGGCCAGATCGGCATCAAGGTCTGGATCTATAAGGGCATCGTGGAGAAGCCCAAGATGACCTCGCAGACGGCGGAGGTTGAGGAGATTTAACCATGTTGATGCCGAAGAAAGTCAAGTTCCGCAAGAGCCACCGCGGACGCATGCGGGGAAAGGCCCAGCGCGGGAACACCCTGTCGTTCGGCGAGTTCGGGCTGCAGGCGCTGGAGCCCGGCTGGCTGACGGCGCGGCAGCTCGAGGCCGGCCGCATCACGATCACCCGCTTCATCAAGCGGCGGGGGAAGCTGTGGCTGCGGTCGTTCCCCTGGAAACCCGTGACCAAGAAACCGACCGAGGTCCGCATGGGCAAGGGCAAGGGCGATCCGGAATTCTGGGTCGACGTCATCCGGCCGGGGCGCGTCCTCTTCGAACTTGAGGGCGTCACCGAGGACGTGGCCAAGGAGGCCATGCGGCTGGCGGCCCATAAGCTTCCCATCAAGACCCGGTTCATATCCAGAGAACAGAGGGAGCTCCGATGAAAGCCAACGAATTGAGAGAACTCGCCGAGGACGAATTGGTCCGGAAGAAGGCGGAGCTCAAAGACCAGCTGTTCAAGCTGCGCTTCCAGCACGAACTGGGGCAGCTCGAGAACGCGGCCAAGCTTCAGACCGTCCGGAAGGACATCGCCAAGATCGAGACCCTCCTCACCGAAATGCGGTCGAAGGCCAAGGCCTAAAGGATGGACACGCGCATGGACAAGACAGCGACACAACGGAAAACGACGAAGATCGGGACGGTCATCGGCAAGAAGATGAAGAAAACGGTCACCGTCAGAGTGGAGCGACAGGTCCGCCATCCTTTGTATAAGAAGATCATCAAAAAACAGAGAACGTTCTTCGCCCACGACGAGTACGAGAAGTGCAAGCTCGGCGACGTCGTGCGGATCATCGAGACCCGCCCCATCAGCAAGCTGAAACGCTGGCGGGTCGTCGAGATCGTGGGCCTGGCGGCCGCCCAGGAGATCGAGGGCGAGATCGGGGAAGCGAAACCATGATTCAACAATACACGGTCCTCAAGGTGGCCGACAATTCCGGGGCCCGGCGGATCCGCGCCATCACCCCCCTCGGGGGCGGCGTAGGTCTCGTCTGCTCCATCGGCGATATCATTTCGGCCAACGTTCGGGAAGCGGATCCCGAGAGCAAGATCCCCAAGGGCAAGGTGATCCGGGCCGTGGTCGTCCGGACGCGGAAGGAGGTCCGGCGCAAGGACGGATCGTACATCCGTTTCGACGACAACGCGGCCGTCATCATCGACAAGGCGGGCGAGCCCGTCGGGACCCGCGTCTTCGGCCCCGTCGGACGGGAGCTGCGGGAAAAGAAGTTTATGAAGATCGTCTCGCTCGCGCCGGAGGTGCTGTGATGAGCGCGCTCTCGATCCGGAAGAACGACATCGTCATCGTCAAGCAGGGCAAGGACAAGGGCAAGACCGGCAAGGTCCTGGTGGTCATGCCGGACAAAGGCCGGGCCGTCGTCGAGCGGATCAATTTCGTCAAGGAATTCATCAAGCCCGACCGGAGCAAGAGTAAGCAGGGCGGGATCATGGAGAAGGAAGCGCCCATCCCGATCTCCCGGCTCATGCTCTACTGCGAGGAATGCGGCCAGGGCGTCCGGGTCCGGACGACGTGCCACGACGACGGCAGCCGGACGCGGATCTGCCCGAAGTGCGAAAACAGTCTCGAGAGGCAGAAGTGAGGAACGACCGATGAGCCGTCTAATCGATAAATACAAGACCGAAGTTCTCCCGGCCCTCCGGAAGGAGTTCGAGATCAAGAACGTCATGGCCGTGCCGCGCCTGGAAAAGATCACCCTCAACGTCGGCGTCGGCGAGGCGATCCAGAACGCCAAGCTCCTGGACACGGCCAAGGCCGAACTGAGCCTGATCACCGGCCAAGCTCCGGTCGTCAGCCGGGCCAAGAAGTCCATCTCGGCCTTCAAGCTGAGGAAGGGCGTAGCCATCGCCTGCTACGTGACGTTGCGCGGCCGGCGGATGTACGAGTTCTATGACCGTCTGGTCAACATCGTTCTCCCGCGCGTCCGCGATTTCCGGGGCGTCTCGCCCAAAGCCTTCGACGGCCGCGGCAACTATACGCTGGGCCTCCGGGACCAGCTGGTTTTTCCGGAGATCGACTACACCAAGGTCGAAAAGCCACGGGGGATGAACATCACCATCGTCACCTCGGCGCGCAATGACAAGGAAGCGTTTGCCCTGCTCAAAGGCTTGGGCATGCCGTTCCGAGAAGCGTGAGAAAAGGAAGGACACCATGTCGACGACAGCGGCTTACGCCAAATACCTCAAAAAACCAAAATACGCGATCCGGACCCGGCGCCGCTGCCGGATCTGCGGCCGGTCCCGGGCCTACTACCGGAAATTCGACATGTGCCGCCTCTGCTTCAGGAACCTCGCCCTCAAAGGCGAGATCCCGGGCATCGTCAAAGCGTCGTGGTAAATCGCGGGAAAGGATGACACCATGAGCGTTACAGATCCCATTGCGGATATGCTAACCCGGATGCGGAACGCCGCCCTGATCAAGCGCAAGGACGTCAGCATGCCGTCTTCGAAGCTGAAGGTGGAGATCGCCAAGATCCTCAAAGAAGAAGGATACATCAAGAACTTCAAGGTCGTCGACGACGACAAACAGGGGATCTTGAACATCAGCTTGAAATACACGGAGGCCAACCAGAGCGTCATCACCGGCCTGCGCCGCGTGAGCAAACCCGGCTGCCGCATCTACTGCACGAAGGATTCGATCCCCAAGGTCCTCGACGGTCTGGGGATCGCTATCATCTCCACGTCGAAGGGCATGGCCACGGGCCGGACATGCGAGGACCAGCGCCTCGGCGGCGAGGTCGTGTGCTTCGTCTGGTGAGGTCATTGAGAGAAGGGGTCGAACCATGTCAAGAATAGGAAAACGGCCGATCGTGCTCCCCGACGGCGTCAAGGTCCAGATCGGGCCCGCCGGGCTCGAGTTCGAGGGCAAGAAAGGAAAACTGCGGACCCCCTTGCACGAGGGGATCTCGGCCAAGGCCGAAGGCAATCAATTGACCCTGTCGCGGGTCGATGACACCAAAGAGCACAAGGCCCTTCATGGCCTGTGCCGGGCCCTGGCCCAAAATGCCGTCCTCGGCGTCTCGCAGGGTTTCTCCAAGCAGCTCGAGATCGTCGGCGTCGGCTACAAGGCCAAGCTCGAGAAGGACAGGCTGGAACTGGCCTTGGGTTACGCGAGACCCGTCGTCTTCGAGGTCCCCAAGGACATCGAGATCGTCGTCGAAAAGCCGACGCTCCTCACGATCCGGGGCATCGACAAGCAGAGGGTGGGAAAAGTGGCGGACGAGATCAAGCGCTTCCGCAAGCCTGACCCGTACAAACTGAAGGGCATTCGCTACGTCGGCGAACGATTGATCAAGAAAGAACGGAAAGCGGGGGTCACCGGTGCTTAAAGACAAAGTGAAGAGCAAAGAAGCAACCAAGATTCGGATCCGGCGGAGAATCCGTAAGACCGTCCGGGGAACCGCCGAGCGGCCGCGGATCTACGTCTTCAAGAGCAACCGCTACATCTACACTCAGGCCGTGAACGACGACAACGGCCATATCCTCGCCTCAGCCTGTACGCTCGAGAAGGGGTTCAAAGACATCCACAAGAACTTCAAGAACATCCAGAGCTGCGAGAAGCTGGGCGAGATCATGGCCCAGCGGCTCAAAGAGAAGAACATCGAGAAGGTCGTATTCGATCGGGGGATCTATCCCTATCACGGCCGGATCAAGGCCCTGGCCGAGGCCATGCGCAAGGGCGGACTGGTTTTTTAGTCCCAGAGGAGACAACGTGCAAGACAATAACATCAAGATCGCGGGAACAGAACAGCTCCAGGTTCAGGAGGACGAGCTTCTCGAACTCAAGGACCAGGTCATCAATATCCGCCGCGTGTCCAAGGTCGTCAAAGGCGGGAAGAACTTGAGTTTCGCCGCCCTGGTCGCCGTCGGCAACGGGCGCGGTCTGGTCGGAGTCGGCAAGGGCAAAGCCCGGGAAGTGCCGGCGGCCATCGCCAAGGCCGTGGAGAACGCCAAGAAGCATCTCATCCGGGTCAACCTGGCCGAGACGACGATCCCCCATTATGTCCGCGGCGAGGCCGACGCCGGCGCGGTCGTCCTGCGGCCGGCCTCGAAAGGGACGGGCGTCATCGCCGGCGGAGCGGTCCGAATCATCTTGGAGCTGGCGGGGGTCAAGGACATCCTGACCAAATCGCTCCGCAGCCACAATCCGATCAGCGTCGCCCACGCCACGCTGGACGCCCTGAAGAGACTGAAGGATCCCGCTCACGTGTCGAAGAACCGGGGGAAAGCGAAGGAGGGGATATGGCAGTGAAAGCGCCTCAAGGCGAACTGAAGATCACGCTCGTCCGCAGCCTCATCGGTTATCCCGAGACCCAGCGTCGGGTCGCTTGGGGTCTGGGCCTGAGAAAACCGAACGCCGCGGTCGTCCGTAAGGACTGTCCCGAAATCCGGGGCATGGTCCGGAAGATCCCGCACCTCGTCAAAGTGGAGGTCTTGGAGAAGAAATGAATCTCAGCAATCTGCATCCCGCAAAAGGCTCCCGCAAGGACCGGCTCCGGGTCGGCCGCGGCCCCGGCTCAGGCCGTCAAAAAACCTCGGGAAAAGGCAACAAAGGCCAGCTCAAGGGTGCCGGCTTCACCCGCACCTGGGGCTTCGAAGGCGGCCAGATGCCCCTCCACCGCCGGATCCCCAAACGCGGCTTCAACAATATCTTCCGATTGGAATACGCGGAAGTGAACCTGGACCGGCTGGCCAAGGTGGCTAAGACCGAAGTGACCCTGAAGGACATGGTCGCGGCCGGACTCATCAAGAAGGAATCCGAGCGCGTCAAGATCCTCGGACGCGGGACGGTGTCCTCGTCCATGACCGTTCACGCTCATAAGTTCTCTCAGGCCGCTCAGGAGAAGATCGAAAAGGCCGGCGGAAAAGCCGTCCTCATCGGAAAGTAACCATGCTAGGCAGCATCCGCAACATCTTCAGCATCCCCGAGCTCAGGAAACGGGTAATCTTCACCCTGGCCCTGCTGGCCGTTTACCGCGCCGGCGGCCAGATCCCGAATCCCGGGATCTCCTCGGCCGCCCTGGCCGAGTTCTGGCAGGCCCAGAAAGGGAACATCCTCGGTTTCATCGACATGTTCTCCGGCCAATACATGTCGCGGATGACCATCTTCGCCCTGGGGATCATGCCCTATATCAGCGCCTCGATCATCCTCCAGCTCCTCCAGGTCGTCTGGCCGTACCTGGAGCGGCTGGCCAAGGAAGGCGAGCTCGGCCGGAAGAAGATCACCCAGTACACTCGATATGGAACGATCGGCATCTGCGTCATCCAGGCCTGGGCCATCGCCCTCCTCCTCCAGAAGCTGACCAGCCCGGGCGGCGCGCCCATCGTCCCCAACCCCGGCCTGCCCTTCCAGCTCCTGACCGTCCTGACTCTGACCACGGGCACGGTCTTCGTCATGTGGCTGGGCGAACAGATCTCCGAGCGGGGGATCGGGAACGGCATCTCCCTCATCATCTTCGCCGGCATCGTCGCCCGCTTCCCGGCCGGGCTGCAGAGCGTCCTCTCGGGGCTCAAGTCGGGAAGCTGGGACCCGATCAAGATCATCGTTATCGTCGTGATGATGGTCGCCGTCATCGCCTTCATCGTCTTCGTCGAGCGGGGCCAGCGGCGCATCCCCGTGTCCTACGCCAAGCGGGTCGTCGGCCGGAAGGTCTACGGCGGCCAGAGCACCCATCTCCCCCTGCGGGTCAACACGGGCGGGGTCATCCCCATCATTTTCGCCGCGTCGATCATCACCATCCCCGGCACGATCGCCCAGATGATCAAGTTCCCCGTCTTCCAGACCATCGCCAAGCAGTTCCAGCTCGGGATGCCCCTCTATAACCTTCTCTATGTCGCCTCCATCATCTTCTTCACCTACTTCTACGTCTCGATCATTTTCAATCCGACCGACGTCGCGGATAACCTCCGTAAATACGGCGGATTCATCCCCGGCATCCGGCCGGGCAAGAACACCTCGGATTATATCGACACCGTCCTCTCGAGGATCACGCTCGTCGGCGCCGTCTATCTGGCGCTGCTGGCCGTCCTCCCCGAATTCCTGATGATGGGATTCAAGGTCCAGTCCATCCCCTTCATCGGCACGTTCCTCGAGACCAACCTGCCCAAGTTCGTCACCCAGGGGCTCCAGGTCGATTTCTACTTCGGCGGGACGTCGATCCTGATCGTCGTCGGCGTGGCCATGGACACCCTCCAGCAGATCGAAGCGCAGCTCGTCATGCGCCATTACGACGGATTCATGCGGCACGGCCGGATCAAAGGGAGGCGCGGATGAGGATCGTCCTCTTCGGCGCGCCGGGCAGCGGCAAAGGCACCCAGGGAGAGCTGATGGCGAAGCGCACCGGCTTCCCCCGGATCTCCACGGGCGACCTGCTGCGGACGGCGGCGCAAAAGAGGACCCCTCTCGGCCTCAAAGCCGAGGTCGTGATGAAAGAAGGCCGGCTCGTGAGCGACGAGATCGTCATCGGGCTCGTCCGCGAACGCCTGGCGGACCCCGATTGCCGCGGCGGATATATCCTGGACGGCTTTCCGCGGACGATCGTCCAGGCCGAGGCCTTGGCCACTCTGGACGGAGAGCGTCCCGAGGTCGTGATGGGGATCGAGGTTCCGACCGAGGTCCTGATCGACCGCTTGTCCGGCCGGCGGATCTGCTCGAGCTGCCAGGCCGTTTATAATCTCGCCGTCCAGCCGCCTCGCCTCGAAGGAGTCTGCGACCTCTGTCGGGGGCCGCTCGTCCAGCGCCCGGACGATACACCCGAAGTGATCCGGGAGCGGATCCGCGTTTATCACGAGCAGACAGAATCCTTGAAGGACCACTATCTCCGGCTCGGATCGTACCGGGCCGTGGACGGCCGGGGGACGATCGAGGAGATCTTCCAGAGGATCGTCCATGTCTTGGACGGAGAGATCGGAATGCCCGGGCGGGAGACGGTGACCGCATGATCGTTTATAAAACCGACGCGGAGATCCGGATGATGCGGGAAAGCTCCCGGATCGTCGCCCGGATCCTGGGCGAGCTTCGGCCCATGATCAAGCCCGGGGTACGGACCTCCGACCTGGACGCGTACGCCGAGCGGAGAACGCGAGAGCTCGGGGCGAAGCCCGCATTCAAGAGCTATCGCGGCTATCCGGCTTCGCTCTGCGTCTCGATCAACGAGGAGATCATCCACGGCATCCCCTCGGCGCGGGCGCTGAAAGAGGGCGACATCGTCAGCCTCGATTTCGGCGTTCTCTACGACGGATTTTACGGGGACGCGGCCCGGACCTATCCCGTCGGCCAGGTCGCTCCGCTCGCCCGCAAGCTGATCCAGGCGGCTGAACGCTCCCTGGAAAAAGGGCTGGAGAAGATGGTTGAAGGAAACCGGATTTCGGACATCTCGGCGGCCGTTCAGGATTATGTGGAAGCCCAGGGATTTTCCGTGATCCGCTCATTCGTGGGCCACGGTATCGGCCACTCCCTCCACGAGGAGCCCCAGGTTCCCAATTTCGGGTTCCCGGGGCGCGGTCCGAAGATCCGGCGCGGTCTGGTCCTGGCCATCGAGCCGATGATCGCGGCGGGGGACTGGGAGGTGGAGGTGCTGATGGACGGTTGGACAGCCCTCACCAAGGACCGCAGTCTGGCCGCCCATTATGAACAGACCGTGGCCCTGACCGACCGCGGCTTGGAGATCCTGAGCGCCGACGAGGGCGAGGCGTCCCGCGGCCATGGTCTGAAGGAGCAGCCGTATGCCTAAAGAGGATGTCTACGAGGCCGAAGGCACGGTCCTGGAGACCCTGCCGAACGCCATGTTCCGCGTGGAGCTGGCCAACAAACACCGGATCCTCGCCCACATCTCGGGCAAGATGAGAAAGCATTTTATCCGGATACTGCCCGGCGACAAGGTCCTGGTCGAGATTACTCCTTACGACCTGACCAAGGGCAGGATCACGTATCGATTTAAATAAAGGACGACGCGCATGAAAGTGAGAGCATCGGTCAAGAAGATCTGCCGGAACTGCAAGATCATCAGACGCAAGGGGATTGTCCGCGTGATCTGTTCCAATCCCAAGCATAAGCAAAGACAAGGCTAAACGAGGTCAACATGGCACGAATCGCAGGCATCACTCTTCCCCCGGAAAAGCGGATCGAGATCGGGTTGACGTACATCTTCGGCATCGGCCGGGCCAAGTCGGTCCGGATCCTCGAAGAGGCCAAGATCGACCGGAACAAGAAGGTCAAGGCCCTGACCGAGGACGAGATCAACAAGATCCGACAGATCATCGAGAAACGGGAAAAGATCGAAGGCGATCTGCGCAAAGAAGTCAGCATGAACATCAAGCGGCTGATCGACATCGGCTGCTACCGCGGCCTCCGTCACAAACGGAAACTGCCGGTGCGGGGCCAGCGGACGAAGACCAACGCCCGGACGCGGAAAGGGCCGCGCGGGCACACGATCAAGAAGATCAAGGCGACATAACGAAGGGAGCGTTCCATGGCCACAGCAAAACCCAAGACCAAGGTCAAATCGAAGAAAAAAGTCAGAAAAGAGATCGGGTATGGTGTTGCCCACATCCAATCGACGTTCAACAACACCATCATCACCATAACGGACAGCCAGGGCGCGACGGTCTGCTGGACGAGCGCCGGCACGGCCGGATTCAAGGGCGCCCGGAAGGGCACCCCCTTCGCCGCCCAGCTGGCGGCGAAAGAGGCCTCCAACCGGGCCCGGGACTACGGCGTGCGGTACCTGGACGTCCGGATCAAGGGACCCGGCGCCGGCCGGGAATCGGCCATACGGGCCCTCCAATCGGCGGGCCTCGAGATTAAATCCATCAAGGACGTGACGCCCGTTCCGCACAACGGGTGCCGCGTCTGCCGTCGCCGCCGGGTCTAAGGAGTGAACGATGTCGCGCTATAGAGAACCCATCTGCCGCCTGTGCCGGGTCGAGAAGAGCAAGCTTTTTCTCAAGGGCAACAAGTGTCTGACCGATAAGTGTCCCATCGAGCGCCGGGCCTACCCGCCGGGCCAGCACGGACGGAGCCGGAGACGGATCCTGGGCTACGGAATCCAGCTCCGGGAAAAGCAGAAGCTGAAACGGTATTACGGGATGTCCGAGAAGCAGTTCCACCTCTTCTTTCAGAGAGCGGAGCGGCAGAAGGGCATCACCGGCGAGACGCTTTTGGCCATGCTCGAGCGGCGGCTGGACAACGTCGTTTTCCTGTCCGGTTTCGCCCATTCCCGGGCCCACGGCCGGCAGCTCATCAACCACGGGCATTTCCTCGTCAACGAGACGCGGGTCACCGTGCCCTCGTTCCAGGTCAAACCCGGCGACGCGATCACGTTCCGCGAGCGCACCGCCAAGACCGAGGACATCAAGGCCCTGCTCGAGGCCCACAAGAACAAAGCCCTGCCGGGCTGGATGGAAGTGGACTGGACCAGCGGGACGACGCGGATCGTGTCCCTGCCGACGCGCGCGGACATCCAACTCCCCGTCGAAGAGCACATGGTCGTCGAGTTGTATTCCAAGTAACGACGTATCATAAATTTATGCATCCTCAAAAGGAGGAACCATGACCGAGATAGGTTTTCAGAGGCCCAAATACCTCGAATGCGATTATGAGACGCTGACCCGCACCTACGGACGGTTCACCGCCCAGCCGTTCGAGCGGGGCTTTGCCGTCACCGTGGGCAACGCCCTCCGGCGGATCCTGCTGTCGTCGATCAAGGGCGCGGCGATAACGGCCGTCCGGATCGAGGGCGTGCTCCACGAGTTCTCCACCATTCCCGGCATCGTCGACGACGTGACCGACATCATCCTGAACCTGAAGAGCATCCCCCTCAAGCTCAACGGAAGCCAACCCAAGACCATGACCCTGAAAAAGGAAGGCCCGGCCACGGCCAAGGCCTCCGATATCGCTCACGACGCAGATATCGAGATCCTGGACAAGGACATTTCCATCGCTTCGCTCGACAAGGACGGCAAGCTCGACATCGAGATGATCGTCCAGAACAGCCGCGGCTACATCACGGCCGACGAGAATTTCGACGACAAGCTCAGCATCGACTTCATCCCTCTCGACTCCTCGCACTCGCCAGTCAAGAAGGTCAACTACCGCGTCGAACCGGCCCGCGTCGGCAAGCGCATCGATTTCGAGAGCCTGACGCTCGAGATCTGGACGATGGGGGCCGTCCCGCCCATCGAGGCCATGGCCCAGGCGGCCAAGATCCTGCGGGACCACTTGATCATCTTCATGAACATCGTCGATGAGCCCATGGAGAAAGAGCAGGTCCCGGCGAAACGCGAGATCCCTTACATGCCGCAGATCGACATCCTATCCAAACCGATCGAGCACCTGGAGCTGTCGGTCCGGTCCAACAACTGCCTCCGATCGGCGGGGATCGAAAAGATTTTCGAGCTGGTCCAGAAGACCGAGGAGGAACTCCTCAAGACCAAGAATTTCGGCCGCAAGTCCCTGAGCGAGATCAAGGAGACGCTGACGAACCTGGGTCTCGGCCTCAATCTCGACCTCCATTCCAAGCTGGTCGAGAGGATCAAGGGCGAGATGAAGACCGATCCCGCCAAGGAGACGGATGAATGAGGCACCTCGTCAAAGGCAGAAAACTGAGACGGACAACGGCGCACCGGAAGGCGCTGCTGCGCAACCTCGTCACGTCGTTCATCGAAAAAGAACGGATCCAGACGACGCTGGCCAAGGCCAAGGAAACCCGCCCGCTGGCCGAGAAGATGATCACGCTGGCCAAGAAGAACACCCTCCACGCGCGGCGTCAGGCGCTGGCGGTGCTGACCAAGGAATCGGCCGTCACCAAGCTGTTCGCCGATCTCGCTCCACGCTTCTCCGAGCGGCCCGGCGGATACACGCGGATCGTGAAGACCGGGCTCCGCATCGGGGACGGCTCGCAAATGGCCCTGCTTGAGCTCATCGGCTCCGAGTTCAAGAAGAAAGAGAAAAAGAAAAAGGACAAAGACAAAGGGGCCAAAAAAGGATAAAGGGGAGAAGATCCGGAATCGGCCTCGCTCCCGACTCGGGTTTTTAACGCCGTTTCCTCACCGTCCTTCTCGGCGGCTCAGAACTCCGTCCCGGCTTCTTAATTACGGGGGTTCGCCGGGACGTCAAACATGCTTCGCCGGCCGATCTCTTCCGGATCGGCTGCCCTCGAAGGGCGGCTCGGAAAGGCTAAACCCTCCATGGTCGCTTCGGTCGATCCCGGATCTTCTCTTATATCAATTCACCTCTTACTCTTATATCAATCCACACAAAATGGAAAAAACCGGATCTTGTAAAGCGTGCTTGATCGGGCCTCGCTCTTTACCCGCTTTCAAAGAGGGGAGAATTTCCGTATGCGCATGCTTTGTGAGAAAATAAGGTGGTCATGAATAGGTCCGCCCTGACAATATTTGTCCTTGGTTTGATCTCAATTATTTTTACCCTCCTCGCTGCGGCCTGCGTCCGTTTTGTGCCGCCGGCCCTCGAGGACCCGGACGTCGTCTTCGACCGTATCGTTTTTAGTTCGGGGCTGAACCAGAAGGCCGACTGGGCCGAGCCCGTCGGCGAAAAGACGCGATTTGAGACAAGCCGACCGGCCAATGGACCGTCGCGGTCTTCTTGGATGGGGATCTGATCGCTTCCAAAGATTTCGAAATAAAATGAATCAGGGATACCGTTGGGTGTCCCCTTATTGATGATAAGATTCAGCCGCGCTTCGGGATCTGGAGCTTCTGTCCGGGGCGGATCAGATAATTGCGCTTGAGGCCGT
>JAUYDS010000137.1 GCA_030691735.1 Candidatus Aminicenantota bacterium
CCGCGACGTCGACCGCCGGATCGCGGCCGTCGTCCAGGAGATCCTGCCCGACCTCATCGCCGTCCGCCGCGACATCCACGCCAACCCCGAGCTCTCCCTCCAGGAGACGCGGACGGCCGCGCTCGTCGCCGACCGTTTCAAGGCCCTTGGCCTCGAGGTCCGCACCGGCATCGGGGGCCACGGCGTCCTCGGGATCCTCCGCGGCGGCAAGCCCGGCCCCGTCGTCGGCCTGCGCGGCGACATGGACGCCCTGCCCATTACGGAGGAGACCGACCTGCCCTTCGCTTCCAAGGTCCGAGCCGTCCGTGACGGAAAGGAATACGGCGTCATGCACGCCTGCGGACATGACATCCACACCACGGTCCTGCTGGGCGTCGCGACCATCCTCTCCCGCCTCCAAAAAGAACTTGCCGGGACGGTTCTCTTCATCGCCCAGCCCGCCGAGGAGTATGGCCGCGGCGGCGGGGCGGCGGAGATGATCAAAGAGGGCGTTTTCAAGGACATCAAACCCGCGGCCATGTTCGCTTTTCATGTCGACGACACGGCGCCGGCCGGCGTCATCAAGTACGTGCCCGGCTTCGCTTTGGCCAACGTCGACTCGGCGGCAATCTCTGTCCTCTCCGAAGGCTGTCACGGGGCGAACCCCAACCTCTGCGTCGATCCCATCGTCGTCGGATCCCAGATCGTCGTCGCCCTTCAGGTCATGATCGCCCGGCAACTGAACGTCCATAACGACACCGTGGTCACCGTCGGCTCGTTCCACGCCGGATCGGCCAGCAACATCATCCCTGAGCGGGCTGACCTCAGGGCCACCATCCGGACGTACGGCGACGACCAGCGCCGCCTCGTCCGGGAAAAGATCGAGCGGACGGTCGCCAACGTCTGCGCCGCCGCCGGCGCCCGCTATACGCTCGATTACGAGATAGGCACGCCGGCGACATACAACGACCCGGCGCTCATCGGGGACGCGGTGGCCGTGGCCGAGCGGATCCTGGGCAAAGCGAACGTCATTCGGGACCTGCCCGACATGGGCGGCGAGGACTTCAGCTACTTCGCCCGGGAAGTGCCCTCCGCCATGCTTTTTCTCGGCGTCGAGCCGAAGGGAGCCACGGCGACCCTCCATTCGCCCTATTTCGTGGCCGACGAGGACGGGATCGGCGTCGGCGTCCGGGTCATGACCGCGGTCCTGCTCGACAAGCTCGAGCGCCTCCGGGCGAAGAAATAAGAGTTTGGATGCCGCCGTGGAACGCGGCGTCTGCCGCAGATTTCGTTGGATCCATCGAGGACACGGGCGAGCGTTTCGATACCGGAGAAAGCCATGAGTCTCGTTTTTGGGTTTCTCCGAAGTCGAAGATGCCCGCAATCGGCTTAGCGGTTTTTCGGATTTAAGGAATTTGACTAAGAAACGACGCGTTGCCCTGGATGAAGACCGATGATCTCATGGACAACATTCGTTCGGATCCCCGATACACGGCGCTCCTGAAGAAGATGAACTTGGATAAATAGGAGGCCCTCCCTGGGCGTTTGACCACGTTTTGTTTTCCTGCTATAAATTGAGACAAGAAGTTCCATGTTTGATCAATTTCCGCTGTCCGATCTTCCCGACGAAACAATGATTTCCATTTATAAAGAAAAAACCCCGCAGCAGCGCCTCGAAATCTCTTTCGGATTGTGGTCGTTCGCCCGGTCGCTCGTGAAGGCCGGCCTGGAAACGCTTCATCCCGACTGGCCTGAACAGGCCATCGAAGAAGAAACGGCGAAGAGGATGTTGAATGCAGCCGAATGACCTTCTGCGATATGTCGTTCAATGCCTCGAAAAAGCCGGCATTCCCTACTTTATCACCGGCGCCGTGGCCGGGATCGCCTATGGCGAGCCGCGGTTGACGAACGACATCGACATCGTCGCCGACATTCAAGAAGACCATGTTGCCGAGCTGGGAAAATGCTTTCCAGAAGGCGAATATTATTTCGACCCCGATTCGGCGTTAAAAGCGATCCGCCGGAAATCGCAATTCAATATCATTCATCCCTCCTCGGGCCTCAAGATCGACATGATGATCCCGACGAAACACCCCTTTGATAAAAGCCGTTTTGCGCGTGTTCGGAGGATGAAATCGGATCCGGCGACCGAAGCGAATTTCGCCTCGCCCGAGGACGTCATCCTCAAGAAGATGGAATATTATCGGGAAGGACGCTCGGAAAAACATCTCCGCGACATCTTGGGAATCCTGAAAGTTTCCGGCGAGTTGATCGATTTCGATTATCTCGCGCGGTGGGCGCGCGATCTCGATCTGGAGGAAATCTGGGCGGTCGTTCAGAACCTCTCAAAAAAATAAAGGAACGATCTCGGGCTTTCGTTCATTTTGACTTATCCCCTTGCAAAGGGGGGGTGAATCAGCCGGCTATTTCTTCCAGCCGCCGATCTTCAGGGAATCCAGCGTTTTTATCTCCTGATAGTTCGTCTGGTCGATGGAGAACGGGGCGATGGTGATGTATCCGTTGCGCAGGCCCCAGATATCGTTTTTGTCCGCTCCCGGCTCGAGGTGCTTATAAGATTTCCAATAATAAACCTGGCCAGAGGGATTCACCCGCTTCTCGTAGAATTCGATAGTCGCCCGAAGGTCCTGGGGGACGACCAGCACGCCTTTAATCTGGTCCTTGGGCAGGTTGGGGACGTTCACGTTGAGGAATGTCCCGGGCTTTAAGGGCTTGTCCTTGAGCGTTTTGACGAGGTCGACGATGAATTCGGCGGCCGCTCCGTAATCCATTTTTCCCCCCCGAGCCAGGTTGATGGCGATGGCGGGGATGCCTTTGAAGGCCGCTTCCCTGGCGGCCCCGACGGTTGCCGAATAGAACGAGACCGTTCCCAGGTTCTCGCCCCTGTTGATTCCGGTGATGACGAAGTCGGGCTTTTCGGCGAGAAGGTTTTCCAGGGCCAACCTGACGCACGTCGCGGGAGTGGCCTTGATGTTGTACCATTTAATGCCGTTCTTGGTTTCTTCCGTCACTAGGATCGGATCCATCGAGGTGACGCTGTGGCTGGCGCCGCTCGCGTCCTGGGAAGAAGCGGCGACGATCACTGTCCCGATCTTGGACAGTTGTTCAACAACTGCCGCGAGTCCCGGCGCGTCGTAACCGTCGTCGTTGGAGATCAGGATCTTCAACGGGGCCTGGCTGGACAGAGACGCGCCGAGGCCGATCAAGGCCAAAAAAATTACACTGCAAACGATGAGATGAAAGGTCGTTCTTCTCAACGCGGACTCCTTTCCTCTTCCAAAAAATTTTCTGCCCAAATCATGTGCAATCTCCGCAAACTGTCGGGCTTTCAGCCCGTTAGAAAATTCCGCTGCCCACTTTTCCACAACCTTATGCACAACTTCTGTGGAAAAGCCGGTTTCTTCGCTTCATTGAGGCGCGGGATGATCGCTCTCCTTTATTATAAAAGAAAAAGCGGCGCGCGCCTATTTCTTATTCTTGACGTACTTGTCGAACCATTCGAACATCTCGGCCAGGACGGTCAGGACGGACTCGCGGGCGCTGTAGCCGTGGCTTTCATAGGGCAGGTAGACGAAGCGGGCCGTCGCCCCGAAGCCCTTCAGGGCCGCAAAGAGCCGTTCGGACTGGATCGGGAAGGTCCCGGAGTTGTTGTCGGCCTGGCCGTGGATCATGAGGATCGGCGTTTTGATCTTGTCCGCGAACATGTACGGGGACATCTTGATGTATGTCTCCGGCGCTTCCCACAGGGTCCGGCGCTCGCTCTGGAAACCGAAGGGGGTCAGGGTGCGGTTGTACGCTCCGCTCCGGGCGATGCCGGCCGCAAATAGATCGCAGTGGCCGAGCAGGTTGGCGGTCATGAAGGCGCCGTAGCTGTGGCCTCCGACGCCGACGCGTTTGGGGTCGCCGACGCCCATCTTGTCGAGGATGTCGATGGCCGCCTTGGCGTTGGCCACGATCTGGGGGACGAAGGTGTCATTGACCGTCTTCGGATCGCCGACCACCGGCATGGTGGCGTTGTCGAGCACGGCATAGCCCTGGGTGACGAAGAAAAGCTGGGACGTGCCGCGATAAAAGGTGAACCTATCCGAGGACCCGCGGACCTGCCCGGCTGTCGAAGTGTCGCCGTACTCCATGGGGTAAGCCCAGACGACGGCGGGGAGGCGCGTGCCCTCTTTGTAATCCGCCGGCAAATAGAGCGTTCCCGAGAGCTCGACGCCGTCGTCGCGTTTGTATTTGATGAGCTGTTTTTTGACTCCCGTGAGCTGCGGCGCCGGATCCTTGAAATCGGTCAGCGCCTGCGTCTTCTTGGTCTTGAGGTCGTAGAGATAATAGTTCGGAACTTCGGTCTTGGACTCCTGGCTGATGATGATCTTGCCGCGGCCCTCGCCGGTGAATCCGACGAAGGGCTGATACTTGCCGTCGGCGCAGCGGAAGAGCTCCTCTTTCTGCATGGACTTCAGGTTCATCCGGACCAGGAAGGGATGGTCGCCCTTGGGCGAGGAGCCCGAACCGGAGAGGTAGATCCAGTCCTTATCCTGGAGGATGACTCGGTCTCCGCCCTTCGTCGTCATGACCGGGGAGCCCGGATCGTTGTAGGCGTCCTGGGTGTTGAGGTCGAACATCTTCTTCGGGACGACGCCCGGCTTGCCGATATCGATCAGCCAGGTCGTCCGCCAGCGCTTTTTCCAGTTTGTTTCCGAGGCCAAGGCCAGGCCCGGCGTGTCGAACCAGGTCATCCCCGCGTAGCGGTTCTCGGTCTTGAAGACTTCCTTGGGCTCGCCGGTGAAGGGGGCGTCGAGAACCAGGACGTGGTCGCGGAAGGGGACGTTCTTTGCGGGATCGCCCTCGTCCAAGGCCTCGACCCAAATCAACGTCGCCGGCTTGAGGGCCTGCCAGCCGGGCGAGCGCATGCCCTTCGGAACGCCGTTGATTGGGACGTCCTCTGTGGGCGGAAGATCGGTCAAAAGCTTGACAAGTTTTCCGCCCATGTCCCAGATCTCAAAGGACTTGGCGAATCCGGAGAAGGATACGCTATAGGAATAAGGTCGCTTGATGCGGTTGATGAGGAGATATTTTCCGTCGGAGGACGGATTGGCGTCGGCATAGATCCCCGGCTCGCCGATCTTTCGCGATTGGCCGGTCGTGACGTCTACCTCGACGAGCTGGGACGTAGCGTAATAATCGAACAGTTTTTCGTCGAAGGCCGTCTTGAGGAGGTCCTGTAGAGTGGCCACCTGGGCCTTTTTGCCAGCCGACTCCTGGACCTCGGGGCCGATGGGGACGCGGGGCGGCTGAGGGGCCGGGCCGCGGCCGTCGACGATCATGGTGAGGAGCAAGCGCTTGTTGTCGGGCATCCAGGCGATTCCTCCGCGCAGGACCATGTTGACGTTCGGTCCGGTCAGGGCCTTGGCCTGTCCCGTCGCCGCGTCGACGACCCAGAGCTCGACGCCGTTCTCTAGGTAGCGGGTGAAGGAGATCCATTTGCCGTCCTCCGACCACGAAGCGCCGCTGAATTTGATCCCGGGGGGCAGGTCGATCTTGCGGACCTTGCCGTCTTTGATGGTTTTCAACGACATGGCCGTGTTGAAGTTCAGGACCTGGGAGCTGTTGTTGGCCGGGGTGATGCGGATCCCGGCGATGCGCAGCATGGGCATTGAGATATAGGCGATGGTCGGCATGCTTTCGCTCTCGATGAGGAGCATCGTGTCGCGGGCCGGATTCATGGTGACGCGCGGTGTCGGCGGCGCGTCGAGGATGGCGATCACTTCCTTGGGCGGAAGTTTATAGGGTTCCTGGGCGAACCCGGCGAATTGGAATAGGAAGGCGATGGCCAAAGTGAGAAGAAATAGACGCTTTTTCATGACTCCTCCTTCGAATCAGGCTTTGCGGCCAAGATTAACCATTTATATCCCAAATACGGGCTGAATTTCAAATGGGGAGTTTGCCCCCGAAATTGCCGATAGAAAAACATGACAGGCTCTATCGGCAATTTCGGGTTTGCCGTTCTTCTTTGACAGAATTGAGCGGCGGAAATATAATCCGGATATCTTGAACGATCCCGCTGTTTGTGGAGGATTCATGAGTCGACATCCGAAGCTCACCTGTCTTTGCGCAGGTATGGCAATCATCCTGTTGAGTCTCGCCGGCTGCGCTAAAAAGCCGGTCACGGCGAGTCTGGTACTTTTAAACGGAGATATTTATACCGTCGATCCGTCCTTTCCTGCAGCGAAGGCGCTCGTCGTCACGGGGAACAGGATCACGGCGGTCTGCGCCTCCGACCGGGAGGCGAAGCGATACGTCGGACCGAAGACGCGCGTCATCGACCTCGCC
>JAUYDS010000074.1 GCA_030691735.1 Candidatus Aminicenantota bacterium
ACGCCTTTGAGAAAGCTGAGCTCGACCACGGCCCCGAATCCCAGCGGCTCGCCCTTCAGGAGCTTGACCAGCTGAATGGCGCTGATCGAGGACGAGCCCGTAGCGATCAGGTCGTCGATGATGATGACCTTTTGGCCTGGCAGAATGGCGTCCTCGTGCATCTCGAAATATTCGACGGCGTATTCGTTGGGGGCTCGGACGCTGACCGTCTTTCGGGGCAGCTTCCCCTTCTTGCGGATGATGTCCAGCCCCAAGCGAAGCTCGTGCGCCACCGGCGCCGCGAAGAGATATCCGCGCGATTCGATTCCGATGATCACGTCCGGCTTCTTCTTTTTAGCCCAGACGGCCAGCTTGTCGATGGCGAAATGATAGCTGGCGGCGTCGTGGACCAGGGGCGAGATATCTTTGAAGCCGATCCCCGGCTTGGGGAAATCCTTGACCTCGTAGATCCGTTCTTTCAGATGTTCGATGTTCATCCCGACCTCTCTTCTTTATGATTTAGTTGGCGATCGTAATGATCCGCTGCTCGTCGTCGCCGACCTCGATGGTAATGGAAACGGCTTGTAATGGAAAGCCGATTTTTTCCGCCCATTCGACGACGACCACGCCCTCGCCGATATAATCCTCGAAGCCGAGGTCCGTAATCTCGGCTGCTTTGGCCAGCCGGTAAAGGTCGAAATGATAGATCGGGACCCTGGCCAAGTAGACGTTCATCAAGGTGAACGTGGGGCTGCAGACCTGATGGACGTTCTTGAGGCCCAGCCCCGAGGCGATCCCTTTGGCGAAGACCGTCTTGCCGGCCCCCAGCTCGCCGATGAGAAAGACGACCCCGTTCCCTTTGAATGTCCGGGCCAATTTTTTGCCCAGGGCCAGGGTTTCCGTTGCGGAACGGGAGACATAAGACGTTTTATTTGTCATGGCGAGCCTCTTGGCGCGGCAATCTCCAAGATAAGATTTTTTTTTGGAGATCGCCACGCTCCCTTCGGTCGCTCGCGATGACATCAGGATTCCATCTCTTTCAACGCCTTCGGCAAATATTTGATGAGGTCTCCGGCAATAAGCGCTCGCTCGCCGAGTATCCGCGCGCCGATATCCCCGCTCAGACCATGGAGATAGACGGCGGCCAGCGTCGCGCCGAGAACGTCCTTCTCCTGGATGATGAGCGAGGCGATCATGCCGCTCAGGACGTCGCCCGAGCCGCCCGTCGCCATGCCGGGATTTCCGGTGGGGTTGATGAAGACCCGGCCTTCGGGCGTGGCGATCAGCGTCCGATAGCCTTTGAGGACCAGATAAACGCCGAACTGTTCGGAGAATCGAGACGCGAGCTCGAGCCTGTGGTCGAGGACGTCCCGGTTCGAACGGCCGATCAGCCGGCCGAACTCACCGGGATGGGGGGTGAGCACGGCCGGCTTGGGCAGCGATTTCAGGGCGTCCGGATGAGCGGCGAGAATGTTCAATCCGTCGGCGTCGATCACGACGGGCACTTTGATCTTCGGCAGAAGCGATGTCACCAGCCTTGCCGTCGACGGATGCGTCGAGATCCCCGGACCGATGAGCACCGCGTCCTTTCCCTTCATCAGATCCAGGATCAGGGGAATCGCGCTTTCCGACAAGGTCTTTTGCGGCGTTTCTGGCAGCGCCTCGGTCATCAGCTCCATCATCGAGTTGGCGATGGCCGGAAGGCAGCTCTGGGGCGTCCCGATCGTGACCAATCCCGTCCCGGTCCGGAGAGCGGCCTTCCCCGCCATAACAACCGCGCCCGTCTTCCCGAGCGAACCGGCGAGAACGAACAAATGTCCATAGCTCCCTTTATGGGAATCTTTCTTTCTTTTCTTGAAATACGGGGCCACGGTTGTTTTTTCGACGAATTCGATCTTCAATGCGGGATCATCGAACAGGAACGGCGGTACGCTGATGTCGGCGACGACGAGCTCCCCGACAAATTCTTCGGCTGGAGGAAGGACATGCCCGATCTTGGGCGCAGCGAGCGCGACCGTCAAGTCGGCCTTGACCGCCGGGCCGATGATCAAATGCGTATCCGAGGAAAGCCCGGAGGGGATGTCCACGGCGACCTTAAAGGCCTTTGATTTGTTGATGTCCTCGATCGCCGCGGCATAAATCCCTTCGGCGGGCTTCAGAAGCCCGGTCCCGAAAATGGCGTCGACGATGAGCGAAGCATGCCATAATTCCATCCTCCGTTTTTTCCACTCCGCCTCGGTCGGCACTTCCACGATCTTGACGCCGATCCGGTCCGCGACGGCCAGGTTGAGGGCCGCGTCCCCTTTCACATCCTCTTTCTTGGCCAGGAGCAGGACCGTCGGCCGCGCTCCCATGTTGAACAAGTGGCGGGCCACGACGAATCCATCCCCACCGTTGTTCCCTTTCCCGGCGACCACGACGATGTTCTGCTCCACGGCTTCAGGAAACCGCTTTAAGATGGCTTGAGTGATCCGGATGCCGGCGTTCTCCATGAGCACGGGACCAGGGATGCCGATCCCTTCGATCGTTTTCCGATCGATCTCCTTCATTTGGATCGAAGTGAGGACTTTCATGGCCGCTCCTTGAGCCGGATTTTATCATAAAATTGATTTCCGCCGCTATTTTATGCTAATTTATGGTCTTCTTTTCCATCATAAACCCGGAATTTGAGGAGGCCTTCATCATGTCCATCAAAGTCGGCATCAACGGATTCGGCCGGATCGGCAGGAACCTGTTTCGCGCCTCGCTGAACCATCCCGAGATCGAATACCTGGCAGTGAACGACATTACCGACGCCAAAACACTCGCCCATCTTTTGAAATACGACTCCGTGCTCGGCGGTTTCCATCAGGACATCCAGGCGACGGCGGACGCCATCATCGTCAACGGCAAAACGATCAAGGTCCTGGCCGAGAAAGAGGTCGCCAAGCTTCCCTGGAAGGACCTCGGCGTCGACATCGTCGTCGAATCGACGGGCAAATACACAAAGCGGCCCGATCTCATCAAGCACATCGAGCAGGGCGGGGCTAAAAAAGTGATCGTCTCCGCTCCGGCCACCGATCCCGACATCACGATCGTCCTCGGCGTCAACGAGGAGACCTACGACGGGGCCAAGCACCACATCCTCTCCAACGCTTCCTGCACGACCAATTGCCTGGCTCCCGTGGTCAAGGTCCTCCATCAGGAATTCGGCGTGGACAAAGCCTTCATGACCACCATTCACGCTTACACGAACGACCAAAAGATCCTCGACGCGCCTCACAAAGACCTGCGCCGCGCCCGCGCCGCCGCCGTGTCCCAAATCCCGACGACGACCGGCGCGGCGAAGGCCGTCGGCCTGGTCATCCCCGAGCTCAAGGGCAGGATCGACGGGATCGCCATCCGCATCCCGACCCCGAACGTTTCTCTCGTTGACCTGGTCGCGGTCATGAAAAAGGACGTCAATGAGAAGGACGTCAACGAGGCCTTTAAAAAAGCCGCGGCGGGAAAGCTCAACGGCATCCTCCAGTTCACTGACGAGGAGCTCGTTTCCGTCGATTTCCTGTCCAATCCCCATTCGGCGATCGTCGACGGTCCCTCGACCAAGGTCATCGACAAGACCCTCCTGAAGGTGCTGGCCTGGTACGACAACGAATGGGGATATTCCTGCCGGCTGCGGGACCTCATCAAATACATTTCGAAGTGAGGAAGGCCCGCCATGCTGTTCGTCGAAGATCTGGACGTCAAGGGAAAAACGGTCTTCGTCCGGGTGGACTTCAATGTCCCCCTGAACGATCAAGGCGAGATCCGGGACGATACGCGGATCAAAGCCTCGCTGCCGACGATCAACTATCTATTGTCCCGAGGGGCCCGGCTCGTCCTGGCTTCGCATCTCGGTCGCCCCAAGGGCAAGTTCGATCCGAAAATGAGCCTCAAACCCGTGGCCGCCCGTCTCGGCGCACTCATCGGCCGCGAGGTCATCTTCGCCCCGGACTGTGTCGGCGACGAGGTCGACAAGCTCAAGGCCGGCCTTAAGGACGGCCAGGTCCTGCTCCTCGAAAACGTCCGTTTTCATGAGGGCGAGACCAAGAACGATCCTCAATTCTCCAAGCGGCTCGCCGCCGGCATCGACCTGTTCGTCAACGACGCCTTCGGCTCGAGCCATCGGGGCCACGCCTCGGTCGTCGGCATCATCGACTTCGTCCCGAAAAGCGCTGCCGGGTATCTCCTGAAACTGGAGGTGGACTACCTGCGGAAGGCGATCCACTCCCCCGCCAAGCCGTATGTGGCGATCCTCGGCGGGGCCAAATCCGAGGACAAGATCCCGGTCATCGAAAACCTGCTGAACAAGGCCGATGCCATTTTGATCGGCGGGGCCATGGCGTATACATTCCTCAAAGCCCAAGGCCATGCGGTCGGCCGATCCCTGGTCGAAGCGGACAAGCTCGAGATCGCTCTCGCCATCCTGGCCAAGGCCAAGGAAAAGAAAGTCGATTTTCTCCTCCCCATCGATCATGTGCTGACGTCATCGATCGAATCGGGCACCATAGCGAAGGTCACCGACGTCTACCCCTTCCCCGAAGATATGATGGGCGTGGATATCGGCCCGAGGACGATCGCCCGGTATGCGGAGATCATCGCCAAAGCCAAGACCATCGTCTGGAACGGCCCGCTGGGCGTGTTCGAGACGCCCGCCTTCGCCCAAGGGACGGTCAAGATCGCCCAAGCTGTCGCCGCCTCCGGCGCGATCTCCATCATCGGCGGCGGCGATTCGATCGCGGCCGTG
>JAUYDS010000197.1 GCA_030691735.1 Candidatus Aminicenantota bacterium
GACGGAGAATCCCTGTCCGGCCGGATCATTTTTCTGGACAACCAGTTCTTCCAGATCGGGTCCGGCCAATGGGCCCTGATCGATCTCGGCCGGGAGCAGGGCTTGCAGGTGGGCCGGCAGCTCACCCTCTTCCATCAGGCCGTCAAAGGCCTTCCGTCCGAAGCTGTCGGGAACGCGATCGTCATCGACGCCGGGCGGGTCACCTCCACAATCAAGGTCCTCTCGGCGAAGGACGCCATCGTTCTCGGCGACCTCGTCCAGGTCAAATGAGCGGAGTTGACAGGAAGGCGTCTTTTTGCTAGTTTAGGCCATGTTTCCGCGGGCGTAGTTCAGTGGTAGAACGTCTGCTTGCCATGCAGAAGGTCGTGGGTTCAAGTCCCATCGCCCGCTCCATGATTCGCTATTAGACCTATCCACGGCGGCAGGGGCCCCGGGCATTGCCCGGGGATCCACGGCGGCAGGGGCCCCGGGCATTGCCCGGGGATCCACTTCCGCCGTACTCGCCCGTTGATATAAGACACGGGTGAGTGCTTCCGCCGTACTCGCCCGTTGATATAAGACACGGGCGAGTGGCGAGCCGAAGGCTCGTCCCTTGACCGGCGGCCTGATGAACGATACGGCGCGGTACCCAAGCGGCTAAGGGAGAGGTCTGCAAAACCTCGATTCGTCGGTTCGAGTCCGACCCGCGCCTAACCACATCCGAAGACACCTTCATGCTTTTGGTCCCCTCCTGGCTACCTATTTCTCGCCTTTCATTTGACACGCCACCCTAAACCGTATATAGTTTTTTTACCTGAAAGGAGGTTCAGAATGAATCTAGTCGCGAGAGCTCAAGCCATCATTTTGAAACCCAAAGAGGAGTGGGTGAAGATCAAGGGAGAATCCACGCCCGTCGCCCAACTCTTCATGGGGTACGCGGCCATCCTGGCGGCCATTCCGGCCATCGCCCAGTTCATCGGCCACGGCCTGATCGGGATCAGCATTCCCTTCGTCGGCGCTTACCGCTTAGACCTGGGAACGGCGTTGATCCGTGCCATCGTCTACTACGTCCTGATCCTTGCTTCCGCCTATGTCTTCGGCATGGCGATCAACGCTCTGGCCCCGAGTTTCGGCTCCAAACCGAGCGTGGAAAACGCGATGAAGCTGGCCGTCTACAGCATGACCCCTGCCTGGATCGGCGGCGTCTTTTACATCATTCCGGCGCTGGGCATCCTGGCGATCCTGGGCAGCCTTTACGGCCTTTATGTCATGTACCTGGGATTCTCTTCGCCCATGATGGACACGCCCAAGGATAAGGTCATGGGCTATATCGTGGTCAGTTTTGTCGTCGTCGCGGTTCTGATGTTCGTCGTCGGACTGGTCCTAGGCGCCGTTTTTGCCGTTGGGCGCCTTCCCGGCATCTAATTCCTCGACGATCTTCAAGAACGCTTCTCTGGGGGAGGCCGCCTGCGTGATCGGCCTCCCTATGACCAGATAATCCGATCCCTTCCGGATCGCCTCCGCCGGCGTCATGATTCTCTTCTGGTCCTGGGCGGCCGACCAGGCGGGCCGGATGCCGGGCGTGACGATCAGGAAACCCGGACCGACCTCCTTCCGCACGATCTCGATTTCCTGCGCCGAGCAAACGACCCCGTCCAATCCCGCTTTCTTGGCCAGCGCCGCCAGCCGCAGAACCTGTGCGGCGGTGTCGGGAACCATGCCGATCGCGCTCAGCTCTTCGCCCGTGAGGCTCGTCAGAACCGTCACGCCGAGAAGGAGGGGTTTGAGCGTTCCGCGTTTTTCCGCTTCCGCCCGGGCGACCTCGGCGGCCTTGGCCATCATCTCCCGGCCCCCCGAGGCATGGATGGTCATCATAAAAGCGCCGTGCCGGACTCCGATGCGCGCGGCCTCGCCCACGGTGTTGGGAATATCGTGGAGCTTGAGATCCAAGAAGACGCTCTTGCCCAGTGCTTGGATCTCCTTGAGGAGCGGCGGGCCTTCCGCAGTGAAGAGCTCGAGCCCGACCTTGAAGACCTGAGCGTCCGCGAGCTCGCGGACGAGGGCCAGCCCCTGGTCCTTGGTTTCGACGTCCAGGGCGATGATGATGCGCTTCTTGAACTCCAGAGGATGGGTCATGATGACGGCCTCCGCTTGGATTGAATCAATCCGTTTTCAGTGTTCCGACGAGGTCGGCGATCCTGGCGATGCCTTTGTGCTCGCAGAAATCCTTCATTTCTCCGGCGATCCGGGCCGCGGCCGCGGGATCGATGAAATTGGCCGTGCCGACCTGGACCGCGCGGGCGCCGACGATGAGATATTCGATCGCGTCCGCGCCGGTCATGATGCCGCCCATCCCGATGACGGGCACGCGGACCGCCGAAGCGACTTGGTAGGTCATGCGCAGGGCGATAGGCTTGATGGCCGGCCCGCTCAGCCCGCCGAAAATGTTGGCCAGCTTCGGCCGCCGCGTCTCGATGTCGACCGCCATGGCCAGGAGCGTGTTGATCAGGGACAGGCCGTCGGCGCCGGCCTCTTCGGCGGCCTTGGCGATCTCGACGATGTCGGTCACGTTCGGCGAAAGTTTGGCGATGACCGGCCGGCGGCTGGCCGCCTTGGCCTGCTTTACCAGGGCGTAAGTCGGGTCCGGGCCGAGCGCCGGGCAAAGGCCGTTCTTCTTCACGTTCGGGCAGGAGATGTTGAGCTCGTAGGCGGCGATACCCTCCTGCGCATTCAGAAATTCGATGGCCTTGAGGTATTCATCGTCGCTCGCGCCGCAGACGTTGACGAAGACGGCCGTGTCGATCTGGCGGAGCTTGGGCAGGACCTCGGCCGCGAACTTCTCCACGCCGACTCCCTGGAGGCCGATAGCGTTGATCAGACCGCCGGTTGTTTCGACGAGCCGCGGCGGCGGATTGCCCTCCCGGGGTCCGTAATACAGGCCTTTGACGACGATCCCGCCGATCTTCGAAAGGTCCATGAAGGGCTCGAATTCCAGCCCGTAGCCGAACGTGCCGCTGGCGGTGAGCACGGGATTCCGGAGCTTCAGGAAACCAAGGTCCGCGGTCAGGTCGGGCGTCATTCCTTCTCTTCCCAAATGATCTTGTCGGCCCAGAAAACAGGGCCGTCTTCGCAAATCTTCCTCCATTCGCCGCCCTCATCCCTGCGAATGCGCTTGACGCAGCCCCAGCAGGCGCCGAACCCGCAGCCCATCATGGACTCGAGCGAGATGCGTGCTGGGATCCGGCGGGCGGCGGCGATCTCCGCGGTCTTTTTCATCATCGGGTCGGGACCGCAGACGTAAAGGATGGCGGGCTCTTGTCGTCGGATCTCGGATTCCAGCAGTCCCGTCACGAAGCCGTGGTGGCCGAACGAGCCGTCGTCGGTGGAGCAGACGATATCCAGGCCGGCTTTTTCGAATTTCTCTCTGACCGGGAGATCCGTCCGGCTTTTCCCGCCGTACAGGACCTTGACCCGCGCCCCAAGCTTATTGAGTTCCATGGCCAGAAAATACAGGGGAGCGATGCCCCGTCCGCCTCCGACGAGGACGGCCGGCGTAGGGAGCGCGTTGGTGTCGGGGATGAACCTTTTTCCGAACGGACCGAGGATGTCGAGCGTCTCGCCTTCTTTCTTCTGGGCGAGCAGGGCTGTCCCCTGGCCGGCGACCTGGAAGAAGATCTCGAGGCTGTTCTTCTCTTTGGCATGCAGGCTGATCGGGCGGCGGAGAAGGGGAAAGGGAGTATCGCTCACGCGGACCATGAGAAATTGCCCCGGCTCGGCCCCAGCCGCCAGCGCAGGAGTTTCGAACCGGAAAAGATGATAATCACCCCAGCTTTGTTTTTTGATGATCTTGACCGCCGGATCGTGAGGCATACTCGGATCTCTTGTCGACAAAATACCAAAATATCGTCGTTTTGGCAACAAAAGGGCTCAGGGAAGAAGCTCACTCCCCGCGGAAATCTTAACGCCTGCGTCGTTCGGTTTTTCCGGCGGCTAATATAAACAGTCGACGCGGCGACAGGGTGGCCCCCGGCCCCCTGGGGAACCAGTCCCGTCGGTTCCCCCATCGCAAGCGATGGGACCCCCCTCCGCTATGGGGGCCTTGGGACCAACCCTGCCGTCGCGTCCTTGAATCATCCGTCGAGAATTCCGAATCGAGGTGGCGGGATCTGCCGATAGTCTCTTCAGCCGTTCCCGGATCTCCTCGACCTCTCCATATTGCATCCAGACAAAATGGAGAAGAAATAGCTATAATATAAGCGGGAGGTTATTCTCATGCTCCCGACGATCGAGTGGCGCGGCGATCATGTGGTCATGATCGACCAGCGGCGGCTCCCCGGCGAAGAGATCTATCTCGAATGCCGGACCGCCGAGGATGTCGCCGTGGCCATCGAAAAGATGATCATCCGCGGGGCCCCGGCCATCGGCGTGGCCGCGGCCTTCGGAGTCGCTCTGGGTCTGTCCCGGGTCCAGAACGCGGCCGCCGCTCCGGATGAATTCGAGCGCGTCTCGGCCAGGCTCCACGGGACCCGGCCGACGGCCCGCAATCTTTTTTGGGCCCTAGAGCGGATGAGGACGGCTTTTGAACGGTATCGCCGCCTCCCGCTCGGCGAGCTGAAGGCCGGGCTGATTCGGGAAGCACTGGACATCGAGCGGGAAGACGCCGAGATCAACCGGACGATCGGCCGCTTCGGCGCGGACCTGATCAACGACGGCGACGCGGTTCTGACCCACTGCAACGCGGGCGGCCTGGCCACAGCCGCCTACGGGACGGCCGTCGGCGTCATCCGCTCCGCGTTCGAGCAGGGCAAGAAGATCCGGGTCTTCGCCGACGAGACGCGGCCGTTCCTTCAAGGCGCCCGCCTGACGGCCTGGGAGCTCGAGAAGCTCGGCATCCCGTATTTCGTCATCACCGACAACATGGCCGGCTGGCTGATGAAAAAAGGGGAGATTGCCCTGGCCGTCGTCGGCGCGGACCGGATCGCCCGCAACGGCGACACGGCCAACAAGATCGGGACATACTCCGTAGCGGTCTTGGCCAAAGAAAACGCCATCCCCTTCTACGTGGCCGCGCCGCTGAGCACGTTCGATTTTTCCCTGGCGACGGGCGACGCGATCCCCATCGAGGAACGTTCGCCTCTCGAGGTCAAGGAGATCAACGGAAAGCTCATCACGCCTCCGGGCGCGCGGGTCCGCAACCCCGCCTTCGACGTGACGCCGGCGAGCTATATCGCGGCCATCATCACGGAGAAGGGGATCGTCCGGCCTCCTTACGAGGAAAGCCTGAAGGCTTTGCGTTAAATGCATCTCCTGGCCATCGAGACCTCCTGCGACGAGACGGCGGCCGCCGTCCTCCGCGGGGACGCCGCCGTTCTGAGTAACGTCGTCCTTTCCCAGGACGAGATCCACGCCCCGTACGGCGGGGTCGTGCCCGAGCTCGCCTCGCGCCAACACATCAAGTCCATCGGCTTCGTCGTCCACGACAGCCTGGCCGGCGCCGGCGTCGCCCTGGAGGACATCGATCATTTCGCCGTGACGCAGGGACCGGGGCTCGTCGGGTCTCTGCTCGTCGGCTTGTCCTTCGCCAAAGGGCTGGCCTATTACCACAAGAAGCCGCTCATCGGGATCGACCACGTCCAGGCGCACATCCAAGCCGCGTTCCTGGAGCACAAGGACATCCCTTTTCCGATCCTGGCCCTGATCGTGTCCGGCGGCCACACCTCGCTCTTCTTTCTAAAAAAGAGTCTCAGCTTCGAGCTCCTCGGCCGGACGCGCGACGACGCCGCCGGCGAAGCCCTGGACAAGATCGCCAAGTTCCTCGAGCTCGGCTATCCCGGCGGTCCCGTGATCCAGAAGCTGGCCGAACCGGGCGATCCCGGGCGGTTCGAATTCGCCCTGCCCCGGATGAGCGACCGCAGTCTGGATTTCAGCTTCAGCGGGCTGAAGACGGCCGCGCTGAGAATCATCCGCGAACATCGCCTCTCGAAATCCGATCCGCGGCTGCCGGATTTTCTGGCCTCGTTCGAGAGCGCAGTCGTCCGGGCCCTGCTCGACAACCTATCCCGGGCCGCTTCCCGGCACGATCCGGCCTCGGTTCTCCTTGGCGGCGGCGTGGCCCGGAACAGGAGGCTGAGAACGGATTTTGAACGACAGGCGAGGCGCTTCGGCCTGGCGGCCTATATTCCCTCCCCCAAGCTTTGCACGGACAACGCGGCCATGGTCGGGGCGCTGGCCCTGACCCGGATCGAGCACGAGAAGAAAGGCCGGGAAAAAGCGTTCTTCCTGGATCTTGACGCGTACCCCAGAATGCCGGTTTGACCGACCCCGACGCGATTCCCGTCCTTCAGCGCGGCGGGAGGATCTGCAGAAGATAGGGATCAATCTTCAGGTTTTCCGTGGACCTTTTTTTGAAACGGAAGTCGATCTCGTAAACATAGAGATTCCGGAACGGGAAAGACGCGGGCGCCTTCAAGATCAAATCCTTTTTTTCGCGCGTCGTCCGGCCCTCGAAGACCGGCAGATCGAAGAGGCGGATATCGACATCATGTTCGCCTTGCGTCGAGCCGAAGACGAGCTTCAACTGTTCGAGCCTTTCTTTAGAACCGAAGATGACCTTGTACGCGCGGTCGTCATGGAGGTACAGTTCGCCCTCGTTCTTGGCCACCACGTCCTTCCCAAGGGGGAAGAGATAAAGCCCCAGCTGCCGCTGCGTGGAATAGGTGAACGTCTGGGTCGGATAGAGAACGCACCTGGGATCATAGACCCAGAGCCGGAACGCGATCCCCAGGAGGACCGCCGTCAAGCCCAGGCGGAAACCCGAACTCGGCTCCCCCTGAGTGTTGGAAGGGGTCGTCCCTTCCGAATGGGCTTCCCGGCGCTTTCCGGTCCTGATCCAGGCGTAACCGATGATGAAAAATATGACGAGCGCGATCCAGACATAGTTCGGGATGTAATGAAGATTGTCGACCTTGATGAACGAGGGAAGAAAGGACGGGAGGAAGAATCGCATATTGCTCAAAAAGACGAAGAATTCGCCCGGTCGCTGGGTGACTTCGTGGGTCGTGGGCTGATAGAGGAACGACGGGTGGAATATCAAGAGGACCGTGATGGCCAAGGTCGTCAACCCGGCCGCCCAGAAGAGCGTCGTGAAAATCTTGCGGCGGTTGAAGGCCAGGAAATAGCCGATGAGCAGGGCCCCGATCCAGGACAACGGAGCCAGCACGCGGGCCTGGGGACAATACCCCTGGCGGTGGGTGAAAAAGGCGTAATTCAAGAGAAACGGAAGGGCGATAAAAAGGAGGATGAGCAAGTCGCGCTTTGATTTTCTGAAGATTTCGACGAGGCCGAGGAACATGAAAAAATAAAGCGGAGAATAGAGGAGGAGGCCGTCGCGCTGGTCCAGGAAATAATCGAAGAACGTATCCGTTCGGGCCTGGAGCGGAATGCTGAGCAAGGTGTCCTTGAGGGCCTGGTTTTGTTCCGGTGAGGTGATGCCCGCATAAACGGCGAACGGCGAGATCGTGCCGTAGAGGCTGAAAACGAAATAGTAAAAAAGGACGGTGCCGAGGAGCGGAAAGAGGAGGAAGAGGAGGATCCTGGCCCGGATTTTGTGACGTTTCCACAGGTGGTACAGAGAGACAAGGAGAAGCGGCCAGAAAATGAGGTTGTATTTCAGGCCGAACCAGAGAAACGAACCGAGAAGAAGTCCCAGGAAAAGAAGAAGACCGTTCGACGGAGGTTTGGCCGACGTCACTTTGCGGTAGATGGTGATCGAGAAAAGGGCGATCGGGATCTCCGGATAGAGATGGACGGCGTAAAAAAGGACGGGTGCGCTAAAGGAATAGAACAGCCAGAGGGTGAAGGCCAGGTCCTCTCGGCGCCACAGGTCCCGCGCCAGGAGAAACAACTGCAGGCCGAGAAGGACCGCCCAGATCGAAAGACTCCCTTTCAGAACGAACGTCAGCCAGGGCCCTTTGAGGAGCTGGCTGACCTTGTACCAGGGCAGCATGAGCACCGAGATCCCCGGCAGGCTGATCGGATAGATATAGTCCTCTCCCTTCTTGCCGTACCGGCCGTAGATGCCCAGTTTCCTCTGCGGGCTGTTCTCCTTGGAGTAAAAATGAAAGTAATCCTGGTCGGCGTAATTGTTCGCCAGGTTGATGTCCTTGTCGTAGAGGAGGCTGTGGGTCGTGAGCAGGTAATAGGGCTCGTCCCCGGAGAACGTGACGCCCTGAGAGACGAGGGCGAACGTGCCCAGGTTGTAAACGGCGAAGGCCGCGACGAAAAGAAGGGCGAGCTTTTTCCGCAGGGACAGGTCTCGGATCCTGCGCTGCCATTTTTCGATGAACGGCGGCCGTTTTTTAAAGAGCGGAACGAGTTCGAACAGCTTGAGGGAGAGGACGGCCAGTCCGACGAACACACCCAAAAGGACGAGCCGGATCCTCAGGTCATCCCTGGTCAGATAGTTCGTGAACAGGAGAGGAGTGAGAAGGAGAAATAGGAAAGGGACGGCCGCGAGCGTGTTTTGCCAAAGCCGGTCCTCGAGGTCGGCTCCCAGGGCTTTCGCTTCGATCCCGGCGATCATCCTCGCGGTCAATCTGAGGAAGGCGTAGAACGCGACCCAGAAAGCCAGGAACAGCACGAGGTGGGTTCCGAACATGCGGAACCCATGGCTGAGGATCGTGTAAGTCCGCGATTGGAGGAGGATGTTGACATAGGCCGCGAGCCCGGCTGACGCGAGTCCGAACACGATCGCTGTCGCCAGTTTCCTTTTGCCTGTCATGAAATGAGGTATATTCAAGTTCACCTTAGCTGTCAACCATGAAAAAAATATGTTAGATATGCCCCATGGACATGGCGCCGAAGCAGGCGATCGTCGTCATGCCGGCGTTCAACGCCGAGATGACACTCGTCACGTTCAAGCTCCACAAAAAAGGATTGGCGCTGTTGGCGATGTTCAGCGGAGGGGCTGGATCCCCAGGGTATAAGGGTTGACGCCGGTCCGGACGTCCGATCTCTTCTCCAGGTGAAAGACGATCTGGTAGAGGCTCGCCCCTTTCCAGCGGTAGGCGGGCGGCGAGTCGAAGACCTTGTCTTTGATCTCCCTCCGGGTCGACTCTTCGAACGCCGGCGCGTCGAAGAACCTCAGCTTCAGGTCGTAATCCCCTTGCATCGAGCCGAATTCGACCTTGAGCTTGTCGATCGGTTTTCCGGTGGCGAAATAAAAGTAGTAATTCCGGTTGTCTTCGAGCAGGGCGAATCCACCGCCCTCTCTCACCTTGGCCACCCGGGACAAGGAGTAGAAGGTCAGCTTTTCGCGGGAGGAAAGGTCGACCTTGCGGGGCGAGAGAAGGACCGTCCGCGGATAAAAAACGAACCAGATAAAGAAGAGCGCGAGTCCTGCGGCGACAAGGACCTGATGATGACCGAATTTCAAAGAGAATCCGTGTTTTCGGACGAGGAGATAGGCCGCGACGAAAACGAGGAGAAGGATGGGCCAGACGAAGTTCGGGGTCCAACGCCACTCCTCGATCTTGATGAACGAGGGGAGGATGTTCGGAAGATAGAAATGAAGATGGCTGAGGATGTAAAAGAGAGCGCCTCCCCGTTCGGTGGTTCCCGTCGTGGTCTCCTGATAGAGGGCGAGAGGGTTTTGGCAGAGGAGCCAGACAAAAAGGAAGCTGAGGCCGATGGCGAGGTCCATCAAATAGGCAAATATCTTTTTGCCGTTGAAAGCCAGGAAATAGCCGACAAGGACCGCCATCCCCCAAATGACGGCGACGAGCGGCCGGGCCGGCGGCGCGTATCCGGCCCGCTGGGTGAGAAAGACCGAAACGAAGACATAGGGGCCGGTGATGAAGAGCAGAAGCCAGAAAGTTTTTCTCTTCCGCCGGATGAGCTCGACCAGCCCGAGGAAGGCGAAGAAGTAGATCGGGGCGTAGAAGAGCAGGCCGTCCCGCTGGTCGAGAAAATACCCCAGCAGCGTGTCCACCTGGAATCGGACCGGGATGCGCGTCAGCGTCTTCAGGAAGCTGACGGTCTGCTGCTGGTCCATGGCTCCCTGCCAGGACACGGAGGTGGGATTCAGCGACCCGTAGAGGGAAACCTGGAAATAGAAATAGAGGATGAAGATCAGGGCGATCGGGCCGAGAAAAAAGGCGATGCCCGAACGAAGACGATGTTTTTTGAGCAGGACCCACACGGCGTAAAGAAAAAGCGGCCCGAGGATGAAGAAATATTTCAAGGCATGGAACCAGATGAACGAGGACAGGAGAAATCCGCAGAGCACGAGCGCGGCCCTGGAGAGCTTCTGGGAGAAGCGGACCAGACGGAAGACGGTGAAGGCGAACAGGGCGACGATGATCTCGGGATAGACATGGATCGAGTAGAAAAAAACGGGCGAGGTGAAACTGAACAGCGCCCAGAGGCCCAGAGCGAGGCGGTCCCTCTGCCATTCCTGCCGGGCGAAAAGGAACATCTGGACGCCGAATAGCGCGCCGAAGAGGCTCATGCCGAAGCGGAGGAGGAAGATCAAGAGGCTCTTCCCGAACAGCGTCCCCAGGGCGTAAAAGGGAAGGAGGAGGATCGAAACGCCGGGCGAGTGAAAGGAATATTGGCCTCCGGGCTTCGTCCCGGGCAGGACGTGGGCCTCGATGGCCGCGTTGGGGGCCAGGAATCGCCCGTAATCCCGCTGGGCATAATTGTTGGCCAGATCGAAATCGCCGTCCTTGAGGAGGCTGTGCGTGATCAGGAGATAGTGGGGCTCATCGCCTCCGAACGAGACGCCGTTGGACATCATCAGCAGCGATCCACCGTTATAGATCAGGACGGCGGCGAAAAAAAGAATGAGGAGCTGGCGGCGCGGGGGGAGCGAAGAGAACCTCCGTATCCAGAGCAGCCAGGGAGCCGGCCTCTCGCGGACGATCCGGGCGACCCGGACGGCCTTGAGATAGAGGACGGCGAAGATCACGGCCAGCATGAACAGTTTCATCCGGTGATGCAGGTCTTCGAAGGTCAGGTAATGGACGAGGGAGAGCGGGGCCAAGGCGAAGAAGAGGAGCGGAAAATAGGTCGGGAAATCCAGGTCGAGCGCGTCCCGATAAGGGAGACGGCTGGTCTTTCCGAGAACAAAAGAGAAGGCGGCCCAGAGACCCAGGATGAGGATGAAGAGGGGCGCGGCGGCCAGGATCCAGGACCCCGGCTCCGGACGGAAGACGTGGCCCAGGATCGTGAACGTCGGGACCTGGCCGCGGAATTGAAGAAATAGCGCGGTGCAGACGGCGAAGACGAAGACTAGCGCCGTGCGGACGGACTGCGCCGCTTTGGACATCGTTCAGACTTGTAGTCCACTTCCCGGGCAATGTCAAGGATACGAAACTTTGCCCTTCTTTTTCCGTATAATAGAGAAGGAAGGTTGTTTCTGCGGTTTTTTTAGGCGGATTATCTGGTAAACTGCTAAACTGCAGGATTCACCTGAACGATTTGTCTTCGGGAGGATAGACGTGAAAAAAACGGCATGCTTCATAACGTTTTTCGCTCTGGCCGCCCTGCTTTGGACCCCGGCCGCCGCCCAGGAAAAGCAGGTCCTGAACCTCGGGCTCGAAGAGGCCATCGCCAAGGCCCTCAAAAACAACCTCAACGTGGCCATCGAAATGCTCAATCCGCAGCTGGCGGACATCTCCGTGTCGAAAGCCCGCGAGATGTTCCAGCCGCGCTTCGAGCTCAGCTTCGGCCGCAACCGCCAGGAATCGTCGTCCTACTGGTTCATCCAGGGGGCGGGCACGAGCGTCAACAAAATGCTCGACTACGGCCTTTCGATCGTCGAAGCCGTCCCGACCGGCGGCAATTTCTCCCTGTCGCTCCAAAACTACAAATCGGAGACCAACCAGCCCTTCCAACTCATCAACCCGCGCTACGGCAGCACGCTCCGGGTCGATTTCACCCAGCCCCTGCTCAAAAACTTCGGGCTGAAGGTTGCCCGGCGCCAGATCCTGCTGGCCGAGAACAGCCTCGACATCTCCGAGCTCCAGCTCCGCGGCACCATGATCGACACCATTTATCTGGTCCAGGAAGCCTATTGGAACTACGTCTTTGCCATCGAGAACTCCGAGGTCAAGAAACAGTCCCTCAAGCTGGGCCGCGACCTCCTCGACAAGAACAAGAAGGAAGTCGAGTTCGGTCAGCTCGCGCCGATCGAGATCCTGACCGCTGAATCCGTCGTCGCCCAGCGCGAGGCCGACCTCATCCAGGCCGAGGGCCTCATCGCCCGGAGCGAGGAACTTCTCAAGACGATGATCAACCTGTCGGCCGAGGGAGATGCCCGCTCGAAGACGCTCGTCCCCGTGGACAAGCCCGATTATCGGGAGATGAAGATCGGGTTCGACGAGGCTCTCAAGGAGGCCATGGAGCGCCGGCCCGATCTCAAGATCTTCCAGAAGTCCCTCGACGCGAAAGAGCTGAACTTGACCGTGGCCAAAAACCAGACGCTTCCCGGCCTGGACCTTCAGCTGTCCTACTGGAGCCCCGGCATCTCGGGCGACCAGCTCATCTATGCCGGAGATAACGTCTTTGGGGGCACGGTCATCGGCAAGATCCCCGGCAGCGCCTCCGATTCGTTCAAGGACGCCCTCAAGCTCCTCTATCAGAACTGGAACATCGGCCTGACCCTATCGGTCCCCCTGAGTACGTTCACGACCAAGGCCGACCTGACCTACGCCAAGATGGACCTCGGCCAGAGCCAGGTCCGGCTGAAGAATCTGGAGCAGCAGGTGGCGCTCGACGTCAGCGATGCCGTCCGGGCGATGGAGACGAACGCCAAGCGGGTCAATGCTTATCGCGTGGCGCGCGAGCTGGCCGAAAAGAGCCTGGACGCCGAGGAGAAGAAATTGAAGGTCGGCCTGTCGACGAACTATTTCGTCCTCGAGTTCCAGGACAAGCTGGCCAACGCCCGCTCCATGGAGCTTCGGGCCAAGCTCGATTATATCCTGTCCGTGGAGAGGCTCGAGAAATCCATGGGCCTGAGCCTCGAGAAGCGGAATATCAAATAAACGGAGAGGGGGACACAATACTATGTCCCCGTTTTTGCGCGGCTTGCCAATATTTTCCCCCGTGTGTTAAGATTCAAGCGTGAAAATCTCGGCGGTCGTCATCACTTTTAACGAGGAGGCCAACATCGAAGCCGCCCTCGAGAGTGTCGCCGGCATCGCCTCCGAGATCATCGTCGTCGACAGCCACAGCACGGACCGGACCGTCAAGCTCGCCCGCAAATACACCGACCGCATCTTCGAGCGGAAATGGACGAACTACGCGGATCAGAAGAATTTCGCCGACGCCCACGCCTCGCATCCCTGGATCCTCTCGCTCGACGCCGACGAGCGGTTGTCTCCCAAGCTCAGGGACGAGCTTCTTGCCCTGTTGACCGAGGAGTCCGACTGTGCCGGCTTTTCCATCCCTCGGCAGGTCTTTTACCTCGGCCGCTGGATCAAGCACTCGGGCTGGTATCCCGACCGCCGGATCCGGCTCTTCCGCAAGGACTGCGCCCATTGGCAAGGGGAATACGTCCACGAAAAGCTCGTCATCGCCGGTACGACGGGATCGCTCGCCGGTCCCATCCACCATTTCACCTACCGCAACATCAGCGAGCACCTGGCCCGGATCGATCGGTTTTCGAACCTCGGCGCGCAGAAGCTTTACGCCGCCAAAAAAAAATGCCGCTGGTATCATCTCCTCGTCCTTCCCTTGGCCCGGTTCGTCAAATCGTATCTTCTGAAGCTCGGCTTCCTCGACGGGTTCGCCGGGCTCGTCATCTCCGTCCTCAACGGCTACGCCATCTTCGCCCGCTACGCGAAGCTCCGCGAGATCTGGAAAAAAGGAGAGCGCCTTGAGCCTTTTCCAGATTGACGCGGGCATGGAATGGAGGGGCGGGCAGCGGCAGGCCTTGTTCCTCGCCCGGGAACTCAAGAGGAACGGCTTTCGCTTCACCTTCGTCGTCCAGCCGGACAGCCCGCTCCACCAGAAGGCCGCGGAGGAGGGGCTTCCCATTCTGCCCCTCCGGATGAAAAGCGAGATGGATGTCCTGGCCTCGCATCGTTTGGCGGGCGCGATGAAGCGTGAGGGCTGCGTCCTTGCCCATTTTCATGACGCCCACGCGGTCTCGGTCGGCGGCCGGGCCGCGCGGCGGGCCCGCGTCCCCATCCGGATCATCTCCCGGCGCGTGGACTTCCCACTCAGAAAGAATCCATTCTCCCGGAGCAAATATACGAAGAACGTCGACCTCGTCATCGCCATTTCGGAAGGCGTGAGGGATGTCCTGATCAAGGGCGGGATCGCTCCCGCGGCGATCGAGGTCATTCCTTCCGGCATCGATTTCTCCCCGTTCGAGGCGGTCAAGGAACGGGACTTCCTCCGTGAGGAATTCCGCTTCGCGCCCGATGATTACCTGGTCGGCATCGTCGCCGCCCTCGAAGACCATAAAGGGCACAAGGACCTGATCGAAGCGGCTCGGCTCATCAAGCTGCGGGCGCCGAAGATCAAGATCGTCGTCGTCGGCCGAGGCTCGCTCGACGTGGAGCTCGACCAGCAGGCCCGTGATCTGCACGTGGACGACCTGGTCTTCTTTCTCGGGTTCCGGGAGGACGTCCCGCGCATCCTCGCTTCGCTCGACTTGTTCGTCCTCTCCTCTCATCTCGAAGGACTCGGCAGCTCGATCATGGACGCCATGGCCAGCCGCCTCCCGGTGGTCGCGACCGAGGTCGGCGGGATCCCCGAAGTCGTCGTCAAGGACGAAACCGGTCTCCTCGTCCCTCCGCACGATCCGGAGCGGTTGGCCGAAGCCATCATCCGGCTTTACCACGATCGCGGGTTGGCGGTTCGCCTCGGAAAGCGGGGCTACGAGGTCGTCCACGAGAAATTCTCGGCCGAGGCGATGGCCCGCCGGATCATCGCCGTCTATGAAAATATCGCCTTGAAAAAAGGGATTACTCTCCGCCCTCAAAAATAAATTTCAATTCTTTTTGCGACGGAGATCCTCTTTTTCGAAAGCTTTTAGGGTGTCGCGGTCGCCGGAGGCAAGTCTTTCATAACTTTAAGGCCGGCCGGAGCTTCGACGGCCCGCGGAATCGTGTTGAGCGTCACGGCCACGGTCCCGACATCCCCGTGGACGCCGCCGTGGATCTTCTCGTGAATTCGGGGATGCCCTTCGATGATGATTTCATCATACTCTTTTCTGACCCCGGCATTGGCGCAGAACTCCAGGGTGATGACCTTTTTTCCGTTTTTCTTGGCATAAGCAAGGCTGACCAGTCCGATGACTTTTCCGGGCGTGACGACGCCCAGCGCGGTCTTAACGGGCTTTTTGGCGATGACCGGTTTCGGCGGGATCTCAACGGCTTCATCGAGTGTCCAGCCCAGCCCGGCGGCGATCATGTTGATGGATTCCAGAAGGCCGACGTGGCCCGTGATGATCTTATCGTCGATTTTTTCCCTGAATTCCTTGGCCGTCAATCCCGTGCCGACTTTGGCCTGGAACGGAATCCGCCTCCGGGCTGAATTCATCATCCGGGTCACTTTAACGGCATCCACCTTCAAGCAGGGAGCCGTGAGAACGAGCGGCAGCGTATCCATTAGATAGCCGGGGTTAATTCCAGTGCCTACGACCGTCGCTCCGCATTTTTGAGCCAATTGGTCGAGGTCGCGGGAAAGTTTCGGATAGCGTTTCCAGGGATAGGAAAGCTCTTCGCAGGTAGAGATGACATTCAGCCCCGCCTTGAGGCACTGACTGATCTGGGGATAGACGCTTTTCAAGCCGGATGTCGTCGTGTGAATCACGGCCTGGGCCTTGACCCGGGAAAAGAGGGCTTTGGGATCATTGCGGATGATGATTCCCAGTTTTTTCTTCGAGGCCAGGAATTCTCCTAAGTCCTTTCCCACAAGCTGAGGGTTGATATCCAGAGCTCCGACAAGCTCGAAGCTTTTCTTCTCCAGAAGGGCTTCGGCCATTTTGCGGCCCATGACGCCGCAGCCGTAGACGATGACTTTAATTTTTTTCATAATAGCAACCTCCTTAAATATAAATGAAAATGATATATACTAAAAATCCGGAGATGGAGTCAAGCTGGGCCGGGCATCGGGGTGAACCCGGTCGAGGACCGGATCCGCACGGCGACGCTCAAGAGCGAAGTCTTCAAGCCGTAAGAAAATTCGGTGACATGTATCCGAATTTCTGAATTCAGTACGTGTCTCCGAATTTTTTATTCCCATTTCACATTCTTGTGAAATGTGAAGGTTTAGCCCCGAATTCGCTTGCCAATATTTTAGTTATCCGATAAAATGTATATATTCAGTGGAAGATTAGGGTCCCGGCCTTCCTTCCCGGACCGAAAGGTCATACAATCATAAAATAATCGGAAGAGGAGAGCTTTATGGCGACATTAACAAAAAAGGACCAACAATGGCTCAGGGAAAAGTTCGGCCCTCGGGCGAACTTCGATCCGACGGAGCGCATCCTTTACGGCCACGACATCGCGGCCATGCCGAAGCTGATCAAGCCTCTGGTCGGCAATACGGCCCCCCACGCGATCGTTCAGCCCAAAAACGAAGAGGAACTTCAAGCGCTCGTCGCCTGGGCTTCCTCGAAGAAGATCCCCTTGGTTCCCAGGGGCAAAGGCTCTTCGGGTTATGGCGGCATCATCCCGACGCGGAAGGGGATCGTCATCGACTTTTACAGAATGAAAGAGGTCCTGGCGGTCGATGCCGCCGCGGAGACCGTCTCCGTCCAGCCCGGTATCACCTGGGAACAGCTCGATAAGAAGATCAACCCGCAAGGCTTATCCGTCCGGCTCTACCCGACGAGCTATCCTTCCTCGTCGGTCGGCGGCTGGCTGGCCCAGGGCGGCGCCGGCATCGGATCGTATCAGTACGGTTGGTTCTCGGACAACGTCGTCAGCGCCCGCATCGTCCTCCCCAGCGGCGAGGCGAAGGAGGTTTCCGGCAAAGACCTGGAGATCGTTTCCGACGCCGAGGGCATCACCGGCATCATCAGCCAGGTGAAGCTGAGGGTTCAAAAAGTCGAGGACCTTGGTCTGACCGCCATCGCCTGTCCCGACGCCCACATGCTTCCGGACGTCGTGCCCCTCGTCGTGCCGAAGATGATCGCCTATCTGCGAGGCCGGGCGTAATCATTAAGGTTCTCTTCCATTCCGTTCGGAATTTCTCCTTCCCCGGAGGATGGTTTAGTGGTATAATCTCCTTCCGTGAAGGAGAATAACGCGATGACCGATGCTCTGCCCAAGCTCCTGAAGGAGGCTCTGACCGAGAAGCTCGCGGAATCGCTCGCCGTGCCTTTGCCCGAGTCGACGCCGCGGCGGATCTACGGCGCCGTCCGCCTGCCTGGCAAGGCTACGGCCGTCGTCGGTATCCGCCGGGCGGGGAAAACGACCTTCCTGCATCAGATGCGGCGGGAGCGGATGACCCAGGGCGCGGCGAGGGAACACCTGCCCTACATAAACTTCGAAGACGAGCGGCTTGCCGGCCTGCGTGCGGCCCAACTCGGTTTTCTTCTTGAGGAATACGGCCGCCGGATTTCCGACGCACACGCGCGGGGAACCGTCGCCTGGTTCTTTGATGAGATCCAGGTCGTACCGGGCTGGGAACGCTTTGTCCGGCGGCTCCTCGACGCGGGTCGTACCGAGGTCATCGTCACCGGATCGTCGGCCGCGCTGCTGTCGCGGGAGATTGCAACGGCGCTGCGCGGCCGGGCTTGGGAAGTACCGCTTTACCCGTTCAGCTTCGCGGAGGCGCTCCGACACCAAGCCCGGACGATCCCGGAGGATCCCGGCTTTATCACCGGCCCGGAACGCGCCCGGATCGAGCGGGCCTTTCTGGACTGGCTCGTCATTGGTGGCTTCCCCGAGGCTCAAGGCCTCGATGGCGCATCCCGGGGCCAGTTGCTGCGGGACTATGTTGACGTGGCGATGTTGCGCGATGTCGTGGAGCGTCACGGGGTGAACAACGTGACCGGCCTGCGCTGGCTGGTTCGGCAACTCCTGGGAAATGCGGCCGGGCTGTTCAGCGTCGAAAAGTTCTACGCGGCGCTCAAGAGCCAGGGTGTGGCCATTTCCAAAGACACCGTGCACCAGTTGCTTGCCCATCTCGAGGATTGCTTTCTGGTCCGGATGGTTTGGATGGAATCGGCTTCGGAGCGCCAGCGGATGGTGAATCCGCGCAAGGCCTACCCGGTGGACCCGGGGCTGATCCCGGTTTTCGATCGCAGCGGGCGCGGCAATATCGGGCACGCCCTCGAGACGGCCGTGCTTATCGAACTGGAGAGGCGCCGGTGCGCCGTCACCTACGTCCGCACCCCGGCCGGCTATGAGATCGACTTCCTCGCCCGCGGCGCGGACGGCAAGCCCGAGCTGATCCAGGTCTGCGCCGATGCCAGCAATCCGGAGACGGCCGAACGGGAGCTTCGGGCGCTGATCGAGGCCGGCGCGCTGTACCCGAAAGCGCACCGGCGACTTCTTACTCTGACACGCGACGGAATGCCGGCCGACCCGCCGCCCGGAATCACGGTGCAACCCGCTTACGAATGGCTCTTGACCGAACCGGGCCGATGACATCACTGCCTACTTCAAGACGCCCTCAGATGAACCCACGAAATGTTCTCGTTGCGGCCGGGTCATCGTCCTGGCCGAGGAGGGCTGCGTTCGCGGCCGGGATGGTTACACTTGCATGGTATGCTGGGCGGAACGAGATAAGCATTGTTAAACAGATAACAAAACGGAGGATTGTGGGGGTGGGGAATATTACCGTAAGTTGGTATAATCATGTTCGGAATAGGGGAGGCTACGGAGTATGAAGCCCGGGAGATAGGTTTTAACCCTGTTTTGCAGACTTTATAATAATTGCTATGTGAGGAAACACGGATTCACCGGAAAGGAGAGAGCGCGATGTCATTGTGGCGTTCCCGGATTCAACCCTGGCTTGTCCTTTGTCTTGTTTTCGCGGCGGCCGCCCCGGCCCTCCGGGCAGATGCGCCGCCCGCCGCCTGGAAATTCGAAGTCCGGCCCACCGTCCTCTTCGTCGAAGAGGGCGGCGTCCTGAAACAAAGGCTGGACGTCATTCTCGAGAACCCCGGGGCCGAAGCGTCAGGCCAGCTGCAAATCAATCTCTCCCCCAAGCCGGAGACGATTCCGCTGGCCAGGATCGCTGCCGGCAAATCCACGGTGTCCGTCTACGTTCCCGAAATCAAGAAGGCGGCCAAAGTGGGCTTTGTCCTGAAAGCCGGGACGGCCAGCGTTTCCCAGACCGTGTCCCTCTCTCCCCAACGGAAATGGACGGTCTATCTCCTGCCGCATTCCCATTCCGACATCGGCTACACCGACCTCCAGACGCGGGTGGCCAAGAACCACATGGACTATCTCGATTCGGTCATCGACTTCTGCCGGGCCACGAACGACTACCCCGACGAGGCCAAGTTCCGCTGGAATATCGAGATCTCGTGGAGCCTCCAGAATTACATCCGAAACCGTCCGGCCGAGAAAGTCCAGGAGCTCTTTGCCTTGATCCGGTCCGGCCGGATCGAGTTGTCCGCTCTCTACCTTCAGCTCTCCGACTGTTTCGCCCATGAAGAGCTCATCCGCGCCGTCACCTACGCCAAAGAGCTCAGCCGGGCCAACGGCTTTACCCTGCAATGCGCCATGAACAACGACGTGACGGGTTTCAGCTGGGCCCTCCCCCAGATCCTCAACCAGGTCGGCGTCAAATATTTCACGACGGGCATCAACGAGGACCGCTCGCGCGCTCCTCTACGCCGGCCCAATCCCTTCTATTGGCAGGCGCAAGACGGCAGCAAGGTCCTTCATTGGAACGGCGAGCACTACCTCTTCGCCAACTACGAGCTCCTCATCCATGAAAGCTACGACAAGAGCCTGCCCAAGGTCACGGATTATCTGTCCAAACTGCAGGCGCGCGGCGATTTTCCTTACGACCAGATCGCCTTCCACATCAGCGGCTACGTCACCGACAATTGCCCGCCGAAAAAGGAGCTCTCGGACCGCGTCCGCGAATGGAACGCGCATTGGGCCTTTCCGAAATTGCGGCTGGCGACCATGAGCGAGTTCTTCGGTGCGTTTGAAAAGAAATTTGCCGCGGCCATCCCGACCTACAAGCTGGGCTGGCCGGACTACTGGACGGACGGCGTCGCCTCGACGGCCTTCGAAACGGGCGTGAACCGCCTCGCCCACAACGAGCTCCTCTCCGCCGAAAAAATGGCCGTCGCGGCCGGGTTGGCGGACAAGGACTACGTTTTTCCGGCGAAGGACATCGCCGCCGGCTATGAAAACACGATGCTCTACGACGAACACACGTGGGGAGCCTGGAACTCCATCAGCGATCCCGAATCCGAGTTCGCCCGAAGCCAATGGGCGATCAAATCGGGCTTCGCTTACGGCGCCCGCGAGATCGCCCGGACCGTGCTCGACCGCAGTCTGCGGGCGCTGGTCAGGACCATCGCCGCCCCGGACGCCTTCGCCCTGGCGGTCTTCAACCCCCTGTCCTGGTCCCGGACGGACGTCGTCAAAGTCACGCTGCCCGGGCCGCTCCGGGAGAAAGGGGGAAAATTCAAGCTCATCGACAAGCGGATCGTCCAGGAAGTCCCCTTCCAGCTCGTGGACAAGAACACGATCCAGTTCGTCGCGGAGGACGTGCCGGCCATCGGATACGCCCTCTTCTCCGTCGCGCCGGATGCGGCCCCGGCCGCGGCCGCGCCCAAAACGAAGGTGGCGGGGAACGTCATCGAGAACCGCTTTTATAAGGTCACCGTGGATGCGGCCACGGGCGGCATTTCGAGTCTCATCGACAAAGAGACCGGCCTCGAGCTCGTCGATCGCAGAGCGGGCTATACGCTGAATCAGTATGTCTACGAGAATCCCGAAGGAGGGCGCTCGGCCGTGAACGACATGACGAAGACGGCCAAGTTCAGCCGCTTCAGCCCGGCGAGCGCCGCGGCAAC
>JAUYDS010000044.1 GCA_030691735.1 Candidatus Aminicenantota bacterium
CCGAGGAAGATGTAGCCGATCTGGCTGACCGTCGAGTAGGCCAGGATGCGCTTGAAGTCGGTTTCGACGGTGGCCGCGGCCGCCGCGACCAGGCTCGAGACCACGGCCAGGATGGGAATGACCTGCGGCCAGTCGCCCGGGAGCTTGAACGTATAGAGGAAGATGCGGGCGTAGGCGTAGACGCCGATCTTGACCAGGACGGCGGCGTTGAGCAGGGCTGTGACCGTGGTCGGGGCCGCGCCGGCGTCGGGGAGCCAAGTGTGGAGCGGGACGGTGGCCGACTTGCTGAACATGCCGAACAGGATCAAGAGAACCGCCGTTCCGGGGATGGCCGTGCCGCGCATGGCCGTCAGGTCGAAGGAGTTCGTCTGTCCGTAGATCAGGACGAACCCCAGGAGCATGACCACGGCGCCGAAGAAGGTGACGAGAAAGGCCTTGTCGGCCTTCCGGACGTGGTCCTTGAGCCGGTAGAAGCCGATCAGGCGCCAGCAGCAGATGGCGATGATCTCCCAGAAGAGGTAGATGAAGATCAGGTTCCCCGAGAACACCAGCCCCATCATGGCCCCGATGAACAGGACCACCATCAGGTAGTATTCATTCTGGTTGTCCTCGTGATGGATGTACCCGAGCGAATAGACGATGATCAGGAATCCGATAAACGAGGAGACGATCGACATGAAGATCGACAGCGGGTCGATGATCAGGACGAAGTCCAATCCCAGGATGAATTCTTTCCGGATGATGGTCTCACCGCCGGCGAAGGCCGTGGGCAGGAGGGTCATGGGCAGGATCGTCGTGGCGCCGCCGAGGACGATCGCCCAGGCCGACCGCACGGGCTTGGACAAGAGGCTCGCGAGCGGAATGGTCAAAGAGCCGATGATTGGGACAAAAACCGTGAGCAGAACGATTGTCTCAATATTCATGGTTGGCTTTCATGCGCACCCGGTGGGGGGAGGAGTTCCGATCGGGAGTCCGGCGGGATCCGGCGCGCCGCCGAAGAGGGGGGTCGCCTTCGTTATGAATCCGGCCCGGCACCTTATGAATTCCTGTCCCTTTAAATATTACTTAAATGATAGGGATCATATGTAATTCCCCATATTTAGATGTCATTTTATTTGCTCGATCCGGCTTTGTCAATAGATTTTCACGGTCCATCCTCAGAATTTCCACAGGGATTTCCAAAAGCCTTTTTTGGCTGTTGATTTTTACTTCGCAGTCGGGGCATAATGCTGGAAGAATGGCCTGAAAGGGAGAGCGCATGACCATCAAAATCCGCGAGGTGAAGACCCGAACCGATCTGAGAACGTTCATTTCCTTGTCCGAGTCGATCCACGCGGGACAGGCCAACTGGGTTCATCCGATCTACATGGACGAGTGGAAATATTTCGATCCGAAGAAGAACAAGGCCTTCGGCTATTGCGATACGCTCCTCCTCCTCGCCGAAAAGGACGGGAAGGCCGCCGGCCGGGTCATGGGGATCATCAACAAACGGTTCAACGATTACCGCAAAGAGAACATTGCCAGGTTCGGGACCTTCGAGACTTGGGACGACCCGGAGACGTTCCACGCCCTGCTCGCTCGCGTCGAGGAGTGGGCCCGGCAAAAAGGCATGGCCCGCATCATCGGTCCTTACGGGTTCTCCGATCAGGACCCGGAAGGCTGGCTTACCGAGGGGTTCGAGAACCGGGCCACGATCGCCACCTATTATAATTATGAATACATGCTCCGGCTGGTGGAGGCCGAGGGCTACACGAAGGACATGGACTATGTCGTTTACAAGGTCCCGGTCCCCAGGCAGATGCCCGAGTTCTACGTCAAGATCTACGAGAGGATCCAGCGCAAGGGCAGTTACGTCATCCACGAGTTCAAGAAGCGCAAGGAGCTCAAACCTTGGATCGTCCCCATCTTCGAGCTGATGAACGAGTGCTACGTCAACAGCAATATTTACGGGTACGCCCCGCTCGACCACAAGGAGATGAACGACCTGGCCGACCGCTACCTTCCCGTCGTCGATCCCCGGTTCGTCAAGGTCGTGACCAAAGACGCCGAGGTCGTGTCCTTCATCATCGCCATGCCCGATATGACGGCGGGGATCCGGGCCGCCCGCGGCCGGCTCTTCCCTCTGGGTTTCATCAAGATCCTCCGGGCGGCCAAACGGACAAAACAGCTCGACCTTCTGCTCGGAGCGGTCAAGGAGAAATACCGGGGCATCGGCCTCGACGTCCTGATGGGCGTCAAGATGCTCCAGTCCGCCTCGGAAGCGGGGAAAGAATTTCTCGACACGCACCACGAGATGGAAACCAATCTCAAGGTCCGGGCCGAGATGGAGCGGATGGGCGGGGTCATCTACAAAAAATACCGGGTCTACCAGAAGAACCTATAGACCGAGCAAGCTGCCCAGATAGACCACGCTCAGGGCGACGAGAAGCCCCACGGTCCCCCAGGATACGACGTTATAAGCGCGTTTGCTCGCGTATCCCCCCATTAATTTTTTATCGTTGATCAGCAGGAGCATGAAGACCAGGATGACCGGCAGGACCAAACCGTTGATGACCTGGGAGATATACATGACGGGGAAGAGGGGGACGCCGGGGATGAGGATGATCCCCGCGCCGAGGAAGATCAGCAGCGAATAGAGGCCGTAGAACTGCGGAGCTTCGGAGAACTTCTTGTTGACTCCCGTTTCCCAGCCCATGCCCTCGCACACGACGAAGGCCGTCGAGAGGGGAAGGATCGAGGCGGCGAACAGCGAGGCGTTGAGAAGGCCGAAGGCGAAAAGGGCCGAGCAGTACTTTCCGGCCAGGGGAGCCAAAGCCTGGGCGGCGTCGGCCGCCGTCTCGACGCGGATGCCGGCCTTGAAGAGAGTGGCCCCGCAGGTGAGGACGATGAAGCCGGCGACGATCGTGACCACGAAGCTCCCCAGGATCACGTCCAGCCGGGAATGCCTGTAATCCTTGAGGGCGATGTTCTTTTCGACGATCGCCGCCTGGAGATAGAACTGCATCCAGGGAGCGATCGTCGTGCCGACGAGGCCGACGATCATGCCCAGGCTTTCCGAGGACAGCTTGAGGCTCGGCGCAACCAGGCTTTGCCCGACGGCACCCCAGTCCGGTTTGGCCAGGAAGCCGGCGACGATGTAGGTGACGTAAAAGATGCAGGCGTAGAGGAAGATTTTCTCCACCGAGCGGTACGTCCCCTTGACCACGAGCAGCCAGACGAGGACGGCGGCCAGCGGGACGGAGATGTATTTAGGTATGTGGAAGATCTCCAGGCTCGAGGCGACGCCGGCGAACTCGGCGATGACGTTGCCGAAGTTCGTCAGGACCAGGGCGAAGAGGAGATAGACCGTGATCTTCACCCCGAACCGCTCGCGGATCAGGTCCGAGAGGCCCTTGCCCGTCACGACGCCCATGCGGGCGCTCATCTCCTGGATGATGATGAGGACGACCATGATCGGCAGGAGCGACCAGATCAGGTTGTAGCCGAAGTGGGCTCCGGCCATGGAATACGTGGCGATGCCGCCGGCGTCGTTGTCCACGTTCGAGGTGATGATCCCCGGCCCGGCCACGGCGAGGAAGAGGAGCAGGCCCTTCCAATGGAGCTTCGATGGCCGTTTCTTGATAACCGGCGCGTCGTTCGGCATTTATTCCTCGAACCGGGTCTGCATGATGTCATTAAGGGTGATGATCCCCTTGAGGACGTTGTCGCTGTCCACGACGGGCAGGGCCATGAACTTGTATTTCTTGAACAAAAGCGCCACGTCCTCGATGTCGTCCTGGGGGCCGACCTTGGTCAGGTGGACGTTCATCAGTTTCTTCAGTGGGGTCTCCTTCTCACAGGTGATGAGCTGCCGCAGGGTCGTGACGCCGATCAGGCGGTTGTCCCGGCCCGTCACGTAAATGTAAGAGACGCATTCCAGGGGATAGGTCGTTTTGCGGAACCCTTCGACGGCCTCGCCGATCGTCTGGTCCTTGTGGAAGGAGAGGAAGTCCTTGGTCATGATGCTGCCGGCGGTTCCCTCCCTGAATTTCAGGAGCTCTTCGATCGCCTCCCGGGACGGCTTTTCCATGGCCCGGATGAACCTCTCCTTTTTCTCCTTGGGAAGATCGGCGAGGAAGTCGGTCGCCTCGTCGGGGGCCATCTCCTCCAGGATGTCCGAGGCCCGCTCGGCCGGCGCTGATTCGATCAATGAGGCCTGGAGCGTAGGGTCCTCGACCTCTTCCAGAGTCTGAGCGGCCGTCTGCAGGTCCAGGGCCCGGAAAACGGATGAGCGGTTCACCCGATCGAGCTCCTCGAGGATGTCGGCCAGGTCGGAGGGATGGATTTCATGGATCTTCCTGGCTGTCACGTTCAACTTCAGGTTTCGTTTGTCGGCGTCGGAGAGAAGAGGCTGAACGTATTTCCAGGAGATCATCTTCTCTTCGAGCTGATACGCGAACAGCCAGTTGCTGGTCCGATCGAACATCCGCAGCCAGCCCAGGCGGCGGAGGATCCCCCGGACGCCGTAGTCGACGTGAACGACGCGCAGTTCCTGATTGACGATGAGGAGGTGGATATCGTTCACCCGTTCGATCTTGGCCCCGAACGTGTCCACGACCTGTTTGTCCAGGAGCTCGTCCCGAAGGAGAATCTCGTCGTTGCCGACTTCGAGGGGTCTGGATTTGCGCTCCGCCCCCGGTTTGAGATGGACGGTCGTGGAATTGAGGCTCTGGATCTCCTGCCAGTCGAACTCGAGGAAGCGTTTCTTTTTGCCCTTTTTAACGATCAGGCCGCTGACTTTTGGGAAGGTCTCTCCCAGCTTGACCTTGAGATCGGCGAGCTTCCCGACGACGGCGCCCTCCGCGTCCAGGACGAGCCGGTTCAGGAGCTCGGAGATGTAAATGAACAGACTGCCGCTCGTGTCGGTGATCTCTTTGACGATCGCGTTTTCGGCGGCCGGCATGACGATTCTCCCAAGTGTTCCCGAACTTGCTTATAGCACATTAAAACACGGGGAGACAACAGAAAAATGCTCATTTCGCGTCGGCCCACGTCGGCCCCCAGCCGAGCGAGACCTTGAGAGGGACCTTGAACGAGAAAACGTTCTCCATTTTGTCCCGGACGAGACGCTCCACTCTGGCCTTTTCTTTCTCGGGGACCTCGAAGACGAGCTCGTCGTGGACCTGGAGGATCATCCGGGCGCCGAGCCCCTGCCTCCGGATCTCGCGCCAGACGTCGATCATGGCCTTCTTCATGATGTCGGCGGCCGTGCCCTGGATCGGCATGTTGAGGGCGATGCGGCGGCCGGCCTGCTGGCCGACCTTGTCGGACTGCCGAAGCTCGGGGACCTGGCGTCTCCGCCCGAACATCGTTTCGGAATATCCCTTGGCCTTGGCCTGCTCGACCATCTTGTCCAGGAATTCCTTCACCTTCGGGTATTTCTCGTAATAGCGGTCGATGAACTGTTGGGCCTCCGCGTTCGAGGTCTGGATCTCCTTGGCCAGGGAGAAGGCCGACGTCCCGTAGAGGATGCTGAAGTTGATGATCTTGGCCTTCCGGCGCTGGTCGTCCTTGAGCAATCCGGAGGCCGGTCCGAAGACGCGCTGGGCGGTCTCCTCGTGGACATCGTGGTCGTTTCGGAACGTCTCGATCAGCCCGGGGTCTTCGGACATATGGGCCAGGACCCGCAGTTCGATCTGCGAATAATCGGCGCCGAGGAAGAGGCGGCCTTTCTCAGGAACGAAAGCTCTCCGGAATCTTTTTCCCCAATCCCCGCGCGCCGGGATATTCTGCAGGTTGGGGTCGGAGCTCGAAAGCCTGCCCGTCGAGGCCACGGTCTGGTTGTAGGACGTGTGGATCCGGCCGGTGACCGGGTCGATCAATTCCGTCAGGGCGTCGGCGTACGTGGACTTGAGCTTCGAGAACTGCCGGTATTCCAGGACGAACCCGGGCAGGGGATGGACCTGGGCCAGCTCCTCCAGGACATCCATGGACGTCGAAAACGACTTGGTCGCCTTTGTCTTTTTCCGCATATTGAGCTGGAGCTTATGGAACAGGACCTGGGCCAGCTGTTGGGGCGAGTGGATGTTGAATTCCGTTCCGCTCGCTTCATAGATCTTTTTCTCCAATCGGGCCAGCTCGGACGCTAGCTCTTTGGACAGCCGCTGGAGAGCGTCCGCGTCGACCTTGACCCCGATCGTTTCCATGTCGGCCAGGATCTCGATCAACGGCTGCTCGAGGTCCCGGTAGAGCCGGTCGAGCTTCGCGGCCTCGATCTTCGGCCAGAGCAGCCGGCTGATCTCGAGCGCGTAGTCGGCGTCCTGGCAAGCATAAGGTGTCACCGTCTCCACGGCCGCCCGGTTCATAGTCACTTTGCTTTTGCCCTTGCCGACGACCTTATGGAACGGGATCGCCGGCGCCTGGAGATAAACCGTGGCCTGCCGGTCCAGGTTGTGTTTGCCCCAGTTCGGCTCCAGCAGGTAGGAGAGGACCATGGTGTCCAGGTCGATGCCCTTCAGATTCAGGCCCTCCCGCTCCAAGACGATGAGATCGTACTTGATGTTTTGACCGATCTTGCGGACCTTGGGGTCCTCGAGGAGGCCGCGAAGGATCCCGAAGGCCGCATCGACGGATATCTGTTTGGGGGCGCCCAGGTAATCGTGCCGCAAAGGCAGATAAAAGGCCGTCCCCGGTTCGATCGAGAACGACATGCCGACGAGGCGGGCCCGAGTGGGGAAAATGTTATCCGTTTCCGTGTCCAGGGAAACCAGGCCCGCCTTTTTTATCTTCGCCGCGAGCTCTTTGAGTTCCCTTTCGGCAAAGATGGCTGAATAGACCCGCTCCGTCTTGTTCGGCTTTTTGGCGTATTCGGCCAGCAGAGAGGTGAATTCCAACTCCCGGAAGAGCCGGGTAGCCTCGGCCGCGTCGGGCTCGGAGACCTTGAACCGTTTGGGGTCGAACTCGAGGTCCATCGCCTGTTCGATGGTCACTAGTTGCCGGCTCATCTCGAGCTTGTCCAGGTTCTGTTCGAGTTTTTCCTTGACCCGCGGGTTTTTGATCCGTTCGAGGTTCTTCAGGAGATTGTCGAGCGAACCGAACTCTTCGATCAGGCTCTTGGCCGTCTTTTCACCGATCCCGGGCACGCCGGGGATGTTGTCCGAGGGATCTCCCCAGAGCGACAGGACGTCGATGACCTGGGCCGGAGCCGCTCCGAAGACCTCTTTCACCTTGGCCGCGTCCAGGGTGATCTCCTTGGCGGGGTTATAGACCAGCGTCGATCCATCGACGAGTTGGAGAAGGTCCTTGTCCGTGGTGACGATGACCGTTACGAAGTCCTTGGCCGCGGCCCGGCGGGCCAGGCTGCCCAGGACGTCGTCGGCCTCGTATCTTTCGTGGACGATGACCGGAACGCGCAGGGCGGCGATGACCTCTTTGAGCTTGGGGACCTGTTTGACCAGGTCCTCCGGCATGGGCTTGCGCTGGGCCTTATAGTCCTTGTAAATATCGTGCCGCAGCTTGGGCCCTGGGGCGTCGAAGACGATTCCCAGGTATTCGGGCTTCTCCCGGTCCATGAGCTTGCGGAGGGTGGTGATGAAGCCATAGATGGCATTCGTCGGGAACCCCTGGGACGTCGAAAGGCGCTGGATGGCGTAGTAGGAACGGTAAAGCAGGGAGTTCCCGTCGATCAGGTATAGTTTTTTTTCGCTCATGGAGACCCTATTATGAACCGCTTCCCGAGCAATAATCAAGGACCATGGGACTCCGCACAAGGTTTTGAAAGCTCCTGAAACGGGGTCGCGGACCTCCTTCGTGAGAATGAGCGGACACCCCCCATTTTTTTAAGAATCAACGGCTTTCCAGCCCTTTTTATTGACATTGGAGAGCAAATTGGTATAATAAGGCGAATTTCGCTGGATAAAACAATGCGGATCGATATCGACAAGATAACAAAAGAGGGCTTGAAGATCAGCCGGGACTTCGACTTTCAGAGCCTGGAGCTGGTCGAGGAGGACGCCGTCTTTTTAAAGCCCGTCCACGCCGACTTGACCATGACCAGAATGGGCGAGGAGGTCTGGATCAAGGGCCGGGTTGCGACCCGTCTAAGCTTCGTCTGCAGCCGGTGTCTGACGCCCTACGAATTCCCGGTCGACGCCAAGTTCGACCTGGTCTATCTTCCGGAGGAGTTCCACGAGCTCAAGGACGAGCTCGACGATGAGGATTTCGATCAGATCTTCTACCAGAATCACAAGATCGATGTCCGGGAGGTGATCCTGGCGCAGCTCAACTTGACCTTCCCCGCGAAGCCCCTCTGCACGAAGAATTGCGAGGGGATCTGCGCGGTCTGCGGCAAGATCCGGCGGGAGGGGAATTGCGGCTGCCAGGTCAAGGAGACCGACGAACGGCTGGGAAGAATCAAAATCTTGGTGAAAGACAAGAGATAAATGCCTAACCCAAAACGAAGACACTCTCATTCCCGGAAAGGAAAACGGCGGGGACACGACGCTCTCGTCGTCCCGTCCTTTTCCGTGTGTTCCCATTGCGGGACCCCCAAACTCCCCCATAGAGCCTGTCCGGAATGCGGTTTCTACCGCGGCCGCCAGGTCATCAAAGAAGTCGAAGAATAACCGGGAGCCGAGGTGAAGATCGCCGTCGACGCCATGGGGGGGGATTTTGGCCCCCGGATCACCGTTCAGGGCGCGGTCCAGGCGGCCCAGGACCTGAACGTCGAGATCCTCCTCGTCGGCGTCGAGCACCTCATCAAGAAAGAGTTCGACCGCTATGGACAGGCGGGGTCGAAGGTCACGATCATCGACGCCCCGGAATCGGTGGACATGGGCGAAGGGATCTTTTCTTTCCGGCGCAAAGAGAAATCCTCGATCCGCGTCAGCGCCCAGCTCGTCAAAGAACGGCGAGCGGATGCCTTCGTCAGCATGGGCAACACCGCCGCCGTCGTCTATATCAGCCGGAAGGTCCTGGGCGCTCTGCGGGGAGTGAACAAACCCGCTCTGTCGCTCCTGGTTCCGACTCTGCGCGGCGTGACCCTGCTCCTGGACGTCGGGGCCAACGCCAACTGCCAGCCTCAGGACCTGGAGCAGTTCGCCCTCATGGGCAAGATCTTCATGGAAGAGGTCCTGGGGCGCAAGAACCCGAGCATCGCTTTGATGAGCATCGGCGAGGAAGAGACCAAAGGCAACGACCTGACCAAAAAGGCCTTCGAGAGGCTCCAGGCCGCTTCGCTGAACTTCATCGGCAACGTCGAGGGCAAAGACATCTATTCGGGCAAGGCCGACGTCATCGTCAGCGACGGCTTCACCGGCAACGTGGCCCTCAAGGTCAGCGAAGGCGTCGTGGAAATGCTCTTCTCCATGGCCCGGAGGGAGATCATGAAGAACGTCCTGGCCAAGATCGGCTTCCTGCTGATGAAACGGCACCTGAAGAAGGTCTATAAACAGGTGGATTATTCCGAATACGGCGGGGCCCAGCTCCTCGGGCTCAACGGCGTCTGCATCATCGGCCACGGGCGATCCAATCCCAACGCCGTCAAGAACGCCGTCCGTCAGGCCCGGGATTTCGTGGCCAATCGCGTCCAGGACAAGATCCAGGAAGAGATCGCCAAGACCGTGCCGGCCGTCGGCGAAACGGGAGCTTAAATGATCTTCCGAGACCGGATCTCCGTGATCACCGGAGCGTCACAGGGAATAGGCGAGGCGATCGCCCGTCGTTTCGCCCGGGAGGGAGCGACCGTCGTCCTCGTCGACATCCAGAAGTCGAAGCTCGACGAGGTCGCCCAAACGATCGTCGCGGACGGAGGGACGGCCGTCGTCCACCAGGCCGACGTCAGCCGGCTCGACCAGGTGACCGCCGTCGTCGAGGCCGTCCTCAAGGATCACAAAAAGATCGACCATCTCGTCAACAACGCCGGCATCACCAAGGACAATCTCCTCATGCGGATGAGGGAGGAGGAGTGGGACGCCGTCATTGCCGTCAACCTCAAAGGCGTTTTCAACTTCTCCAAGGCCGTCATCCGGAGCATGATCGGCGCCCGCTACGGGCGGATCGTCAACCTCGCCTCGGTGGTCGGGGTGATGGGAAACGCCGGCCAGACGAACTATTCGGCCTCGAAGGCGGGGCTCATCGGTTTCACCAAGTCGCTCGCCCGCGAAGCGGCCGGCCGGGGGATCACGGTCAACGCCGTCGCGCCCGGCTACATCGCCACGCCGATGACGGCCGGCCTGCCCGAGGCGGTCAAGACCGCCTTCCTCGGCCTCATCCCGCTCCATCGCTTTGGAGAGCCGGCCGAGGTGGCCTACGCCGTCAAGTTCCTCTGCTCGGATGAAGCGGCCTACATCACCGGCCACGTCATCCACGTCAACGGCGGGATGTATATGTAGAATTTACGAAAAAAAATATTTATGGAGGTACCCATGGAAAGAGACGAATTGCTGAAGAAAATGAAGGTGATCGTTGCGGACAAGCTGAGCATCAGCGAGGATCAAGTCACGGAATCAGCCTCTTTCATCGAAGATCTGGGCGCGGACTCTTTGGACACCGTGGAGCTCGTCATGGCCCTTGAAGACGAGTTCAGCCTGGACATTCCGGACGAGGAAGCCGAGAAGCTGACGACGGTCGGCAAGGCGATGGACTACATCATAGGCCATGTCTCTTAATCCGGGAGAGCGAAAGAGAAACACTGCGCATCGCCGGGTCGTCATAACGGGGATCGGCCTGGTCACCCCCGTGGGTGTCGGGACCCAGGCCTCGTGGGAGGCGCTGCTCGCCGGCCGGAGCGGGATCGGTCCGATCACCCATTTCGACACGACCCGCTTCTCGACCACGATCGCCGGCGAGGTCAAAGGTTTCAATCCCCTCGATTTCATCGACCGGAAAGAGGTCCGTAAAATGGACCCGTTCATCCAGTACGCCTTGGCGGCGGCCCACTTCGCCGTCGAGGACGCGGGCATCGATCCGGCCCTTCTCGAGGGCAGCCGCTGCGGCGTCGACGTCGGCTCGGGGATCGGCGGGATCGGAACGATCGAAGACACGGTCAGGACCCTCCACGAAAAAGGCCCCGACCGCGTTTCGCCCTTCTTCCTCGTCTCGGCCATCATCAACGAGGCCTCGGGCCAGATCTCGATCAAATACAAGGCCAAAGGCCCGAATCTGGCTTCGGTCACGGCCTGCACCACGGCGACGCATTGTCTCGGCGATTCGTTCCGGCTCATCGCCCGGGGCGAGGCGGACCTCATGATCGCCGGCGGGGCGGAAGCTTCGATCACGCCCCTCGGCGTGGCCGGGTTCTGCGCCATGAAGGCCCTCTCGGAGCGGAACGACGAGCCCCAGAAAGCCTCGCGGCCGTTCGATGCCCGGCGCGACGGGTTCGTCATGGGCGAGGGCTCGGGCCTCCTTCTTTTGGAGGAGCTCGGGCATGCTCTCAAACGCGAGGCGAAGATCTACGCCGAAATCGTCGGATACGGGATGACCGGCGACGCCCACCACATCGCCGCTCCGGCAGCGGACGGCGACGGCGCGGAGCGCGTCATGCGGATGGCCTTGGACGATGCGGGAGTTTCTCCGAGCGAGGTCCAGTTCATCAACGCCCACGGCACATCGACCCAGCTCAACGACAAGATCGAAACGGCCGCCATCAAGCGGGTGTTCGGAGAAGGCGCGCGCAAGGTGGCCGTGAGTTCGACCAAGTCCATGACCGGCCATCTGCTGGGCGCGACCGGCGGGGTCGAAGCGGGCGCCGTCGCCCTGTGCCTCAAGCACCAGATCATGACCCCGACGATCAATTACGAGTTCCCGGACCCGGAATGCGATCTGGACTACGTCCCGAACCGGGCCCGGCCGGCCGAGATCGTCTACGCCCTGAGCAACTCCTTCGGCTTCGGCGGCACGAACGGCGCGCTGCTCTTCCGCCGTTTCGACGGATAATTAAAGGGGGACGTGTCCCCGTCTTCGCAGGAGAAGGCCATGAACATTCTCGTTTTCGTCAAACGCGTCCCGGACACGGAATCGAAAATCCGGATTAACCACGAAACCCACGCCGTCGTCGAGGACGGGCTGAACTTCGTCATCAGCCCCAACGACGAATACGCCGTGGAGGAGGCCCTGCGCCTACGAGAAGCCAAAGGCGGCCAGGTCACGGTCCTCTCCGTCGGAGCCGCGGAGGCCCTGGTCATCCTCAAAAAAGGCCTGGCCATGGGGGCCGACGAGGCCGTGCTCATCAAGGACGAGCTCAAGGAAACGTACGACGGCCTGCGCGTCGCCCGGATGATCGCCCGGACCGTCGAGAAGAAATATCCCCAGTTCGACCTGCTGCTCTTCGGCAAGCAGTCGGTGGGCGCGGACAACGCCCAGGTGCCGTCCATGGTCGCCGAGATGCTCGGCCTGCCGCAGGCCAATGTCGTGACCAAGCTCGAGATCGACGGGCCGTCGGGGACAGCCCATCGCGAGATCGAAGGGGCGATGGAGAAGGTCGTCTTCTCGCTCCCGGCGGTCGTCAGCGCCCAGAAGGGATTGAACGAACCCCGCTACGAGACGCTCAAAGGCATCATGGCGGCCAAGAAGAAGGTCATCCCGGTCGTGACCCTCGAGGATCTCGGTCTGACCAGGGACGAGGTCGCGCCCCAGGTCGAGATCGTGGCCCTGGAGACGCCGGCGGCGCGCCAAGCCGGGAAGATCATCCCCGGGACGCCCGAGGAGGCGGCCCGGGAGCTCGCCCGGCTGCTCCGCCACGAAGCCAAGGTCATCTGAGGGGGGATGAACATGTTCTTAACATTCATCGAAACACGCGAAGGCAAGATCAAGAAAAGCTCGCTCGAGGCGCTCAGCGAAGCCAAGCGGCGGGCGACTGACCTCGGGACGGGCGTCGGCGCGGTGCTCATCGGGAAGGACGTGGATTGTCTCGATCCGGGGATCTTCTCTTATGGCGCGGCCATAGTTTTCCTGCTGGAACACGCGGAGCTGGCCCAATATTCAACGCAGGGTTTCGCCGGGGCGCTCCAGGGTCTGGTCAAAGAGATGGCTCCGGAAGCGGTTTTCTTCGCCGCCACGGCGATGGGGAAAGACCTCGCCCCGAGGCTTGCGGCCAAGCTCGGCGTCGGCCTGGCCTCGGACTGCACGGCAATCGCGGTGAAAGACGGGAAGCTCGAATTCACCCGGCCGATCTACGCCGGCAAAGCCTTTCTGACCTTCCGCTTGAAATCGACCCCTCAGATCGCGACGCTCAGGCCGAACGTGTTCGCGGCCGCGCCGGCCGGGAACGCGGCCGGCGAGGTCGTGAAGAAAGCCATCACGGTCCAGGACGGCGCGATCAAAGGCCGGGTGGTTGAACTGATCAAGGAAAGCGGAGCGGAGCTCGACGTCACCGAAGCGGACGTCGTCGTCAGCGGCGGCCGAGGGATGAAAGGACCGGAGAACTTCGCCCTGCTCAAGGAGCTTTCGGCGGTCATCCCGCGCTCGGCCGTCGGCGCGTCGCGCTCGGCCGTCGATTCGGGCTGGATCGGGCACCAGCACCAGGTCGGGCAGACGGGAAAGACCGTCTCCCCCGGCCTTTACCTGGCCTTCGGCATTTCCGGCGCCATCCAGCACCTGGCCGGCATGTCGTCCTCGAAGGTCATCGTCGCCGTCAACAAGGACGCCGAGGCGCCGATCTTCAAGGTCGCCGACTACGGCATCGTCGGGGACCTCTTCCAGGTCGTCCCGGCTTTGAAGGAAGAGCTCAAGAAATTACTCGAATAGGGGGACACATACTTTGGGGACATGTACCTGAGGGACACGACCTCATTGACGAATTCTTATGACTTTTCTTGTTTTTTTCATAGCTTTTGTAATAAATTCTTCATCTCCTAAGGGCTTTCCGCATTTTCCGTGTTTATGAAAAATCGTTTTTTCCAATTCGCTTTGTCGTTCCATTAGAAAAGCGGCCCAATCCTTGATTTCTTCATTCAAGAAACTTTCGGATAATAGGGCGCATTTTGTTTTATTGACGTGTGCTTTTGCGCTTGACCAAGGATAGTCTTCGGCTCTTTCAACGATTCCAGCTCTGACCGGATTTAGTTCGACATATCGTATCGCAGCAAAGAGATATGGTTCATCCATAGGATAGGAAATATATCGACCTTGCCATAAAAAGCCTTTCCAACCGTGATTTTTATTGATGTAAGCCGTATATTTTTTATGTGTTTCAGCAAATCCTTTGGCGAAGCTGTCTAAGGATACGGGCACTGCGATCAGATGGACGTGGTTGTCCATAAGGCAATAGGCCCAGATTTGCATTCCCGATTTTTTTGCATTTATGGACAAGAGTTTCAAATAAACGCTCCTGTCCATATCGGAAAAGAAGACCACTTGGTTCCGATTTCCACGCTGAATGACATGATGAGGATATTCAGGCATTACGATGCGAGCATCTCTGGGCATGGCTAACTTGGGAGCTGTCCCAATTATAAGGACGGTGGGCTTAAATATTTATCTCATGGCCATGCAAGAGAGGACCTGTCCCTAAAGTACATGTCCCCAAAGTATGTGTCCCCTTTTTATTCGGGTTGGTCCGGGGCGACCTGCAAGAGAAACTGGTTCTTCTCCGACCTCTGCTCGCCGACGCTCGTGACGTAGATCGCCGGGTCGTCCATGACCGGGCACTTGGTCTCGCAGATCCCGCAGCCGATGCACAGGTCGAGGTCCATGACCGGCGCCTTCTGCGTCGCGACCGTCCCGTCGGCGAGCTTTGTCTCGACCATGACGAACTTAATGGCCTTGGGCGAGGTCGGGCATTGCTCTTCGCAGACGATGCACGGCCGGCCCAGGAAGTAGGGGATGCAGCGATTCTTGTCGATCCAGGCCGTGCCGATCCGAACGTTGAGCTTTTCGGGCACGGTCAGCTCCTTGATCGCGCCCGTCGGGCAGACCTGAGAGCAGAGCGAGCAGTAGTATTCACAGTAGCCGATCTTCGGCACGAGGACGGGCGTCCACAATCCCTCCGGCCCGGCTTCGGTTAGGGCCGGCTGGAGGCCGTTCGTCGGGCAGGCCTTCATGCATTCGCCGCACTTGATGCATTTCTGGAGGAAGGCCTTTTCGGGCAGAGCTCCCGGCGGCCGGATGAGTTTCTCGTGGGCGCGCTTAGCGGCCTGCGAAATGCGGAAGAACGGCACGGAAAAAAAGGCCAGGAAGGAGGCCGTCAGGATCTTCCGCCGGGAGAGATCGACGGCCGGGAGCTTTTCCGGCGCGCCCTTGACCGGGAAGGTGATGGCCGCGGTCGGACAGATCGCGGCGCATGTCTCGCAGTAGACGCACTCCGAGCTTTTCCATTTTTCGTCCGGCCAGGGGTGGGCCTGGGTTTCGCAGTGGAGCGTGCAGAGGTTGCACTTGATGCATTTGTTCTCGTCGACCTTCAGCTTGAACACGTTCCAGCGCGAGGCGAGCCCCAGGAAGGCCCCCAGAGGGCAGATGGTGCGGCACCAGAACCGCTCCCGGAACATGTTGAGCAGGACGAACCCGAGGAAGATCAGCCCGATGAGAAAACCCTGCCGGAACGTGGCGTTGATCGTCAGCGTTCCGAAGAATTGGGTCAGCGTATCGCCGAACCCGGCCAGCCCCAGGTTGTAGGTGAATCCCGTCAGCATCATGAACCCCTGGCCGAAGGCGGGCAGGACGCTCGTGACGATGGTCCGGTAGAGGAAGGACAGGGGATCGACGATCCCGACGACGTCCAAAGTGAAGAGGGCGCTGACCAGGATGAAGATGAGGACGAAATACTTCCAGCTCAATCCCCCGGTGACGATCTTCTTCGGCCGGAGGAGCTTGGTCTTTTTGAACAGCCACGAAAAGAACTGATGGACGGCGCCGAGCGGGCAGACCCAGCCGCAGACGACCCGGCCCAGAAAGAACGTCGCGACGAGCGTGATCGCGGCTAGAGCGAAGGCGGCGAAGACCGCGCGCGAGGCGATGGCCGTCACGATCGCCAGGAGCGGATCGAAATGGAAGTAGACCTCGACGTTGCCGATGTAATCCTGGCCGGTGAAATGCGTTCTGAACAATAGATAAAGGAACAGGGCGAAGAAGGCGGCTTGGACCCCGACCCGGACGATCTGGAGGGCCCGATATTTCCTAGACCGTTCTTTTCTCAATGCGCAGCTTCTCCGGGTTGATCTCGCCGAGACCCCGCTGGTTGGCGAGCTTCAGGAACGGCAGCTCCGCGGGAGGGATGTCGAAAAATGAAGCCCCCAGGGCGTCGATGGCGACATAATCCGTGCCCGCGACGACCGTCTTGAGGAGCTTGGTGTCGCTCAAACGTCCGCCCTGCGGGCCGTTCCGGACGAGGATCCGGTAGGCGTCGAGGACGGTCAGGGTCGGTTTGAAGAAGGCCGCGAGGTCGACCTCGGCCTGATCGAGCTTTTGGTGAAGCTGGTTGCGCGGGTCGCCGATCGCTCCCAGCCAGTTCTTCATGCCGATCGTCACCCGGCACAGGCTGTGGTGTTTGGCGATAGGCACGTTGATGAGCTTGTCCGCCTCGACGAAGTCCTGGATGACGTCCCAGTCCTTGAGCCATTCGCCCTTGATCGCCATCTTCTTGATCCGGCGCTCGTTGACGTACGGCACGTCCGCCCCCGCTTCTTTGGCCGCGGCCTGAATGCCGGACCGCAGATAGCAGCGCTGGGCCTGATTGGTCGTGTTGTCCATGACGACCACCTTTTTTGCCCCCGCGTTGAGGCACATCTCAACGAGGGCTTTGACCACTTCGGGATTGGTGCAGGCGGCCATCTCCGGCGTGCGGTCCCAGCCGATATTGGGCTTGATCATGACCACGTCGCCTTTGGCCACGAACCTGGTCATGCCGCCCAGGACGGCGATGGCCTCCTTGGTGAGCTTGGCCGGCGAATCCCCTTGAATGAAGGCCAGGTCCGGCCCGCCGGCCGGTTTCGGGGCCTGGGCCATGAGCTTCGGCCCCAGCCCGGCGACGAGGCCGCCGAGGGCCATATCTTTGAGAAAGTCCCTTCGGTCCATGGCGTCATCCCTTTCCGAGCGATTGCATGTAGGCCAGGATCCCCTCGTAGATCCCCCGGGCCACCTGTTGGCGGTAGCCTTCGGTCTTCAACCGCTGCGCTTCCGGCGCGTTGGAGATGTGCGAAACCTCCACCAGGATCGAGGGCATCTCACAGCCGATGAGGGTCCAGAACGGCCCGCCTCGCGTGCCCAGATTCTTGATATCCGAGTACTGGCGGGAGAGGTATTTTACCAGATTCAGCTGGATTTGTTCAGCCAGCTCCTTGGACTCGATGATCTTGCTGTTCTGGACGATCTTCCGGATGATCTTGTCCATCTGGCCGATGGTCTTGGTCGTCGTGGCGTTCTCCCGGGCGGCCGTGGCGTTGACGTTCGGGTCGGAGCTGAAATTAAGGTAGAAGCTCTCGATCCCCCGCCGCTTTTTGTCCGGGAAGGCGTTGACGTGGATCGAGACGAACAGGTCGGCCTTTTTCTGGTTGGCGACCACGGTCCGGTTCTCGAGAGGAACGAAGATGTCGCTTTCCCGGGTCAGGATGACATCGAGCTTGGTGTTGGCCTTGAGGAGGGCTTTGACGCGGAGCGAGATGTCTAAGGTCAGGTCCTTTTCCTTCAGGCCGGACGGATCCAGGCAGCCCGGGTCGATGCCGCCGTGGCCGGGGTCGATGATGACCGTCTTGATGCCCAGCCCGAGCTGGCGGGCCATGCTGTAGCCGGACTTGGCCGGCTGGGGAGGCTGGGGCGTTTTTTCCGCGGTCGGTGAAAGAGACGGGCCGGCCTCTCTTTCCTGCGGATAGATATCGATGACGATCCGGAACGGATCGAAGACGTGATAGACCTGGTAGCGCCGGATGCGGCTGAAATCCACGTCGGCCGTCACCCGGACCGTCCCCGGCGATTTCTGAGAGATCCGGATGAGGTTGATATAGTCGCACTTGGACGGAATCGCCTCCTCGCGGACGATCGGATTCAGCCGCGCCTGGAAGATGTCGACATAAATGGAGCCGGGGTCGCGGCTCTCCATCGGAGCGTATTCCCGGAGCGTCCCGACGTCGACGACGATCCGGGTGAAGTTGGGGTGGGTGAAGTGGCGAAGGTTGTAGACCTCGACGGTCGAATCCTGCCCCGGGGAAAGAGGGACGGCAAGGAGGATGACGGCGAGAAGCGCCGTGCCCCAAGGAAATCGTATCTGCCTCAATGCCTTTTAATTATAATAAATCTATAAAATAAGTAAAATCTGGCCTTCACCCTGGAATTGCCGACAGCATCTGTCATCGCGAGGAGCGAAGCGACGTGGCGATCTCGCAGGCCTGCGCGAATACCATGCGATTGCCACGCACCCAGGGGGCGCTCGCAATGACGCGATGGTCGAAAACTCGCCATTTTTATCGGCAATTTCGGGTTCAGGCCCCGAACTTCTTCAGCTTGCCGGCGTGGCCGAGCATGAGGGGCATGGCGTAGAGGGAGCGGAACCGGCCGAGGAGGCCTTTGGCGCACTCGCGTTCGGTGAAGGACCCGGTCTCGTCGGGAAGGGCCGTCGGGGCGAGGAGCAGGAACGGGTTCGGATGGAAGGAGTGGCCCTTCATGAGCGCCGGCGTCGAGTGATCGGCCGTGACGACGAGGACGTCGGGCTTGAGGGCTTCGAGGCGGGGGATGAAGGCGTCGATTTCCTCGATGGCCCGGACCTTGGCCTCGAAATTTCCGTCCTCGCCGGCGGCGTCCGTTTTTTTGAAATGGACATAGAAGAAGTCGTGCTCTCCGTAATGAGACTCGAGCGCGCCGAACAGGTCGGCCGTTTCGGCCCCGACCTTGTAGGTCGCCATGCCCAGGAGCTTGGCCAGGCCTTTGTACATGGGGTAGTTGGCGATGGCCGCGGGGCGGAGCTTGAACAGGTCCTGCATCCGGGGGATCGAGGGCTGAACCGAGAAGCCGCGGAGGAGCGCCGCGTTGGCCACGGGCTCGTCCTCGAGGATCTTGACGACGTCGGCCAGGAAATGGTTGACGACGGTGGCGGTCTTGGACGCTTCAGGCGAAAGGGCGGCCGTCGGGATGGGCGGCTTGTGGTCTTTCTGCGGGTCGGCGTCGGTCAGAGCGTCGGCCAGGCCCGGCGTCCGGAAGCGGGCGACGAAGCGGTGCTCCTTGCCCGGAAACAGAGCGATCTCGGGATCGGCCTGAGCCGCGAAAGCCTTATTCAGAATGGAGCAGAGGCGCTCGCATTCGCTCGTAGGGATGCGGCCGGCGCGCCGGTCGACGATGAGGCCGTCCCGCAGCGTGGCGAAGTTGCCGCGCGCGACGAGATCGCCCTGGCGGACCTCGACCTCCGAACCGAGCGCTTCGAGGATGCCGCGGCCGAGCTGGTGGCGGAGCGGATCGTAGCCGAAGAGGGCCAGATGGGCCGGGCCGCTGCCCGGCGTGATGCCCATGAAGACGGGATCGGTCAGGCCGCAGCAGCCGCGCATGGCCAGCCGGTCGAGGTTGTGCGTTTGGGCCGTCTCAAGCTCGGTCTTGCCCCGGACGGGCAGCCCGCCCAGGCCGTCGATGACGAGCAGGACGATCTTCGAATCCGTTTGGACCGTGAGTTCTTTGGCGATATCTTCCCAATTCATAGCGCGTTCACTATAAAAGAAACCGGCTCCATGTGTCAAATAGACGCTGACGACCGGGTCAATCGAGGTGATGCAGCCGGAAACCCAATCTCCGCAGGATATTGGCCGCGTCCATGGTCGTGAATTCGACCTTGCCCAAGCGGAGGATATGGGCGATGACCTGTTTTGGGGGGAACTTCTTACCGTTGATCTCGACGTAGTATTGCCTGATGATCTCGGGCTCGAGGCCGATGAGCTCCCTCTCGAAGTCCTCTTTTGTATATTCATATGGGTTTTTTCTCAATATAAATCTAGTCATATAATTCTACTCCTTCTATTCTACTTCTACTATTATACTATTAATTTTATTTTGTCAATAAAATAATGATTATTTTGATCTATTTAGAAAATTCATCCAGAAGCTCGGCGATCGATCGCCGGATCTTGAGCAGTTCCCTGGGATCTTTGGCGTACTCCTTACCCCTTACCCCTCGAGAACAGCGAGGCGGGAATCGAGATATTCTTAGTCTGCCGGAATTGGGAGACGAATTCAACGAGCTTTAATGATTCTCGATCGAGCTAGAGCACCAGGGCATATCCGATCTTTAGAAAAAAAGGTGCGGTCGGTCCGGGCGAAACGAAGCTGGTTGAAGGGGATGGCCATTTCCACGGCATAACCCCAGTCGGTGATCTTTCCGGCCGAAGCCCAGATGGCGTCCCAGGAGAAATCCTCATAGCCTTCGAGCTCGCTGAAATTCGCGTCGGCCTGCACGCCCAGAGGGTTCACTCGGAATTGAAATCCCCGCCGTTCGTCGTTGAAAGCGTCGATGATGACGGAGATATGATCGTCCTGGATGAACGTATCGATGGCGTCGCGGTCCATCAGATGGGCCCGGATCTTCCCCGGCTCGGGGTCGAGACAGCGAAAGGCGATGTAAAGATGGGCCCGATCGAAGGTGAGGAGACATTCCGTCTCGACCGGCGCCGGGGTGTTGTCGCCCGGAAGCTGTTCAAAAGGCAGCTTCATCATCGTCGCTTTTTGCCAGACGTCCTCATCGAGAATTCCGTCCACTTTGATTTTGGACACGGCCGGGGTGATGGTGAAGTGGGCCGGAGGCGGCACCTGTTCGGCCGCCGGCGCGGCCAGGTTGAGAGCGAGCAATATCATGAACAGGCAGAAACAGTTCTTTCGCATGCGCGCCCTCCTCCAGCGGTCTTTCTCATTTATATATACAAGAAAAAAAGAGAAAAAGTTACGAATTTTTCTTATAATTATCCGCACGCGCCCCCCTTGTCTGCGTCCTGGGCGAGTGATAGAATCTCCGCATGAACAAGGTCCTCGTCCTCGATTTCGGGTCGCAGTACACCCAGCTCATCGCCCGCAAGATCCGCGAGCTCGGCGTCTACTCGGAGATCCTCCCCTTCGCCACGTCCCCGGCCCGGCTCAAGAAAATGCGGCCGCAGGCGCTCGTCCTGTCCGGCGGGCCGCAGAGCGTCTATGAGAAAGGGGCTCCTTTGCCCTCGCCCGAGATCTTCGGCTTGGGCGTTCCCATCCTCGGCATCTGCTACGGCCTGCAGCTCACAGCCCATCTCCTCGGCGGCGCCGTCAAGCCCCATGCCAAGCGTGAATACGGCTTCGCTTCGCTCCGGGTCATGGACCGAAGCGGCCTTCTCGCCGGCGTCAAGGATTCCGAACAGGTCTGGATGAGCCACGGCGACCGGCTCGAGACGCTGCCGCCCGGCTTCTGCATCACGGGCCGGACGGCGAACACCAAGGCGGCCGTCATCGAGGCCAAGGACCGCCGGTTCTACGGCGTGCAGTTCCATCCGGAGGTCATTCACACCAAGGAAGGCAAGAAGATCCTCGGGAATTTCCTCTTCAAGCTGGCCGGCCTCCAGCCCGACTGGAACATCAGCTCGTTCATCGAGCGCAAGGCCGAGGAGATCCGGCGCGCGGTCGGGAAAGAGCGGGTCGTCTGCGGCCTGAGCGGCGGCGTGGATTCGCTCGTCACTTCGCTCATCATCCAGCGGGCCATCGGCCGGCGCCTGACCTGTGTCTTCGTCGACAACGGCCTGCTCCGCAAAGGCCAATACCACGACCTCATGGCCAAGTTCCGCAAGAGATTGTCGCTCAATGTCGACGGCGTCGACGCCGCCGACGAGTTCGTCACGGCCCTCCGCGGCGTCATCTCGCCCGAGCGCAAGCGGAAGATCATCGGCGGCTTGTTTATCCGGATCTTCGATCGCGAAGCGGCCAAGATCGGCGAGGTGAAATTCCTGGCCCAAGGCACCATCTATCCCGACGTCATCGAAAGCAACCCGGTCAAGGGGCCGTCCTCGACCATCAAATCGCACCACAATGTCGGCGGCCTCCCCAAGGACCTCAAGTTCAAGCTCATCGAGCCGCTCCGCGAGCTGTTCAAGGACGAGGTCCGCGCGCTGGCCTTGGAGCTCGGCGTGGACAAGGATTTCGTCCAACAGCATCCGTTCCCGGGGCCCGGACTGGCCGTTAGGATCGTCGGCGAGGTCAACAAGGAAAGCCTCGAGATCCTCCGCGAAGCGGACGAGATCGTCATCGAGGAAGTCCGCAAAACGGGTATTTACAATAAGTTGTGGCAGGCTTTCGCCGTCCTCCTCCCGGTCAAGTCGGTGGGCGTGATGGGAGACCGGAGGACTTACCAGCGGGTGGCCGTCATCCGCCTTGTCCAGAGCGTGGACGGCATGACGGCCAACTGGTTCCCGGCCACACCCGCTTTGCTCTCCCGGATCTCGACCCGGATCGTCAACGAGGTCAAGGGGGTCAACCGGGTCGTGTACGACGTGACGACCAAACCGCCGGGAACGATCGAGTGGGAATAAGATGCCCCAGAGCTTCATCCATCTCCACAATCACAGCGAGTTTAGCATCCTCGACGGCGCCGTCCGCATCGCCGATCTGGCCGACGCCGCCTTCCAGAACAATATGCCCGCGGTGGCCCTGACCGACCACGGCAACATCTTCGGCGCCGTCCCGTTCTTCAAGGAGGCCCAAAAAAAGGGGGTCAAGCCCATCCTCGGCTGCGAGGCGTACATCGCCCCCAAGAGCCGGCATGACCGGCAGGCCGACGAGCGGGGCCAGCTCCACTTCCACCTCGTTCTCCTGGTCAAAAACGAGAAGGGCTACACGAACCTCTGCCGCCTCCTCACGAAAGCCTACACCGAGGGGTTCTATTACCGCCCCCGCATCGACAAGGAGCTGCTGGCCCAACACAGCGAGGGCCTGATCGGCCTGTCGAGTTGTCTCAAGGGCGAGGTCTCCTTCCTCCTTGGAAAAGGCCTGGACGAGGACGCGGAGGCGGCCGCCGGATCCTATTCCGAGATATTCGGCAAAGACCATTTTTACATCGAGCTCCAGGACCATGGGCTCCAGCCCCAGCAGGAGGTCAATCCCAAGCTCATCCATCTGGCCCGCAAGCTCGATCTCCCGCTCGTGGCCACCAACGACGTCCACTATCGCCACAAGGCCGATTCCGAGAGCCACGATGTCCTCCTCTGCATCCAGATGGGGAAAAAGCTCAGCGATCAGGACCGGATCCGTTTCGGGACGACGGAGTTCTATTTCAAATCCGGAGAGGAGATGGCCCGCCTCTTTCACGAGGTCCCCGAGGCCCTGGAGAACACGATCCATATCGCCGGCCAGTGCGATTTTCACTTCCCGACTTCGGACCACTTCCTGCCCCGCTTCACGCCGCCCGACGGGCTGGAGCTCAAGGAGTATTTCGAGCGGGTCGCCCGGGAGGGATTCCGCGCGCGCATGCGGGACCTGACCGGAAAGCGGGAGGGAGGCCGGCTCTCTCATCCGCTTGAGGAATACGAGGAGCGGCTGGATCGCGAGATCAAGCTCATCGAACGGATGGGGTTCGAAGGCTATTTCCTTATCGTCTGGGACCTGATCCGCGAGGCGCGCGCCCACGAGATCCCCGTCGGACCGGGCCGCGGGTCGGCGGCCGGGAGCCTGCTGGCCTACAGCCTGGGCATCACGGACATCGATCCGATCGAATACGACCTCCTTTTCGAGCGCTTCCTGAACCCGGACCGCATCAGTCTTCCCGACATCGACATCGATTTCTGCGCGAGGCGGCGCGAGGAGGTCATCAAGTACGTCACGGAGAAATACGGCCGGGACAACGTCAGTCAGATCATCACCTTCGGGACGATGGGCGCTCGGGCCGCGATCCGCGACGTCGGCCGCGTGCTCGAGGTGCCGCTGCCCGAGGTCGACCGGATCGCCAAGATGATCCCCCTCGGCCCCGACGTCAAGATCGACGAGGCGCTCAGAACGATCGCTCCCCTCAAGGAGCTGCGCGACAAGAACCAGAAGATCGCCCACCTCCTGTCCATCGCCCAAAAGGTCGAAGGCCAGGTCCGCCATCCCTCGATCCACGCCGCCGGTCTCGTCATCACGCCCAAACCGCTGACCGAGTTCCTGCCGCTCTATCAGTCGGTCAAGGGCGAGATCACGACTCAGTTCCCGATGGAGGATGTCGAATACATCGGCCTGCTCAAGATGGACCTCCTGGGCCTGCGCAACCTGACCATCATCCGCGACGCCCTCGACCTCATCGAGGCGGACTTCGGCCTCCGCGTCGACATGGAAAACTTGCCCATCGACGACCCGCCGACGTTCGATCTGTTCAAGGCGGGCAACACGGACGGCGTCTTCCAGTTCGAAAGCCGGGGCATGAAAGAGCTCCTCCGGAGCTACAAGCCCGACGAGTTCCGCGACCTCATCGCCTTGAACGCGCTCTACCGGCCCGGCCCTCTCAAGAGCGGCATGACGGCCGAGTTCGTCAAGCGCAAGCACCATCCCGACCAGGTCGTCTATGACATCCCCGAGCTCGAACCCGTGCTCCGCGAAACGCGCGGGATCATCGTCTACCAGGAACAGGTCATGCGGATCGCGACCGAGATGGCCGGGTTCACCCTGGCCGAGGCCGACATGCTGCGCAAAGCCATGGGCAAGAAGGTCGCCGAGATCATGAAGTCGCAAAAGGAGAATTTCCTCAAGGGCGCCCGGAAGAAGGGCATCATCTCGGCGGACAAAGCTAAGAAGCTCTTCGAGAACATCAAGAACTTTGCCGAATACGGGTTCAACAAATCCCACAGTGCGGCCTACGCCGCGCTGGCCTATCAAACGGCCTACCTCAAGGCCCACTACCCGTACCATTTCATGGCCGCCCTGCTGACGTCCGAGGCCGAGCGCGGCGGGACGGCCCAGGTTCAGAAATACATCAACGAATGTCAGCAGATGGGCATCGCCGTGCACCCCCCCGACATCAACGAGAGCGACTTCAATTTCACCGTGGCCGGGAACGCCGTCCGCTTCGGCCTGTCGGCGGTCAAGAACGTCGGCGAGACGGCCGCTCGCGACATCATCAAGATCCGGCGGGAACATGGGACCTTCGCCACGCCGTTCGACGTCGTCGCCCACGTCGACAGCCGGGCCATCAACCGGAAGGTCCTCGATAGCCTGATCAAGGCCGGAGCGTTCGATTCCCTGAAATGGCCGCGGTCCCAGTGCTTTCATCTGATCGACGCGATGATCGATTTCTCCCACGAGGCCCAGAGGGCCAAAGCGACCCGGCAGAACCTCCTTTTCGGCGGCGGCCACGTCGAACCTCCCGAGGTCCCGGCCGCGGTCAAGACCATGCGCGAGTGGGACGAATCCCTGATGCTGTCGTACGAGAAGGACGCTCTGGGATTCTACATCACCGGCCATCCCCTAGCCCAGTTCAAGAACCTCGGCCGGCTCGTCTCGCATCTGGTCAGCGACCTCGACGAGGAAAAGGATTTCAACGCCGAGGTGCGCCTGGCCGGAGTCATCACCATGTTCCGTCCGCTCAAGACGAAAAAGGACGAGCGCATGGCCGCCTTCTTCCTGGAGGACATGAGCGGCCGGATCGAGGTCATCGCCTTCCCGGACGCGTTTCGCAAGAACTACGAGGTCCTTCACGAGGACCAGCTGGTCTGGCTCAAGGGGAAGTTCGTGGGCGAGGGCGAAAGCCGCAAGATCCAGCTGACGAACGTCCTGCCGCTGGCTGAGGCTTTCCAAAAGCTGGCCAAGCGGGTGGTCATCCGTGTCTTCGTTCCCGGCCTTGAAGAACCGCTCCTCGACGAGCTGAAGGATGTCCTGGAAAAACACGCCGGCGAATGCCCCGTCGTCTTCGAGCTCGAGACACCCCATGCCTTTCGGGTGATCGCCCAGTCCGCCGAGGTCGGCGGCGTGCGGCCGTCCGACGAGCTGACCCGGACGGTCGAGAGCCTGCTCGGCGAGGAGGCGATGTATGTCGAGTATTGAGGAGGACGCAAGCGGGTCCTGTCAAAGCGCGGAGAGGACATGTCTTATAAAGTGATCATCGCCGACGGATCGCCGTATGGGCAGAAAGCGGCCGAGCTGGCCCTCCCGGCGCCGGAATTCGAGATCGCCGTCTTCAGCGACGGCCTCGAGGCCATCGAGGCTATCCGCGATGGACGGCCCGACGCCGTCCTGACCGCGCTCGCGCTGGCCTCCAAGGACGGCTATGACGTAGCTGCGTTCGTCCGGGCCGGGCCGGAGGGGCGGGCGATCGCCCTTTTTTATTTGAGAGGAGCGTTCGAGCCGATCGACACGCGCCGGGCCGCCGAAACGGATCCCGACGGCATCGTCCAGAAGCCCTTCGACGGCGAGACCGTGGCCATGCTTGTCCGGGAGACTATCGACCGGAAAAAAGAACTCCCTTCGCTGCCCGAAGAGCCGGCCTTGGAGACGGCCGCGGAACCTCCAAGACCTCCGGAGAGCGTGACGGCGGCCGTGCTCGCCGCGCCGGACGGGACGGGCGACCTGGAAAAAAAGGTCCGGGGCCTGGTCCGCGAAGAGATCCGGAACAGCCGGTCCGAGCTGACGACCGTCGCCCGGGAGATCATTTCCGCCGAGTTCAAGAAGTTGCTCGTCGAGGAGCTCAAGGGCATCGATACGCGGAAGATATAAAATAAAAGGGGGACATGTATCCGAATTCTCTGGAATTCGGTACGTGTCCCCGATTTTATTGGCAAAAATGAACTATCAAATCCATCGCCTCGAGACCTGCCCCTCGACCAACGACGTCGCCAGGGAGATGGCCCTCCGGGGCGCGCCCGAGGGAACGGCCGTCGTGTCCGATGAGCAGACGGCCGGCCGGGGGACGAAAGGCCGTTCATGGCAATCGCCCCGGGGGAAAGGCCTCTATTTCTCCGTGATCCTCCGCCCCGTGTCAGGGGAGATCTCGCTCCTTCCTCTCGCCGCAGGTCTGGCCGCGCGTGAGGCGGTCGAGCGGTCGCACGGCCTGGCCGCCCGGCTCCGCTGGCCCAACGATATCCTCTGGCAGGGGAAAAAATTGGGCGGCGTCCTCTGCGAAAGCGGATTTTTGGGAAACCGTCCGGAATATGTTATCCTCGGTGTGGGGCTGAACGTCGACCACGACCTCGACGATTTTCCGGAAGACATCCGGGCGCTGGCCGTTTCGGTCCGTATGGCGACCCAGCGGCCGACCGACCGCGAACGGCTCCTCGGGCTTCTTCTGGCGGAGATCGAGCGGTGGCGGGACGTTTTTTCGGGGCCGGCCGGCGGCGACGAGATCGTCCGGACGTTCGAGCGACATTCGATATTCCGGAAAGGCGATCCCGTGACGGTGATCAAAGACGACGAGCGGATTCAGGGCGTTTATCATGGGGTCGGCTATGACGGGGCGCTGTCAGTTCTTGTCGAAAGCGACATCCGCCGCTTTACGAGCGCGGATATTATTAAGGTAGACGCATAGCGGCTCGAAGGAGAACGACCATGCTCTTGGCTCTCGATATCGGCAACACCACGGTGGCTATCGGCCTGTTCAAGGACAAGACCCTGACCCATCACTGGCGGGTCCGCTCGGACCGGGACAAGACCGGTGATGAGTACGGGATCATCCTTCGGAATCTGCTCGCGTCCGATGGTCGGGATCCCGCGGCCGTCAAGGCCGTGATCATCTCGAGCGTCGTCCCGCCGCTCACGCCGATCTTTCAGACTCTGAGCCAGGACCTCTTCCGCGTCAAAGCGCTGGTCGTCGGACCCGGATTGCGGACGGGGATGCCGATCCTATACGAGGCCCCCCTCGAGGTGGGCGCCGACCGGGTCGCCGCGGCCGTGGCCGCTTACGAAAAGATCGGCGGGCCGTGCATCGTCCTGGATTTCGGGACCGCCACGACGTTCGACGCCGTCTCGGCCAAGGGCGAATACCTGGGCGGCGCGATCGCCCCCGGCATCCAGATCTCCGCGGAAGCTCTCTACCTGAAAACGGCCAAGCTGCCGCGGATCGAAATAAAAAAACCGACCAAGGCCGTCGGAAAGACGACGGTCGCCAGCATGCAGTCCGGCCTCTATTTCGGCTATGTCGGGCTTGTCCGTAACATCATCGGAGAGATCCGCAAGGAGCTGGGCGCAGAGGCCAAGGTCATCGCCACGGGCGGTTTCGGCGATCAGATCAGCGCCGAGGTCAAGGCCATCACGGCCTACGAGCCGAATCTCGTCCTGGAGGGACTCAGGATCATTTATGAGCGAAACCGATAGCGACCGCTATTTTCAGGAGATCGCCCGGCATTTCCTGGAACGGCGCGGCGCCCCGTTCTTTCTGTCGGCCAAAGACCTGGACCTCATCTCCGCCTGGGAACGGGCCGGCGTCCCGCTTCCGATCATCCTGGAGGGGATCGAGAAGTCTTTCGCGGCCCGACGCGCTGGAGCTGCGATGAGGGGGAAGGTTCTTTCGCTTTCGTTCTGCCGGGCCCAGGTCGAAAGCGCGTTCGAGCGCGAGCGCGATCGGAAGGTCGGCGGGACGAGACAGCCTCCCGAGCGGAGCGATAAATGGACGAGGATCCGGGCCGAGGTCGAGGGCTTCTTGAAGAGCCTCCCGAACGGTCTCGGCCCGTTGAAGCCGATCTTCCTTGAGGCGCGGAAGGAACTGGCAAGGTCCGCCGTTTCCGACGAGGCCTTGGAGCGGCTCGAGGCCGACCTGGAAAGGATTCTGTCGGCTCAGGCCGGCGAGGATGAACGGGCGGCCGCCCGAAGGGAGATCCTGGCTGAGCACAAGGACCTGCGCGGGGAGGCGCTCTCGGCGGCGGTCGATCTCAAACTCGTCAAGCGCTTTCGCGACCGGCGCCGGATTCCCTATCTGTCGCCTTTTTATTATTGAGAGATCGGCATGGACGACCAGCGCATTCTCGAGCTTCTCCGCCGGAACCGGCAGGGACTGACCCTCCAACACATGTTCAAGGAGCTCCGCGTCACCCGCAAGGAACGGGCCAAACTCGAGGGGCGCCTCATCGAACTGGAGAACAGAAAGCTCATCCGCCGGGTCAAGAGCCGCTACCTCCTCCCGGTCCAATCCGACCTCCTCCGCGGCCGGTTCGAGACCTCGGGGCGGGGCTTCGGGTTCGTCGTCCCCGAGGACCGGTCGACGGCCGATGTCTTCGTCCCCGGGCGTTTTGCCAAGGGCGCGATGCAGGGCGACACCGTCGAGATCCTCTTCAAGGAACAGGGCCTCAAAGGACGATCCGAAGGCCGCGTCGTGCGCGTCCTCAAAAAGGAAAAAAAGAGCATCATCGGCCTTTACGACGAGCGCTCCGGCGCGCCTTATCTCGTTCCCTTTGACGCCCCCTCGCCCGAGGAGATCCCGCTCGTTTCGCGGGGCGGGTTCTTCCCGGCGCCGGGGGCGGTCATCGCCGCGGACCGCGGCCGCCTGACGATCACCGACGTCTTCGGGATGCCGGACGCGCCCGGCGTGGACACGAAGGTCACCATCCGGAAATACGGACTGGCGGAGGAATTTTCCGGCCCGGCCCTGGCCGAGGCCGATGAGGTCGCCGGCCGCCCGGTCCTCGCTGCGGGGCGGGTAGACCACCGCGGCTGGACGACGTTCACCATCGACGGCGAGAAGGCTCAGGATTTCGACGATGCGGTGAGCGTCAAAAGGCTCGAGGGAGGCCGCTTCCTCCTCGGCGTCCACATCGCCGACGTCTCGCATTATGTGGAACCGGGCTCGGCCATCGACCGGGACGCCACCGCCCGCGGGACGAGCGTCTATTTGCCGGACCTGACTTTGCCCATGCTTCCGGAGAAGCTGTCGAACGACATCTGCAGCCTGCGGCCCCGCGTGGACCGGCTGACGGTCTCGGCGGTGATGGAGATCGGCGCCGACGGCAACGTCATTCAAGCCGATTTTCATCCCTCGATCATCCGGACGGCCGAGCGGCTGACGTACACGTCCGTGTTCAAGATCTTCGAGGGCGACCCGGACGAGCGGCGGAAGCAGGCCGCCCTTGTCCCGGACCTGCTGGCTATGCGGGACTTGGCCCGGCTCCTCCGCGGCAAGCGCGTCGGCGAAGGCAGTTTGGATTTCGACCTTCTCGAGCCCGAGCTCGTCTACAAGGAAGGCCGTCTCGCCTCGATCGCGACCTTCGCTCAGAACGAAGCCCACAAGCTCATCGAGGAGTTCATGGTGGCAGCCAACGTCGCCGTGGCCTCGTTTCTGAGCCGCAAGGACATCGTCTCGATCTACCGCGTCCACCCGCCGCCTTCGATCGGAGACCTGGAAAAACTCCGCGAGATCCTGTTTCATTTCGGGATCGCCCTTCCCCAGCCCGACAAGATCCGCTCGGCGGACCTGCAGCGCGCCATTCGCGAGGCCGAGGGCAGGCCCGGCGAAAAATACGTCAACGTCCAGGTCCTCCGGGCGATGAAACTGGCCGTCTATTCCGAGGAGAACGTCGGGCATTACGGGCTGGCCAAAAAGGATTACACCCATTTCACCTCCCCCATCCGCCGCTACCCGGACCTTGTGGTCCATCGCCTTCTCAAACGGGCCCTGATGGGACTCCCTCCCGCGACGGAGTCTCTCGCGGCCGTCGCCCTCCATGCCTCCGCGCAGGAGCGAAAGGCGGCCGGCGCGGAGCAGGACCTCGTCGAATGGCGGATCTTCCGTTTTCTCAAGGAAAAACTGGGAGAAGAGTTTTCCGGCATCGTCGTCGACATCACCAGGGCGGGGCTGTCCGTGGAGATCGACGATCATTTCGTCAAAGGGGTCGTCTCCTATGAGGACCTCGGCGGCGATTATTTCCGGGAGAGGACGCGGGGGGTGCTGTCGGGGAGACGATCGGGGAAAACGTTCGAGGTCGGCCAGACCCTCCGTGTGATCTTGGCCGCCGTGAATCCTGTCCTGCGGCGGATGAGCTTAGTCCTCGCCGATTGAACTCAGGTGAACGCATGAATTACTGTTGCTTTGTCATTGCGGACGACCAAAGGGAGCGTGGCAATCATAATCCCCCCCCACCCCCCTTTAGAAAAGGGGGGATTATAGTCCCTCCTTTACTAAAGGGGAGAAATTATTGCCTCCCTTTAGGGGAGACTCGCTTTCCTCCCTTTACTAAAGGGGAGACTCGCTTTCCTCCCTTTACTAAAGGGGGGCTCGCTTTCCCCCTTTTACTAAAGGGGGGCTCACTTCCCCCCCTTTTCTAAAGGGGGGTGTGGGGGGATTAGCCGCGTCGCTTCGCTTCTCGCGATGACTTTGATTCATGCGCTTATAGAAAATGTAGGCTTCAGTCCTAAAAGTTGTTAAGATAAAGGACGAACCATGAAGAACAATCCCGCCGGCGACGCCGATATTCTCCTCGGATTAGCCCGCGAGAAAGGCCTCAAGGGCGTGCGGGAGAGCGAAGCGGAGGAACGCCTGCCCCTCGACGCATCCGGGCTGGCGGAGCTGGCCGGGAAGCTC
>JAUYDS010000002.1 GCA_030691735.1 Candidatus Aminicenantota bacterium
GGGGAAGGATGCGAAGCGACCATAAGGAGATATCGCCGCTTCTGTTCGGTTTTTTCGGCGGACGATTCAAGGACGCGACGGCAGGGTTGGCCCCAAGGCCCCCATAGCGGAGGGGGGTCCCGGCGTTTCGCCGGGGGGAACCGACGGGACTGGTTCCCCAGGGGGCCGGGGGCCACCCTGTCGCCGTGTCGACTATTCGTATCAGCCGCCGAAAAAAACGAAACGTGCAGGCGTTAAGATTTCCGCCAGGGAGCGAGCTTCTTCCCCGAGCCCTCCCCTCCTATTCCAAAAGTCCTCCGAATCTGCTAATCTAGGTGGGCTGAAAAGAGAAAAACGATGTGTTTGGGGATACCGTCGAAAGTCATCGAGATCAATGAGGTCCAGAGGACCGGCAGGATCGATTACCTGGGAACGAAGGTCAGGACGAACTTCGCTCTCCTCGACGACATCCGGATCGGCGATTGGGTGATCGTCCACGCCGGGTTCGCTATTTCCCGCCTGAGCGAGGACGACGCCCGGGAGACCCTCGACCTGCTCCGGGAAATCGCCGAAAAGAGCTGAAAACCTGGCCATGGCCGCGGCGAACGAGTTCAGGCGGAAAAAGGTCATCGACGCCCTGATCGCCGCTATTCGGAAAAAAAAGAAGGCCCTCCCCTCTCCCTGCCGCGTCATGGAAGTCTGCGGCACGCATACCATGACGATCCACAAGTACGGCCTCCAACCGATGCTTTCGGAGGCCGGCATCGATATGGTTTCCGGACCCGGCTGCCCGGTCTGTATCACCCCGGGGGAGGTCCATGAGGCCGCCATCCGGCTCGTGACGGAACGGGAGAACGTCATTCTGGCCACGTTCGGCGACATGACCCGGATCCCGACCCGACGCGGCTCTCTGCAGTCCATCGCCCCGGCCCGAGGATCGGAGGTGAGGATCGTTTATTCCCCGGACGAAACCCTGGAACTCGCCCGCCGCCACGAAGACAAGGAGATCGTCTTTTTCGGCGTCGGATTCGAGACGACCATCCCTTCGATCGCCCTGACGGCGAGGTCGGCCGGCAAGGAAAAGCTGCCCAATTTTTCCATTCTGTCCGCGCTCTGGGTGATCCCTCCTCCGCTGCGGGCCATCCTCGAATCGGGCGAGGTCAGGATCTCCGGTTTTCTTTATCCCGGCCACGTCAGCGCCATCATCGGCCAAGAGCCCTACGAGTTCATCGCCCGCGAATTCGGCTACCCGGGCGTCATCGCCGGATTCGAGCCGGGAGACATCTTGCTGGGGATCCTCTCCCTCCTGGATCAGATCCGGGAGAAAAAACCGATCGTGGCGAACGAATACAGGCGGGTCGTCCGGCCGGAGGGAAATCCGGTCGCCCGAAAGATCATGGAGGAGATCCTGGAACCAAAAGACGCCTGCTGGCGGGGGCTGGGAGTGATCCCTCGAAGCGGACTCCGATTGAGAACCGGATTCGCCGCTTATGACGCCGAACTGAAGCACGATCTCCGCATCGATGCCCGGGAGAGCGACCTGCCGGGGTGCCGCTGCGGGGCCGTGCTGCGAGGCCTCCTTTCACCTCCCCAGTGTCCCCTGTTCGGCAAGAAGTGCACCCCCGAATCCCCGCATGGACCGTGCATGGTCTCCTTCGAGGGAGCCTGCTTCGTTCATCATAAATACGGAGGCCCGCGGTCATGAAGAGGATCAGTTTGGAGCTGGGCGGCGGCGGCAAGACCATGAGGGATTTCATCGCCGGCCTCATCGTCCCGGCGTTCAAAAATCCGATCCTGTCCGGGCTCCTCGATGCCGGCCATCTGCCGTCGGGGTTCGCCTTCACGACGGACGGTTATGTCGTGGATCCGATCTTCTTTCCCGGAGGCGACATCGGCAAGCTGGCGATCAACGGAACAGTGAATGACCTGGTCGTTTCCGGCGCCGTCCCCCTCTACCTTTCGCTGGGACTGATCCTGGAAGAAGGCCTGGAATGGACCGCCCTCGAACGGATCATCCGCTCTCTGAAAACGGCGGCGGAGCGGGCCCGCGTCCGGATCGTCACCGGCGATACGAAGGTCGTCAAACAGGGACAAGCGGATAAGATCTTCATCCACACCTCGGGGATCGGCCGGATCGTCGCTACGCCGAGTCCCGGACTCATCGGACCCGGCGACGCGATCATCCTGACCGGCACGCTCGGCGAGCACAGTGTGGCCATCCTGACGGCCCGGGGAGATTTCGGCCTCGAATCGCGCGTCAAGAGCGACTGCGCCCCCCTGAACTTCCTGATTCCGTTCTGGAAAAGCGGGGTCCTCTGGATGCGCGACATCACCCGGGGCGGCCTGGCCACCATTCTGTCCGAACTGGCCGAGCAGATCCCCTATTCGATCCTCGTCGACGAAGACCGGATCCCGATGTCGAATCCCGTCCGCGCCGCGACGGAGCTCCTTGGGATCGATCCGCTGTATCTGGCCTGCGAAGGGCGGGCGGTCCTTGTCGTTCCCGAGCGGAAAGCCCGAGCCGTTCTTTCCCGGATCAAGAAAGATCCGCTCGGACGAAAAGCGGCCCTCATCGGCCGGATCGAACAACGGATTGGGCGGCCCGGAGAGCTCCTGCTGAGGACCTCGGCCGGCGGCCTGCGGCGGCTCGAACCACTGACATCCGAACTCCTGCCCCGTATCTGCTGAAAAATGAAAAAGAGACATCGCGCCGGGACGGCCTTCGGGCTTTTCGCCCTCGGCCTGTTCATCGTCGCCTCGAATCCCGGAGTGCCCACCGCCCCATCCCCGAAAGAATTGGAGTTCGGCGCTTTTACGGATTTCCGGTCCGGCGTCAGGGAGTTCGGGGAGCTCTTCAAGCTCATCCGCTCGACGCTGAGCCACAACAAGGTCACGTTCCAAGGAAGAACGGGGCCGGTCTCGGGATTCGCCGCCGGAACGGCCTATCCCCAGATCTGGCTCCGGGACGCGAACACGATCATCCCCGCATCGCGCTTCTTCTATGAAACGCCCTTCCTCCAGTCCTGGATCGAGGAGCATTTGGCCTATCAGCGGATCGACGGGTCGCTCGAGGATTGGATCGATTCGCGGGGCAAGGCCGACAAGAACACGACCGAGACCGACCAGGAAACGAGCGCCGTCCGCGCCGCCGCCCAGGTCACCCGGTTGGCGGGGACCGCCTGGCTGGAAAAGAAGATCGAAGGCGCGACCGTTCTCTCCCGCTTAGAGAGAGCTCTCGATTCCGTCCTCCGTCTGCGGTTCGACAAAGCTCATGGGCTCCTGACCGGCGCGCACACCGCGGATTGGGGCGATGTGGACATGAACGCTCCGGACCAGCGGGCCATCTATGTGGATCGCGCGACCCACTGGACTTGCGACATCTACGACCAGAGCCAATTTTATGCCGCCGCCCGGGATCTGGCCTGGATGCTGGCGGCGGCCGGACGCGCCGACAAAGCCGGATCCTGGCGAGAGCAGGCCGCACGCATCCGGAAGAACGCCGATCAATGGCTCTGGCAGCAGGACCGGGGATTCTTCCGGGTCCATATCCATCTCGATGCTTTGAAGCACGATTTCGTCGAGGATGCGATGTTCGCCATGGGAGGAAACGCCGAAGCCATGATTTCGGGACTGGCCTCGGACGACCAATGCCGGAGGATCATCGAGACCGCGCTGGCTTGCCAACAACGATTTTCGATGTCGACGATCAGCGGCGTCCTTCTCCCTCCTTATCCGCAGGGCTTTTTCAAGCATCCGATGATGGACCAGCCCTACGAGTACCAGAACGGCGGGCAATGGGACTGGTTCGGCGGAAAGCTCGTCGCGGCGATGTTCGAGCACGGGTTCAGCCGCGCGGCCAGGGAAAAACTCATCGAGATCGCGGGCAAGACCATCGCCAATAAAGGGCTTTATGAATGGGACAGCCCCGGCGGCCAAGGCCAGGGGAGCGCTTTTTATTCCGGAAGCGCCGGCAGCCTGGGCCAGGCCCTGTTCGAGGGATATCTCGGTTTCAAGATCGCCAGGGACTCCCTGTCCCTCGAGCCGAAGCTCAGCGCCGACCGGGCCGCGGCCCACGTTTTCGTTCCCGCGGCGGGCGCCTTCGCGGCTTATGACTATCAATGGGACGAGCGGGCCGGGACCGTGACGTTTCGCTATAACAGCAATCTATCTGGCCGGGGGGATGTCAAGATCCTCATCCCCTGGATCGGGGAAGCCGCCGCCTTTGCCGAGGGGCTGAAAAATATCGAGGTCCGAAGAGACGGTACGAAGATCGCTTATCAGACCGCGCTCGTGAACAACGACGCTTTTCTGATCGTCGAAACGGACTTCAAAGACCGCATTCTGACGATCAAACGAAGCCGCTAGTGCAGTCTTTCTTGTCATCCCCGCGGAGGCGGGGATCCAGGTTATTGCCAGAACGAGCTGGATTCCCGCTTTCGCGGGAATGACGGTTCAAGAGATATTGTCGGGTTTTTTATTGAGACACAACCCCCTTCATCTGGCTTAGCGTCTTACTTGCGTCCGACGCAATAGTACTCAAAACCGAGTTTTCTCACGGCTTCGGGGCGAAAGATGTTCCGGCCGTCGATGATGATGGGATTGGCCATGAGGCCCTTGATCTTGCCGAAGTCGAGCTCGGAGAATTCCTTCCATTCCGTGCAGAGAAGAAGGGCGTTCACGCCGTTCACCGCTTCATAGGGCGTTTTGACATAGGTGATCCGGACCTTGTCCTCCGGAAACAGCTCTTTCATGTTCGCCTGCGCCTCGGGGTCGTAGAGCCGGAGGATGGCCCCTTCGTTGAGAAGGTCCCTGATCAGCTTGATGGCCGGCGCTTCCCGGATATCGTCGGTCTCTGGTTTGAAGGCCAGACCGAGAAGGGCGATCCTCTTATCCTTCAGGATCCAGAGGGCCCGCTTGATCTTTTCCAGGAAATGGCGCGTCCGCTCCACGTTGATCCGGTCCGTCTCCTTGAGGAGGTTCATGTTCACGCCGAGGTCCTCGCCGATCTTGATCAGCGCCTTGAGGTCCTTGGGAAAACACGACCCGCCGTAGCCCAGCCCCGCCTTGAGGAACAGGCCGCCGATCCGGGGATCGAGTCCCATCCCTTTCGCCACCTGCTCGACGTCCGCGTTCGTCCGCTCGCACAGGTCCGCCATCAGGTTGATGTAGGAGATCTTCATGGCCAGGAAAGAGTTCGAGGCGTGCTTGATGAGTTCGGCCGTGTCGATATTGGTGATGAAAAGACGGTCTTTGAAATCGGCGTAGATCTCTGTCAGCATGTCCCGGGCGCGTTCGGTCTCGACGCCGATGATGATCCGGTCCGGACGGAGGAAGTCGGAGACTGCCGAACCTTCCCGAAGGAACTCGGGGTTGGAGGCGACGTCGAATTCCTGGTCGCTCTTCTTGTAGAGGCTGATGGTCCGCTTGATCCAGGAGGACGTCTTGACCGGGACCGTGCTCTTTTCCACCACGACCTTGTAGCCGTTCAGGTTCTCCGCGATGAGCCGGGAGACCTCCTCGATTTGGGACATGTCGGCGCTGCCGTCGTCGCCCTGCGGCGTTCCGACGCAGACGAAAATGACGTCGGCCGCCTGAATGGTCCCGTTCAGGTCGGAGCTGAAGGTGATGGTCCCCTTTTTCAAGTTGGCCTTCAAGAGCTCCGCGAGGCCGGGCTCATAGATAGGGACGTCGCCGTGCGAGATCTTCTCGATCTTTTCGGAAACCTTGTCGGCGCCGATCACCGTATGGCCGAATTCGGCCAGGCCGACGGCGGTGACGATCCCGACGTATCCCGTTCCGATGACAGCGATTTTCATGAGGACCTCCTTTTTTCTTTGAACCAGGTCATGGTCAGTTCCAAGCCCCGGCGGAAATCTTGGCCCGGCCGGTAGCCCAATCCCGCCTCGGCTTTGCGAATGTCCGCGGCCGAATGGCGGATATCACCGGGGCGCTCCGGCCCGTAAACCGGATCGATCGACGTCCCCAGGACGTCGTTGATCATCCTGACGAGCGCGTTCACGCTGAGACTCTCGGCCGAGGCGATGTTGAACACCTGACCGGAGACGCCCTCCGTCTCAGCCGCCAGGATATTGGCCTCCACGACGTCCCGAACGAAGACGAAATCTCGGGTCTGTTCTCCATCGCCATAAATGACCGGCCGCTCGCCGCGGAGCATCCGGGAGATGAAGATCGGTACGGCCGCCGCGTACTGCGATTTCGGGTCCTGGCGCGGTCCGAAGACGTTGAAGTAGCGAAGGCCGACCGTCGGGATGCCATAGATCAGGCTGAAGGCCTGACAATATTTCTCGCCGACCCACTTGCTCAGGGCGTAGGGAGAGAGCGGGATTCCCGACATCTCCTCCCGTTTGGGAAGGTCGGGATTATCGCCGTAGACGGAGGTCGAAGAGGCAAACACCAGCTTCTTGACCCCCACCTCCTTGCCGGCCCAAAGCATATTGAGGGTCCCGCCGACATTGATGTCATCGGTGAGAAAAGGATCCTTGACCGAGAGCGGGACCGAAGCCAGGGCCGCTTCATGAAAGACGTAATCCATCCCGCTGACGGCCGTCCGGCAGATCCTGAGGTCGCGCACGTCTCCTTCGATGAGATCGACGGCTTCCCGGAAGGCGGCGAGATTCTCCCGTTTCCCGGTCGAAAAATCGTCCAGCACGCGGACCTTGAAACCCCTCCGGACGAGTTCCTCGGCGAGATGCGAGCCGATGAAGCCCGCCCCTCCGGTCACGAGACAGGATCTGGCCATGGTCGACTCTCCCCGGTTACGTTATTCCAAATAGCCCCGATCCTTCATTTTCGCCAGGACCTTGGCCGTGCTTTCCTCGAGGGTTTCTTTGTCGGTCTCGAGGAGGATCTCCGGATCGACGGGCTCCTCATACGGATCGGAGATGCCCGTAAATTCCTTGATCTTTCCTTCGATCGCTTTTTTATACATGCCCTTGACGTCGCGCCGCATGCATTCGTCGAGGGAACATTTCGTGTAGACCTCGAGAAAACGGCCGATCTCCTGACGCGATTGATCCCGGATGTCCCGGTACGGAGAGATGAACGAGGTCAGGACGAAAACGTCATTCCGGGTCAGGAGCTTCGCCACGAACGTAACCCGGCGGATGTTCTCGTCGCGGTCCTCCTTGGAAAAGCCGAGGTCCCGGGTCAGGCTCCGGCGGACGATGTCGCCGTCGAGCCGTTCCACCCGATAGCCGCGGTCCTTCAAGCGCTCGGCCACGCGGTCGGCCACGGCCGATTTGCCGGAGCACGGGAGCCCGGTGAACCACAGCGTCACGCCTTTTTGCTCATGTTCGCACATTTATCGCGAGTCTCCTTTTCAGCGTCTCCATAAGCGCCGCTCTCGCGGCGCGGGAATCTCACCCGTTGAAGATCTTCCCTTTCATATCGCTCGGGACGGGCAAGCCCAAGGCGTGGAGCACGGTCGGCGCCACGTCCAGAATATCGATCTTTTTGCGGCGGCTCACCTTTTCTTCAGGATCATAAAGAATATACATCCCTTCCTGAGCATGGACGGCATCGTCCGGCCCCGTGTCATTTTCAAGGAGATATCTCGTGCCGTATCCGAGAGTCCCCGCCGACCGCCAGTAGAGGTCGTCGAAATAGACCATGAGATCCGGATAATCGCCTCGGACCTCGTCGAAATATTCGTTGGGCTTGATGACCCGCGTCTCCCAGGCCTCGCCGCGGGGCCCGCGGATCGCCTTCAGGCGCTCGGTGAGGCGATCGCGCTCCTTCTCGTAGTCCTCGGGTTTGATGACGCCCTGCGGTTCGCGGCCTTCGACGTTGAGAAAAAGGCGGGCGTAATAGCCGCCCCAGCCCCAGGCCTTCGTCTTCGGCCAGTCGACGGCCGTCTTTTCGATGCTGGCTCCCCGCTTGGGGATCTCCTTAAGGACAAGGTCGCCTTCCTCGATCAGCCAATCGTTGATGCAGAATGCGCCCTTCATCCGTTTTGCGCCGTGGTCGGAGACGACCAGGACGATCGTCTCTTCGCCCGCGACCGCCAGCAGCTCTCCGATCTTGCGGTCCAGAAACCTGTAATAGTCGAGAATGACGTTCTCGTATCTGTTCCCGCGCTGGTAGAGGCGGTGCTTTGTGTCCATGTATTTCCAGAAGGCGTGCTGGACCCGGTCGACGCCGATCTCAACGAACATGAACAGGTTCCATGGTTTCGTCGTCATCAGATAATGGAGGACCTCGAATCGTTTGGCCGTCATGTCGTAGATCTCTTTGAGGATTACGTCGCGGTTCTCGGTCCGGAAGACGACGTCGAACGCGTACGGGCCGAACCGGGATTCGATCTCCTGCCGGAGACCGGCCGGATACGTGTATTCCTTTTCGCTATCGGGGGTGATGAAACAGGAAATGAGGTGCCCGGGCACTTTGCGCGGAGGATAGCTCGGCGGGATGCTGACCAGGCAGCTTTGGCCGCCATGATCCCCGACGACGTCCCAGATCGCCCGTTCCTTGAACGCTTGGGCGGTGGCGATCCACATCTTGTCGTAGGAATAGCCCGTCCGGTGGCGGAACCCGTAGAGGCCGAGCCGGCCGGGGTCCTTGCCCGTGGTCATGACCATCCAGGCGGGGATCGTGATCGGAGGATCCGAGCTCCGCATGGTCCCGTGGAACCCGCCCTCGATCAGACCGCGGAGCACGGGAAATTCGGCGCGCCGGTCGATGACGATTTCCGCCGGGGCCGAGTCGAGCCCGATGATCAGGATTTTTCGCTTCAGTTGAGCCATGGATTCAGTCATTGAACGGGTTCTTGGTGTCCCTGATGATCTTGGCCACTTCGGGGCGGACAAGTTCGGGAGGCGGAGACTCTCCCCGGAGCAGCATGTCCCGGATTTCGGTCCCGCTGTAATGGATCTGGTCGGGGGGGGGATGCGGACAGATCGTCTCATTCACGACCGAAAGGCATTTCTTGCAGTAATAGAACGAACGGAAAAACAGCGGCACGATCCGCAGGTCCGGGAATTCCTCGAAAATGTCCTGCGCGGCGAACGGATGGTAGTAGTTCCCGACGCCGGCCTGGTCGCGGCCGATGATGATGTGCGTGCAGCCGAAGTTCTTGCGGATGACGGCGTGGAAGATGGCTTCGCGAGGGCCGGCGTGCCTCATCTCCATCTGGAGGATGGCCATCACCGCCCGTTCCTTCAGGTCGTATGTCTTGATGAGCTCCTCGTACGAGGCCAGGATGACCTCGTCCCTGTAATCCCCCCTTTTTTTCCCCCCGACAACGGGACTGATGAAGACCCCATCGGCGAACGCGAGGGCCGACTTCTGGACATGCTCATGCCCGAGATGAGGGATGCCACACGTCTGAAAACCGACGACCGTCCGCCAGCCTTTTTCCTTGAACAGTTCCCGGGTCTCCCGGGGGGTGAGCTTGAACCGAGCGAACGGCGTGGGAGGCTTCTGGATGAGGTCGATCTTGCCGGAAAGAAGGACATCCTTCATGTTCAGGACCTTGGCCGCGCCGGGATGGACGGCGTCGGTCGTCCCGAACACCTTCCTGGCCATCTCTTCCCGGTCATAATCATATTTTTCTTCAAGGTGGAGAACAGCGACCGGATCGCTCTCGTCGTTGGTCAGGATGACTTGGCTTCCGGCTTTGAGCCTGGCGGCCTCGCTCTTATCGACATCGAGGACGATAGGGATGGTCCAGGGAAGGTCGTTCGAAAGCCGCAATTGATTGAGGACGTGGTGGAAATCCTCTCGGCCCATGAACCCCGCCAGGGGGCTGAAGACGCCCGTCGCGATGTTCTCGACGTCACTGATCGACCCCGCGTCCAACCGAATGTGAAGCAGGCCGGGAGCCCTCTCGATGATATCGCCTCTCTGATTATCGTCGAGGACGCGTTCGATGAGTTTATCGCCGTGGGGCGCGATCATCCTGGTTCCTAATTCTCAAGACGATTCCTTCAGTCGATATATCCCAGCGCTTTCAGGCGTTCCTTGACCTTTTCCTCGTCCTCTTTGCTGAAGACGTCCGGTTCGGCGTCTTTCTTCGAAAGAGCCTCCCGGACGATCTTGGCGATATAGCTGCTGACGGACGAGACATCCGTGCCTTGGATCGACTCCTCGATCTGCTTGACCAGAGAGGTGGGAATCGAAATCGTGGTGAATTCCTTGTCCATATGTCTCTCCTCGGCGCCGGTGCGCTCGGGCGGCTGAAATCGGCGAAAATTAAAGGTATTTATATAATACCTGACGGATTTTTTCAACTTGGTGTTGCGTCTTAACAACGGCATTACTATAAGCCTGGAACTGTCATTCCCGCGAAAGCGGGAATCCAGACGTCGTTCCCACGTAGGTGGGAATCCAGGCCTTTTTAAGCTGGATTCCGGATCGAGTCCGGAATGACAACATATTAAAGCCATTGCTGATACGCCACACTAGCGCCTCGTCCGTCCCGTGAAGGCCAAGATCAGCCGCATCTATGTGGGAACGATGGACCTTCACCCCTTCAAGGGGAAGATCCCATCCGTCCGCAGTCTCTTCAGGATCTCGTCGGCGGCAGCGTCGGCGGCAGTCTGGACTGATGAAATCCGGAGATGGGGATGGGCCGGAGGCTCATAGGGCATGTTGACCCCGGCGAGGTTCTTGACCTCCCCTTCCCGGGCTTTGCGGTACAGTCCGGTGATATCGTGCCGTTCACACCAGTCCACCGGCGCGTCCACGTGGACTTCCAGGTAGCGGTCCTTGCCGATGATCTCGGCCGCTTGAGCGCGGACCGACTCGGTCGGGGAAACGAACGCGCCGATCACGATCAGGCCGGATTCATTGAGCATCCTGGCCATTTCCGCCACGCGGCGCAAATGCTCGGCCAGGTCCTCCGAACTGAAATCCAGTTCGCGGCTCAGGCCGTGGCGGACACTCTCCCCCTCCAGCACCAGACAGACCGCGCCAAGCTCGAACAGCTTCTGTTCGAGCGCGTAGGCGATCTCGACCTTGCCGCACGCCACGAGTCCGGTCAGCCAGACCGTGGCGGCCTTTTGTCTGTAGCGCGCCGCGCGGTCCGCCGCCGCGATGCGGCTTTCGCGCCGGCGGGCGTGGGGGATCTTCTCGTCCGCGGCGCCGGCCATGCGCGAGGGGAGCTGGTCGGACGGCTCGCGGTCGATGATCATGCCGGCGGCGACCGTCGTGTTATCGATGGTATCGATCAGGATGAACGAACCGGTGCCGCGGTTCTTCGTATACGGATCGCAGAACAGGGGAAGATGGGAGGTGAAAACGACCCGGCCGATCTCATTCAAGGCCAGGGCATCTGCGGGATGCCGCTGAAGCGTGTTGATGTTCACCTTGTAGCGGACCTGGTCGATGCGGGCCCGGGTGAGCCGGGTCGTGTGCTTGATGAGGTACGGCGAGTTGAGATCCATGGGCTTGTCGCCCATCCAAACCACCATGGCCTCGAAACGCCGCTCCACGCGCGGCAGGTTGTGCCGATGGACGAGCATCTCGCCGCGGCTGATGTCGCGTTCGTCCTCGAGGGTGACGCAGATCGACATGGGCGGGAAGGCTTCCTCCAGGTCCCCGTCGTAGGTCACGATGGATTTCACGCGGCTCGTCGTCATGGACGGCAAGGCCAGAAGCTCGTCGCCCTTCCGGAGAATCCCGGAGGTGACCACGCCGGCGTAGCCGCGGAAGTCATGGTGCGGCCGGAGAACGTGCTGGACAGGAAAGCGAAGGTCGACGAGATTGTGGTCGCTGCCGATGTAGATGTTGTCGAGCAGCTCGAGCAGGCTCTCCCCGTTGTACCAGGGCATGCGGGCGCTGCGGGTGACGACGTTGTCGCCCCGGAGCGCGCTGACCGGGAGGAACCGGATGTCGACGTTGTTGAGCTTAGCGGCAAAGGCCGAGAACTCCTCCTTGATGGCGTTGAAGACCGGCTCGCTGTAGTCGACGAGGTCCATCTTGTTCACCGTGACGACGAGGTGCGGGACGCCGAGGAGCGAGGCGATGAACGCATGGCGCCGCGTCTGCGGGAGGACGCCGTTGCGGGCGTCGATCAGGACGATAGCCAGGTTGGCCGTGGACGCGCCGGTGGCCATGTTGCGGGTATACTGCTCATGACCGGGTGTGTCGGCGATGATATACTTGCGTTTGGGCGTGGAAAAATAGCGGTAGGCCACATCGATCGTGATCCCCTGCTCCCGTTCGGCCTTCAGGCCGTCGGTGAGGAGAGCGAAGTCGATCCGCTCGGCGGAGGCCTTGTCGCGCGACACCCGGCGAATCGAGGCGAGCTGGTCATCGTAGATATTCTGCGAGTCGTGGAGCAGGCGGCCGATTAGCGTGGACTTGCCGTCGTCGATGCTTCCCGCCGTCGAGAATCGCAGGAGATCCTTCTTCTCGGTCATCCTCAGGAAGTCGTCGATCGACGACATCAGAAGTATCCTTCCCGCTTTTTCATCTCCATCGAACCTTCGGCGTCGTGATCGATAACGCGGGTCGACCGTTCCGAAACACGGATTTCCAGCATTTCCTCGATGATCTCCGGGACGGTCTTGGCCGAGGAGCGAACGGCGCCGGTGCAAGGATAACAGCCCAGCGTGCGGAACCGGCACATGACCGTCTGGGGCTTTTCGCCGGGCTTCAAGGGGATCGGCCCGTCGAGAGGGATGAGCTGGCCGTCGCGGACGATCATCTCCCGTCCCCGGGCGAAGTACATGGGCACGACCGGGATGTTCTCCGTGTGGATGTACTGCCACACATCGAGTTCGGTCCAGTTGGACAGCGGGAAGACGCGGATGGATTCGCCCTTGTTCACCTTGGTGTTATAGAGACTCCACAGCTCGGGGCGCTGATTCTTAGGATCCCACTGCCCCAGTTCGTCGCGGAACGAGAAGACGCGCTCCTTGGCCCGGGATTTTTCCTCCTCACGTCTCGCTCCGCCGAAGGCGGCATCGAATTTGTGGAGGCGGACGGCGTCGACGAGGGCTTGCGTTTTCAGCAGGGCACAGCATTTTTGGGTGCCGAGCTCGAAGGGGTTGGCGACGCCGGCCTGGGCATGCTTGTGGACGATGAGCGCTGCGCCGATTTTCCGCACGAACCGGTCCCGGAACTCAACCATCTCGCGGAACTTGTAGCCTGTATCCACGTGCAACAGAGGGAACGGCATTTTCCCTGGATGGAAAGCCTTCTGGGCCAGGCGGACCATGCAGGACGAGTCCTTGCCCGCGGAATAAAGCATGACCGGCCGCTCGAATTCGGCCGCGACCTCGCGCATGATGTGAATGCTCTCGGCCTCGAGCTGCTTAAGCTGTGTCAGCGAATAAGTCTTCACGCTTGGAAATGACTATATCGCCGACCGCGGACCGGTGTCAAGAACAGAAGCAGGGAGGGCCCTTTTCGCCTTCGCCGCTCCTTGACAAAGCGACTTTATAAGTGTTTATAATGATTTCAATGGCCGACGACTCATTTCTCGCGCTCTGATATGGAAAAAATCACCCACCCCTTTACCCGGAAGAACGTCTTTTTCGGCGTCCTCGACCGCAACCTGAAAAAGCTCGAAAACCGTCTGGGCGTCAGCCTCTCCATCCGGGGCGAGAGCCTGATCATCGACGGCGACCCGAAAAAGGTCGAGTACGCGAAAGCCTATTTCGATAAGATTCACGAGCTCGAAGAGAAGGGCCACGACCTCAAGGAGGAGGATTTCCACATCGCCCTGGACCTTTTCGAAGAAGGCCAGGGAAAACCGCTGGACAACTATTTCCCGGCCGAGGCCTTGAACCTGTCCCGGAAATCGGTCACGCCGAAAAGCCTCAACCAGCAGGATTACCTTCAAGCGATCCGGACTCGCGACGTCGTTTTCGGCATCGGCCCGGCCGGCACCGGAAAGACCTACCTGGCCATGGCCATGGCCCTGTCCTTCTTCCAGAACAAACTCGTCAGCCGCATCGTCCTGACCCGGCCGGCCGTCGAGGCGGGCGAAAAGCTCGGCTTCCTGCCGGGCGACATGTATCAGAAGATCAACCCCTATCTCCGGCCCTTATACGACGCTTTGTTCGACCTGGTCCAGGCCGACCACGCCAACCGGCTCATCGAGAAAGGGATGATCGAGATCGCCCCGCTGGCCTTTATGCGCGGCCGCACGCTCAACGGCGCGTTCATCATCCTCGACGAGGCCCAGAACACGACCAAGGAACAGATGAAAATGCTCCTGACGAGAGCGGGCTTCGATTCCAAGGTGGTTATTACGGCCGACATCACCCAGATCGACCTTCCCCAACCGGCGAAGTCCGGCGTGCTCCATGCCCTCAAGATCCTGGCCCCGATCAAGGAGATCGCTTTCTGCACGTTCACCGAGAAGGACGTCGTCCGCCATCCTTTGGTCCAGAAGATCATCAAGGCCTACCAGAAAGCGGAAGCCAAGGCGGCTCCCTGATCATGAGCTTCATCTCGTTCAAGAACCTCAAGCTCTTCAAGAGCTCGGCGTTTTCGCCCAAGCGCGAGAACGGTCAGGCTCATCCCCCTCCGGAGAAACGGTCGAAATCCGTCCGCGTCCTTGTCGAGAATCCGTTCATATATATCCTCCTCTTCGCTCTGGCCATCGGCTTCGTCATCTCCTACGGCCCGAAGAAAGCGCTCCCCGGGCTCAAGCTCGGCGAGATCGCCGCCGCCGATGTCGTCGCTCCCTCCGACCTGACCGTCGAGGACGTCGAAGCGACGGACGCCCGGCGCCGGGACGCGGCCGAGGCCGTCCTGCCGGTCTACATTTTCGATCCCAACATTTTCCTCACCACCGAGGAAAGGATCCGGCAATTCTTCGCCATGGGACGGGAATGGATGAGGATGCCGCCGGAAAAGAAGGACTACGGCCAGTTCCAGAAGACCATCCAGGACAAGTTCGGTTTCGAGTTGGGAACGGCCGCTTTCATCTCCTTGGAAAAAGAAGGCTTCGGCTCCGATCTCGAAACCATCCTCCTCGGCCTCGTCGAAAAGTACTCCAGCCAGGGGATGATCCTTTCGAAAAGCCTGTTCTTACACGGCGAACAGGAGCGGGGATTCACCCTCCTCCGAAACCAGGAACCCGAAAAGACCCTCCGCCCCCAGGACATCCTCGAGATCAAGGAAGCCAAGGACAATTTCGTCGTCGAGATCAACAAGCTTGAGCTCTCCGCCCGAAAGAAAGGTCTGCTCATCAGCCTTTCGTTCAGCTTCGCGACGCCCAACGTCTCGTTCAGCAAAGTCGAGACCGAGGCGAAAATGGAAAAAGCTCGTCTCGGCGTCGAATCGGTCTTTTTTACGATCAAGAAAGGAAAGGTCCTCCTCCGCAAAGGCGACGAAGCGACGCCGGACGCCCTCAAGCAGATCCGGCTCATCAACCAGAACCTCCGGACGAGGCAAGCCTGGCTGGCCAATTTTCTCGGCGCGTTCCTCCTCTTCACTCTCCTCCTCCTGACCATCTGGTTCTATCTCCGGTCCCTGTTCAACCGGCGGACTGCGCTCAAATACTTCCTGATGATGGGTTTGACCCTGGGCATCAGCCTCCTGACCTACAAGGTCATGCTTTTCCTGGCGAGCATCTCGAGCCAGAACGTCCGGTTCTTCCTCTTCGCGGACATGGAGAACTACAAGTTCGCCTTTCCCTATCAGTTCGGAGTCATCCTCTTCGCGTTCCTGACGGGCAACACGGTCGCTTTGATCTATACGATCCTCAACAGCCTGCTCGTGGGATACCTCTTCGAGGCCAACTATTTCCTCATGATCTTCAGCCTGATCGGCGGCCTGGCGGCCATTTACGGGATCAAGTATTACCAGCGCCAGAAGCGGACTTCGACGCTGCGGGCGGGATTTTTTCTCATCGCCCCGCTGAACGTCGTCGTCCTCATCACCCTGCATCTCATCCGGGTGCGCTTAGCCGGCCTGGACACGCTGGCGGCGGAGGTCCTGATGGGGATCGCCGGAGGCCTGCTCGGCGCCGCGCAGGCCTTCGTCCTCCTTCCCTTCTACGAAAAAATCTTCCAATTCCTCACCCAATCGAAGCTCCTCGAACTGACCAACTCCGAGGCCGAGATCTTTCGACAGATGGCCCTCGAAGCCCCCGGCTCCTATCATCACTCCCTGCTCGTCGCTTCGCTCGCCGAAAAGGCCGCGGAGGCCATCCGTCTCGATCCGTTGCTGGTCAAGGCCGGAGCGCTCTACCACGACATCGGCAAGCTCAAGATGCCCGAGTACTTCATCGAGAACAAGAACCGAAAGATCGACGTCCACAAGGACCTCACTCCGAGCATGAGCACGCTGGTCATCATCAACCACGTCAAGGAGGGCGTCGAGATCGCCCGCAAAGAGAAGCTGCCGCCGGAGATCAAGGAGATCATCGAGCAGCACCACGGCAACTCCCTGGTCCGCTATTTCTACCAGAAGGCCAAGGAAAAATACGACCCGGACATGCACAAGATCGGCGAAGAAACCTACCGCTACCCGGGGCCGCCGCCGCAGACGAAGGAGGCCGCCCTGGTCATGCTGGCCGATTCGATCGAGGCCGCCTCTCGAAGCCTGAAGGTCCACAGGGAGGAGAACCTCAAGCGCGTCATCAAGGACATCTTCGATAATTATCTCCAGGACGGCCAGCTCGACGAATGCAATTTTACGCTGAAAGACATCCGGACCATCGCCACATCCTTCCTGGCCACGCTGAGCCTGATCTATCAGCCGCGGGTCGAGTATCCCGGCTTCGATTTTGAGATGAAGAAAAAGAAAAAGCCCGAAAAAATTTCCAAGGACAGCCATGATCGAGGCCCTGAACCGCCAAAAGACGTTCCCGATTGATCTCGACCGTTTCGAGCGTCTTTTGAAAAGACTCGTCCGGCGCTATGAGCTCAACCGGCCCGAGGTCGTCCTCGCCTTCGTCGACGATCCGGAGATCCGGGAGCTGAACCGGAAGTTCCGGAAGAAGGACAAGCCGACCGACGTCCTCAGTTTTCCGCTCAACGAGCGAGCCGCGGACGGCAAGTTCTACCTGGGCGACATCATCATCTCGGTCGCGACGGCCTCGCTCCAGGCCGCCGACCTCGGTCACAGCCTGGAGCGCGAGCTCGAATACCTGACCATCCACGGCTTCCTCCATCTTCTCGGATTCGAACATGGCCGGGGCCACGAGGCCGAGGAAGAAAAGATCCGACAGGCCCTTTTCTCATGATCGTCGTGTCGGGTTTGATCCTCAGCGCCCTGGCCGCCTTTGTCTTGTCGCTCTTTCATATGGCCTTAGCCGGCTTCTCCAAGATCGGCCTGAGCGGTTACCTCGAAGAGCGCGACAAGTCCTATCGTCATGCCGTCTTAAAACATTATGAAGAGATCTATATCTCCGTCGAATTCTGGCGGACGTTCTTTCTCCTCGCCTTCGCGGTCTATGTCTTCGTCGCGATTCCACGGGCCGGCCTCCGGCCGCTCTGGCTTTTCCTGGGATTGGCGCTGGCTTATGGGCTCCTCTTCGAAGCCCTGCCGCGCCTCGTCGGGACCCCGAACAAAGAGCGCCTGGTCGCTTCGTTCCTCCCGTCCTACAAGCTCTTCCTCGTCCTTTCCACTCCCCTTCTCGTCTTGTACCGCTGGCTGTGCGCCCGCGAAGAGGGCGAAGAAGAGGCCGAGGACGAACGCGAGGCCGGCGACGAGGAGATCGAGACGTTCATCGACTCGGCCAAAGAAGAGGGCATCATCGAGAAGGGCGGGGACGAGCTGCTGCGGAGCGTCGTCGAATTCGGCGACATCGTCGTCCGGGAGATCATGACCCCCCGGGTGGACATGGTCTGTATCCGGAAGGACGCCACCGTCCAGAAACTCCGCAACTTGATCATCACCGAGAAGTATTCGCGCATCCCCGTTTATAAGGATCGCATCGACAATATCGAGGGCATCGTGATCGCCAAGGACCTCCTGGCCTTCTCCGAGGCCGCGCACGACAAGGATCCGATCGATCCCTTTCTCCGGCCGGTCATCTTCGTTCCGGAGTCGATGATGATCGCCGAGCTCCTCAAGGAATTCCAGAAGGAGAAGCAGAAGATGGCCCTCGTCGTCGACGAGCACGGCGGCGTCTCGGGGCTGGTGACCATGGAGGACCTGCTCGAGGAGATCGTCGGGGAGATCCAGGACGAGTACGATACCGAGGAAGCCCAGATCACGGTAGTGAGCCCGACGGAATATATCGTCTCCGGCGATGTGAAGGTCGAAGAGCTGGAGGACATCCTCGACCAGGAGCTGGCCGAGGACGATTACCTCACGGCCAGCGGCCTGCTCACCCATCACCTCGGCCGGCTGCCGCACAAGGGCGAGACGGCCGAGATCAAAGGCCTTTCGGTCGAGGTGCTCGAAGTGGACCAAAAGCGGATCAAGAAGATCCGGATCAAGCGTCCGGCCCCGGCAACGGAAGCGGATTCGAAGGATTGACCATGCCCAGACCCAAAAAAGCGAAAGCGTCAATAAAGGAAACCAAGGTCAAGGGACGAGCCTTCGCGGCGGAAGTCAAGGGACGAGCCTTCGGCTCGCCACTCGCCCGTGGCTTATATCGACGGGCGAGTACGGCGGAAATGGACCCCCGGGCAAAACCCGGGGCCCCGTCCGCCGTGGACCCCCGGGCAAAGCCCGGGGCACTCACCCGCGATGTAAATACGCGGCTGAGTACGGCGGAAACGGATCCCCAGACAAAGCCTGGGGCCCCTGCCGCCGCCCCGGCCGCCGTCGGCTACGCGGCGCTCGTCGGCCGGCCCAACGTCGGCAAATCGACACTCCTGAACCGTATCTTGGGCCAGAAGATCTCGATCGTCTCCAACAAACCCCAGACGACCCGGATCAGCATCCTGGGGATCCACACGACCGACAAAGGCCAGATCATTTTCATCGACAACCCCGGGATCCATAAGCCCTTGCACAAGCTGAACAAACGGATGATGAATTTCGTCCACTCCTCGCTCGAAACGGCCGATCTCATCTGCCTTCTCATCGACGCGACCCAGCGCTTCGGCCACGGCGACGAGTTCGTTCTCGAGACCCTGAAGAACACGAAGAAACCCCTGTTCCTCCTGATCAACAAGGTCGATATCGTCGCGAAAGGAAACATCTTGCCGATGATCGAGCAATATCGGGGTCTGGCCGATTTCAAGGAGATCATTCCCCTATCGGCCCTCAAGGGAACGAATGTGGACGTCCTTGAACGGCTGATCTTCGAGAACCTGCCCGTCGCCGAAAAGCTCTATGGCGATGATGACATCACCGACCAGTCCCAGCGCTTCCTCCTGGCCGAGATCATCCGGGAAAAGGTCCTGGCCCATGTGGAGAAGGAACTGCCCTGGGCGACGGCGACCTATATCGATTCGATCGAGAGACGCGAGCCGGAAGGGCAGGCTGAACAAGCGCCAGGCAATGAGCCGAGCGCGGAGGACAAGAAAGCGGCCGGAGAAGAAGCGAAAACCATCGATCCGGACCATATCCCTGGGGTTGGGCCCACGCCGAAGCCAAGGCGCCCCGTCACCTACATCAAAGCCAGCATCTTCGTCGAGAAGGACAACCACCGCAAGATCGTCATCGGCCGGCACGGCCATCTGATCAAACAGATCGGGATCGAGGCCCGCCTCGAGATCGAGGAGATCCTGGAGACAAAGGTCTACCTGGACCTCACGGTCAAGGTGCGGGAAGACTGGCGCGACTCGGCCGACGTTCTGGACCTCATCGAGGGCCAGAAAGAGATGTAGGCTTATATTGTCATCGCGAGGAGCGAAGCGACGTGCCGATCACACCTTTTTCTGCCGTCCTAAGTAAGACCGGCCGTGGCAATCCGACTCGTAGAGTCGTCCCGAGTCTTTCGAGGGATCTCACCTACCCACGCCACTCCTCGTCATCCTGAGCGAAGCGAAGGATCTCATCCGCCCTCGGACTAAAAAGTCTCCGGATTTATTGCGTTCTCTTGAGTTGACTTTCCCCCCGAAGGATGCGAAAATCATGTCCCTTTCCGCGGACGGTGAGTGTAGCTCAACCGGTTAGAGCATCGGACTGTGGATCCGAAGGTTGGGGGTTCAAGTCCCCTCACTCACCCCACCTTATGCCCTCGATTATCAATCGATTAGCCTGATTTTTGTTTTTAGCTTGATTTAGCCAAATTGAGCCATTTTTAGCGATTTTGCCCCCAATTTGTCCACACGAATTATTGGGGAGAAGTTAATCTAGAGGCACTCATGCTACGTAAAATTCTCCAGGAAGAAAAACGGGCCGGCTCAGCCGAACTGGTCTCGAAGGTCGTCAAGGGACGAGCCTTCGCGGCGGAAGTGGACCCCCGGGCAAAGCCCGGGGCACTCACCCGCGATGTAAATACGCGGCTGAGTACGGCGGAAACGGATCCCCAGACAAAGCCTGGGGCCCCTGCCGCCGCCCCGGCCGC
>JAUYDS010000003.1 GCA_030691735.1 Candidatus Aminicenantota bacterium
GGCTTTGCAGTCCTCATTCGCGAAGCGAATGAGGGCAGGCTTTGTCTGGGGATCCGCTTCCGCCGCACTCAGCCGTGTATTTACATCGCGGGTGAGTGCCCCGGGCTTTGCCCGGGGGTCCACTTCCGCCGCGAAGGCTCGTCCCTTGACCCAAAGGGTCGTCCTGCGCGAAATGAAGGATCTCTTCCAACCTCGGGCTAACTGGATGCGATCCCTCGAAAGACTCGCGACGACAATTTAGTTAGAGAATTTGGAACATGTCCTCGACCAATTTTATTTTTTTCGCTCGAACACGAGCGCACCCATATCGCCTTCGGGATGGGCCCACGCTCCCGTCATCTTATCCCCGTCCACGGTCATCTTGACCGAGATCTCCGCGCCGTCGATCAGGGGGAAGTAAAAGGTCAGTTCTTTGTCCTGGAACTTGATGTCCTTGACCTCCGTATCCTTGATGATCAGCCCCAGAGTATCCACGAGCGTTCCGGAAAATCCCGTTTCGCCTTTCGTGATGATCAGGGTCAGGTCATCGGGACCCTGGTTCGGGACTTCGGTCTTTCCGAGCCATGTCCCGACGATGTCGGGCTGGGCGGCGGCGAAACCAGTCAGCCAGAGTGTGAGGATGAGGATGATCAACAATAGAACGGTCAGGTATTTATTCACGTTCGCTCCTTCTTCAATGCCATGGTAAACGGGGACACGTACCAAATTTCCAAGACGAGATGCGCGTAGATAAGATGGGGACATGTACCGGGGGGACATATACGCTCGTATATGTCCCCCCGGTACGTGTCCCCGAAGTACATGTCCCCATTCTCTTTATTACATGTTCCAGCGGAAGGACACCTTCAGCATGAAGATGTTGTCTCCCGGGGCCGTCAACAGGTCGTTCAGATCGCGCCGGAATTGGAGGTCCCCCGGATGGGCGTAATCGGCCCGGTTCTGGGTCCAGACGAAATAGAGCAGAGAGCCCGGGAAATATTCCCAGCGCAGGACGATCGTGCCGCGGAGTGACTTCACGTTGAAATCCGGGTTGCCGAAATAGAAGGACGAGGCCGATCCGGGGCCGTCGGGGTCCACGGCGTAGAGCCCGTCGGCATAAGAGATCGACGAGGCGCCGTCGCCGAACACGTTGAAGTCGTACGTCTTGGGACGGGCGAGCTCCTTGAAGCGGTCATAGCGGCCGACGGCGATGAACGGCTGGAGATAGGCCTGGAGGGTCAGCTTGGGCGTGAACGTCCAGTTGAGCCGGATCTCGGCCGATAGAACTTTTTGATTGAGGCGGCCGAAAACGTAGCGCGTTCCGAAGGTCTCGGTCATGACTGCGTCCTTGACCCGCGTCACCCATTGGTGTCCGGTCACATCATAAGAATAGCCGGGGCCGAGGGACAAGCTGAGATTGCCGCCGGGCTTCCAGCGCAGGGTGATCTGCCCGCTGATCTGATCGCCGGTTCCGGGCTGGCGATACGTCGTCAGGCCGCCCTCGATGACGATCCGTTTCCGGCTGTCGGTCTCTCCCTTCAAGTCCAATTGCCATCCCCATGGCCGTAAGACGAGGGGGCCGCCCCGGGTCAGGTTGTTACTCAAGGTCCGAGGATTATAGGCTAACATGAGGTTGAAATTCCAGAAATTGCGGAACACGCCCTGGAGAGAGGCCAGCCATCCTTCGTAGGTCCGGTTGCCGCCGAAATCGTAGTTTCGGGCGCCGCCGGCGAAGATCAGGAACTGCTGAAAGACCTTTCCCGGCTTCGTCCACTGGTAGGCGGGGAGGATCGAGATATTGATGATGTCGGAGCTTCCGTATTGAAAGCCGACGTCGTTGGGGTCGAATCCGGGCGAGAGCGCCCCGACGTTGGCCAGAAAGAGAAAATTGCCGTTCTGCTTGGCGAAATTGAACCGGCCGCCCCAGCCTGAAAGCGAGGCGGCATTGGGATCCAAGCTGACGTGCGTCGCGTCGGGCCGCTGATAATAGTGCATTGAGGACGACTGGAGGCGCAGGATGTCCATCGGGCTGCCTTCGACGCGGGTTCCGCCGACCCACCCGCCGACGACGTAGTCCCTCTTTTTGTCGAGGAAGGCCCAACCGTCCGCGGCCAGGGTGAAGGCGTTCTTGTTGAGGATGCCGCTGAGGACCTCGCTGTTGAGGTTGCGGGTAACCCCCGTAGCCATGATTCCGAATCCCTGTTGGCCCTCTCGAATGTCTTTCTGGGCGCGCAGGACGCCGTAATACGTGAAGGGTTCAACCTCCTGTTGGAAGCGGGACCCGAACGAATCGATCTCGGCGTATTCGCGGGCGGTCAGGGCGTTGACAAATCCGACGTTCCAGCCGCCGAGCTTCCCGGTGAGCTTGGCCGCCCCGAGGATCTTGGAGCGGTCGGGAAAGTCCACGAAGCCGTCCTGGGTGACATAGCCTTGCGGCGCGCGTCCGATGCGGCGGCTGTAGAATAAGCTCGGGCTCGGCCAGTTGATGTTAACATCGAGGTAGACGCCGCCCCGGCCGAAACCGTTGAAGATCGAGGCCCCCTCGATGAAAAAAGGCCGTTTCTCCTCATAATAGGTCTCATAGGCCGAGAGGTTGACCACGGCCGGATCCACCTCGACTTGTCCGAAATCCGGGTTGACCGTGGCGTCGAGGGTCAGATTGCCCTGGATGTTCATCTTCATGTCGAAGCCGATGTTCCCCAGGTATTTATGGCCTTTCTCGTAAGGATTGCCCGGTTCGGCGGGACGGAACTGGGCCTGGCCGACCGTGTAGGGCAGGACCTCGACGTGCACTCCGGGGCTGATGCCCTTGATCCCTTCGAGCCGGGCGAATTTGGAAACGTAGGCGGGCTCGTTCTTCGGCACCCAGGAGAAGCTGGCCCGTTCCTGTTTTCTCTTGATGACGCGGGAAAAGTTCACGCCCCAGACGTATTCGTCCTTCTTGGAGAACCGGATCTGGTTGAAAGGGATCTTCATCTCCACGATCCAGCCCTCGCCGTTAACGGCGGCCTTCGATTCCCAGACACCGTCCCAGGAAGTGTCCTCGTTGACGTCGTTGGAGAGGACCTCGTCCAGGATCGAGCCGGCCGGATTGACGCCGAAGAGAAAGCCGCTCCGCTTGTCGTAGTAGGGATCGACGGCGAAAAAGAACCAGTCCGAGTCGATCTGCGAATCGCGGCGGCCCATGAGGGCTTTGATGCCCTTGGGATCGGAGTCATGACAATAAGCCGCGACATAGAGGGCTTTATCGTCATAAGCAATCCAGACGTTGGTTTTCTCGGAGGACGGGTCTCCGTCCTTGGGGTCGTTCTGGGTGAACCCGCTATGGGGTGCCGTCTGCCAGACCTTTTCGTTCAGGGCAGCGTCGATCGTGATGGGTTCCTCGGTCCGGACGGCCTTGATGACCTTGGGCTCCCAGGCCTTTTTATCTTGTTCGGTTTTCTTGTCAGCGGCCGCGAGGACCAGTGGCAACACCAACCCCATGAGGAGGACGACTGTCTTCTTCATCTATGAGCTCCTTGCTTGTTTTCTCTTTGAATAGAATCTATGCCGTTATCTCGGCAATCCAGCTCTTGAGGGAAACCGTTTCAATAAAAAGGCGGGAGAATGGATCTCGGTAAGGAACCTCCGTATCCGTGCCTCAGGCGACCAGCGGTCCTCCATTCTTCGTTCCTCGTTCTTATATACGGATACGAGGGAGCAAAGGTTGCTTGAAATACCCTCCATGCCGCTCATTTCGGCAAGTTTTGTGCCAAGGCTTTTCCCCTGATAAGAAGGGCGCTTTGTAAGGAAACTTGGCTGGGGATGTAAAAAGCGCAGCCGCAACCCTAACGGCTTTGATTAAGCCTTGGGCAAGGAGTATGATCTCTTCCATAGTTCGGATCGCTCTCGAAGGAGCCTCTCGGGCGGAAATGATCGAACCTTTGACCTTTTCGAATCCGGATACAACCTGGCTGGAGCGCCTGCCCAAGGTCGAGCTCCATGTCCATCTGGAAGGGGCTATCCCGCACGATGCGCTTTGGGCGCTCGTGCAAAAATACGGCGGGGACCCCGCCGTCCCCGGCCTCCCGGAGTTGAAAAATAAATTCCGCTATCGCGATTTTCCACAGTTCGTCGCCGCCTGGAGCTGGAAGAACGGATTCCTCCGCGAATACGAGGATTTCACCTTCATCGCCGAAGCGGTCGGCCGGGACTTCGCCCGCCAGAACATCCGCTACGCCGAGGCCTTCTTCTCGCCGACCGATTTTTCTCATCATGGCCTCCGACCGCAGAAGCTGGCCGAGGCCGTCCGCCGCGGCCTGGCCCGGATTCCGGAAACACGGGTCGCCCTCGTCGCTGATCTGGTCCGCGACGACGGTCCGAAACAGGCGGAAATCACCTTATCTCAAGTGCACGAGGCGCGGGGCCAAGGCGTGGTCGGCGTCGGGATCGGGGGGTCGGAGCACAGGTTCCCGCCCGAACCGTTCGCCGGAGTCTATGAAGCGGCCCGGCGGCTGGGATTTCACACCAGCGCCCACGCGGGCGAGGCCGCCGGGTCGGCCAGCGTCTGGGGGGCCGCGCGCATTCTGCGGGCCGATCGAATCGGCCACGGGACCCGCGCCGGGGAGGACGAAACCCTCCTCGATTATCTGGCCGAGCGGCGGATCCCGCTCGAAATGTGCCCGCTCTCCAACCTCCGGACCGGCCTCATCACCGCTCTCGATCGACATCCGATCCGGCGTTTTTTCGATCGCGGGCTCCTCGTCACCGTGAACACCGACGACCCGGCGATGTTCGGGAAATCCCTGGCAGGAGAATATCTCGGGCTGATGGAAACGCTGGATTTTTCCCGGGACGAGATCCGAACCCTCATCCTTCAAGCCGTCCAGGTTTCCTGGCTTCCGGATGCCGAGAAACGGACCTTGTCCGATTCCTTTCGCCGGGACCCGGTCTGGTTGGATTGAGATGATCGGCATTTTTTTGGTCGTTTTCATAAGGCCGCTTCTCGGCCTCGCCGGGGAATAAAGAGGCAACGAATTTCGTCTAAATGATGTTCTCAATCCTAGGAGACGATCTTATGGTCGGAGGCTGAGATGAAAAAGATCCATCAACGGAAGGCTTTCTGGAGATCGCGGCCCGGGCTCAGGGCGGTTTGTTTCGTATTCGTCGTGGGCGCCGTCCTGACCGGATGCAAAACTTTCAACACGTACACGGCCGAGAGCCGACCGGTGAGCCGCCCGATCGTCATTGACGGCAAGACCGACGACTGGCAGGGCGACCTCTACGTCGTCCCGGGCGAGCGCCTCTCGATCGGCTTCATCAACGACCCAGACAATCTCTATGTCTGCCTGCTCACGTCGGATACCTTCACCCGGTTCCAGATCATGTCCCAGGGCCTGACGGTCTGGTTCGATCCGAAGGGAGGCAAAGAAAAGGTCTTTGGGATCAAATTCCCTCTCGGCCCGCCTGCCGGCCAACAGCCGAAAATGACAATGAGCGAAACGGGGGACCCCGTTTTCGACGAGCCGCCAGGAACGTCCATGAACGAGTTCGAGATCGTCAGATCGGAGAAGGAGCCGGTTCAGAGAATGGAGTTCTCTCAGGCCAAGGGACTCGAGATCAAGGTGGCTTCCTCGACCGGATTGATCGTCTATGAAATGAAGATCCCGCTTGTCCAAAGCGGACAAGATCCCGTGGCCGTCGGGTCCGTTCCGGGCAAGACGGTCGGCATCGGGTTCGAGACGGGCAAGGTCGATGTATCAAAGATGCCCCGCGGCAACCGCGGCGGCATGCCGGGCGGCGGAGGAGCCGGCGGAAGGCCTCCCATGGGCGGAGGCGGCGCCTCGGGCGGCATGGGCATGAGAGGCGGCATCCCGGACGGCTTGAAGGTTTGGGCCCTGGTCCAGCTGTCGACGGGAGCGAGCGGCCGT
>JAUYDS010000022.1 GCA_030691735.1 Candidatus Aminicenantota bacterium
GGACGCTCCGCATCGAATGTCGTTTGATTTCTTGACTTTAGGCCGGGCTCATTCTAAGATAGGGCGTGGCTTCAAAAGGACTTGTCCGATTTTCATCGCTCCTCCTGTCCGCTTTTTTTTGCCTCACCGCCGAGCCCTCCGTCGATAAAAAAACAGCCGCGGACATCGACCGCGAGATCGCCAAGATCGGTCCGGAAATGGTCAAGGTCCGCCGGCGCATCCACATGGACCCTCAGCTCGCCAACCGGGAACAGGAAACGGCGAACATCATCAGCGGGCGGCTCATCACCCTGGGCTTGGACGTCAAAACGGGGATCGCGAAGTCGGGCGTGGTCGCCCTGCTCCGCGGCGGCCAGACGGGGGCCACAATCGCCCTGCGGGCCGACTTGGACGCCGTCCCCATCCAGGAGATGGCCGACGTCCCCTTCAAATCCTTGAACCCGGGCAGCATGCACGCCACCGGCAGCGACATCCATGCCTCCATCGTCCTCGGCACGGCCTACGTCCTGAACGAGCTGAAAGGCCGGATCAAAGGCAACATCAAATTCATTTTTCAGCCCGCCGGCGAAGGTCCCCCGGCCGGTGAAGAGGGCGGCGCCGCCCTCATGATCAAGGAAGGGGTCCTCGACAATCCGCCCGTGGGCGCCATCTTCGGCTTTCATGTCTGGCCCGAGAACGTAGGCCAGGTGTTCATCTCGTCCGGCCCGCTGCTGGCCAATTCGGATTCGTTCCAGATCACGATCAAAGGGAAAAGCTCCGATGGCTCGCAGCCGCAGGACGGAGTGGACGCGATCGTCCTCGCCTCCCAGGTCGTGGTGGCCCTTCAGACGCTCGTCAGCCGCAACGTCGATCCGACCGATCCCGCCATTCTAACCATCGGGAGGATCGAGGGTGGGACGAAATCCGACCTCATCGCCGATCGCGTCCGGCTCGAAGGCATCGTCCGGACGCTGAGCGACGCGAACCGGAAGAAGATCTCCCGCCTCATGGAAAGCGCGGTCAAAGGCATCGTCCATTCGTTCGGCGGAGATTACGCCTTCTCCTTCGAGGAAGAGACGCCGTCGGTCGTCAATCACCCCGAGCTGTTGAACCTTATGATGCCGTCGCTCGCCGAAGCGATCGGCGCCGGCAACGTCAATCCGATCAAACCTCAGATGATGGCCGACGATTTCGCCCTTTACAGCCAGCGGATCCCCGGCCTCTACTTTCTGCTCGGCGTGAAAAACCCTCGTCTGCCGAATCCGGTTCCGCTCTACAGCCCATATTTCAACCCCGACGAACGGAGCATCAGCCTCGGCATCAAGATCCTCTGCCACCTCCTTTTGGACTGTCTGGAGCAGCAGCGCCGCCTTGAAAAGGGCGTTTGATCATCATATGATAAGAGCCCCATGGCTTTTCCTTTTCTCTATCTCGCTTTATCTTTCGCCGCGGGCATCTGGCTGTCCGAAGCGGCGGGGACCCCGCTCACGCCGGCCGTCATCGGACTCATCGCCTCGGTCGCCCTCTCCTGGATCTTCCATTATCTGAAAAGGACCAGGGCCTGTTTCGTCCTTCTTCTCCTCGCGACGGCGTTCCTTGGGTCGTCCGTTTTCGTCTCCTTCAACGACCGGTACGAGGGGAACGCTCTTCATCGTCTGAAGGAAACGAGCTACGCGGATTTCACCGGCGTTCTTTACCGATCGCCGTCCCCCGGGCTCGACCGTGATTACCTCTATCTGCGCATCGATCAAATGACCCTGGGGCCCAAGGAAGAGTCCGTGACGGGGAATCTTCGCCTTTCCCTTCCCCATTCGACGGAATTCCCGGGACGGCTGGATCTCACCACGGGAGACCGCTTGACCGTCTCCGCCCAGATCGTGCCTCCTCTCGAATTCGACAATTTCGAGGAGCCGTTCTCCCGCATGTATCTCAAGACCCAGATGCTCCATAGCCTGGCCGTCACCAAGAGCCCTCTTCTCGTCCAGAAGATCGGCGGCGGACATCCCCTCTCGATCCTCCGCCTGATGTCCAACCTGCGCCGGAGCTTTCTGCGCAAGATCGAGGAAAATTTCGCCTCGCCCCTGGATCCCCGGCAATTGACCGTGGAAGGGGCCGTCCTCGAAACCCTGCTCCTCGGCGGCCGCGGACGGCTGTCGCCGGAAACGACCCAAACCCTGCAGAAGACCGGGTTGTTCCACTTGTTCGCCATATCCGGCGCGCATATCGGGATGATCTCGTTCATGCTCTTCGGCCTGATGAAGGTCCTCCGCCTGCCGGTCCGTTTCTCCTACGGATCCCTGATCGTTCTGCTCTTGCTTTACGCTCTCCTCGTCGAAGGCCGGGCTTCGGTCGTCCGGGCGATCATCATGAGCATCGCCTTCCTCCTCGGCAAGCTTTTTTGGAAGGACACCCACCTGCTCAACACCATCGGCCTGAGCGGGTTCGTGATCCTTCTCTTCAATCCGTTCCAACTGTTCGATTCCGGCTTCCAGCTGACCTTTGCCGCGACGCTGTCCATCATCCTCTTCTATCCGAAGATCATGCCGTACCTTCCCGGCCTGCCCTTGAAGATCGGCGAGATGTTCACCATGTCGCTCACGGCCCAGGTCGGCGTTTTCCCGCTCATCGCCACGATGTTCAACAGGATCATCTTTTCCGGACTCCTTCTGAACCTGCTCGGCATCCCGCTCGTGGCGGTCATCATGGCCGCGGGCTACCTCTTTCTGCCTCTGGCCTTTCTGGGGCCGGTGATCGCCCGGCCGGCAGCCGCGGGGATCACGTTTCTGATCCGGGCGTTCATGGGATCGACCCATCTCCTCGACCGCTTCGCCTTTTTTTCGTACCGGATCCCGACGCCGCCCGCCTTCGTCGTCGCCGGCTACTTTCTTTTTCTTCTCCTCCTTCTCCTGCCGCCGCGGTTGTTCAAGATCCGCCGGGCGGCCATGGCCGGTTTTCTCCTCTTTTTCCTCCTGCTCATCCTCTATCCCTTCCCGGCCACGTCCCGGGACTTCAAGCTCACCTTCATCGATGTCGGTCAGGGCGATTGCGTCCTCGTCGAATTCCCGGGCCGCAAGAAAATGCTGATCGACGGCGGGGGGTTTCCGACCGGGACCTTTGACGTCGGCGAAAGCGTGGTCTCGCCGTTCCTCTGGAACAAGGGCATCAAAAAGCTCGATTATCTGGTCCTGACCCATCCCCACCCCGACCACGCCAACGGCCTGCCGGCCATCGCCCGGAATTTTCGCGTGGGCGAATTTTGGGAGGCCTTCAGCCCTCCCGACGACGCGAAATACGCGGAGTTCAAAACGTCTCTCGGCGACGTTCCCCAGAAGCGGACGTTCCGCGGTTTCTCTCGGCAGGAAGAGGGGGTCCGGATCCGTGTTCTTTTCCCGCCCGAAGGATCGTCTCCCGTCGCGCCCGCGGATAACGACCGTTCGCTCGTCATGAGAGTTTCGTTCGGCGCCACGGCCGTTCTCCTCCCCGCCGACATCGGAGCGAACGCCGAGGCGGAGATCCTGTCCTTCGGCGACGAAATCAAGAGCGATGTCTTCAAATCGCCGCATCACGGCAGCGCGACGTCGAGCTCGGAGGCTTTTCTCCGCGCCGTCGCCCCGGACGTGATCGTCATTTCGGTCGGACGCGGCAACCGGTTCGGATTCCCTCAGCCCGAGATCCTCGGCCGCTACCGGACGGCCGGCGCCCGCGTCTACAGGACCGACCTCCACGGCGCCGTCGAGATCTCCTCCGATGGGAAACGAATGTCCGTCCGGACGTCCATCCAAGCCGGGACGGATTGACAGACGGGGACGGCCGGGCTTAAGATGAATCCAGGGAAATGAGAGCGCTCAAAATCCTTTCTGCGGCGGTCCTGGCCCTTTTTCTCGTTCAGTTCGCGCCGGGCCAAAGCCTGACCGAGGCGGCGAAAAAAGAGAAGGAACGGAGAGAGAGCCTCAAGGGGAAGGCGGGGGTGGTCGTGACGAACGCGGATCTCGCCGGGACGAAGAAAAAACCGGCCGTCGCGCTCCGGACTCCGGCCGAAGGCGAGAAGCCGGCCGCGACCCCTGCCGCGAAGTCCGCTGAACCCTCCTCCGGCGAGGCCGCCCCGCCGGTCGACCTGCAGACCGAGGCCAAAAAGAAATTCGACGAGAAAAGATCCGAGCTCGAAGGCCGTCTAAGCAAGGCCAAAGAGATGGTGGAATTGTTGGCTCTCAAGATGAATGCGCTGTGGCAGCAGTTCTACAGCTTCAACAGCATGACGTCCAAAGATCATATCCAGAAACAGATCAGCGAGACGTACCAGAAACTGCAGGCGGCCCAGACCGAGGAAAAGAAGCTCAAAGACGAACTCGATAAGATCCTGGCCCAGGGATTGAAGGGCCCATTTCCCCCGGCCTCGATCAAAGAGGGCCGAGGCGAGGCTTACCGGAAATAGATGAACGAGACCTGGCAGCCGAGCTGCCGATCGTCCTTGGAGTTGGGAATCACCTTGGACGGCACCCAAGGCTTGTCGACGCCGATGGTCAGGGTGAACTCGGTCTTATCGCCCAACTGTTCCTTTTTGATGTCGTACGACTTATCGAAGAGCTCCTGCCCGACCACGAATTCGTCCAAAGTCAGGTCGTTGATCTTGAAGATCACCTTTTGGTCCACGCCGATCTGTAAGTTCACGCCGCCCTTGATCACGAGGAGGGCGTCTTTCTTGGGGTTGTCGATGACGCACTTGGCCTCTTTCGCCGTCCAGCGCCACTGCTTCAGCGCGGACTTCGGGTCTTTCTCGAGATCGTACCAGCCGTTTTCGTAGATCACTTCGGGCGTTCCGAGCGGCGGAGGCAGGACCTTCAGCTTTTTCGATAGGACTTCCTTCTGGGACTGGCCGCTACGGTCGTAGGGATTGTAAAAGCCGGCGGAGAGACGGAGGGTCTCCTCCCCCTTGAACTGGGGGTCGAACTCGTCGATGAAGGGAGGGATGTAAATCCGGCGCGTGGCCGTGTATTCCTTCCCCTTTTCCCACTTGGTGGTCGGGACCTCGGGGATATAATCGTCGGTGATCAGGTTGTTGGTGTTGTGCCAGAAATGGACGAAGATGTTGTAATCCTTGTCGAGCTTGACGAAATCATCGCTCGTCTTCCACTTGTATTCGACATCCGTGATCAGGTTGTCGGAGAGCGTGGGCTCGGAGAACGTCACGGTCAGTTCCACGCCCTTGACCGGAGCCGCCTTCTTGCAGGCGGAGAGGGTCAGCCCGACGGCGATTATCAGGAGCCAGACAGACATTTTACGTTTCATATTTTTTCCTCCAATCATCCTTGAAAACGAAGGGTATTATAAGGAATTGAAGGACATAAGTAAAGAGGGGGGCTCGGGGAAGAAGCTCGCTCGAAGCGGGCGAACGCTCTCCTTGTCGCGGGTCCTGGCGACAAGATCGGAAAACGGCATCGCTCCCGACTCGGGTTCTTAACGCCGTTTCCTCCCGTCCTTCTCGGCGGCTCAGAACTCCGTCCCGGCTTCTTAATTACGGGGGTTCGCCGGGACGTCAAACATGCTTCGCCGACCGGCCTCTTCCGGGCCGGTTTCCCTCGAAGGACGGCTCGGAAAGGCTGAACCCTCCATGGTCGCTCAGCCGTTTCCCAATCTTGTCGTTCGGTTCAATCCGTAAAAAGAGCGTTCGCGCGCTTCTTCGCTCACCGAATATCGAATAAACTTTCTACCCTCGATCCTTCCCACTTATAACGGCTTCCCAAAAAAACCGAACACCAGAGGCGAGATCTCCTTATGATCGCTACGACTTCTTCCCCTTCGTCATAAAAGATGTGCTGGGGGTGGCGCCGATCGGGCGCCAACACGTCCGGAGCATATGGCATCCGAAGACAGGACGGTGTCTATAGGCTTGCTCCCCAGAGAGCGGATGTAGTATATTTCGTTGAAGATGGCTATTCTTCTTGGCCTTTATTCCCTGATTTCCCGCGGCGTCTGCCGGATCAAGGCGGTCCTTTTCAAGACGGGGATCCGGCGACCGCGCAAAGCCCCTCTGCCCGTCATCAGCGTCGGCAACCTGACCCTGGGAGGTTCGGAAAAGACCCCCCTGGCGAGGGAGCTGTTGACCCATTTCCTCGGGCTCGGCCGCCGGCCGGCCTTCGTGACCCGCGGCTATTTGGGACGATGGGAAAAAGGGGGCGGTATTTTGTCGGACGGCCGAACGCTGCGCGGAGGATGGGAAGAGGCCGGCGACGAGCCGTCCATGATCGCCCGGCATGTTCCCGGAGCGGGCGTTTTCGTCGGCAAGAACCGCACTCGGTCCTGTCTCAAGGCCAAGGAGATGGGCTTCGATCTCGCCGTGCTCGACGACGGCTTCCAACACATCAAGCTCGCCCGCGATGTGGACATCGTCCTCTTCGACGCGACGGCAAAGGGCGGGCGCCGCGAAGGGACATCGGCCATGCGCCGGGCCGATATCATCCTGGTCAAGAAGGACGGGGAAGCGGCCCTTCCGCGGATCCGTCAAAAATTCCCCGCCGCCGCCGTTTTTGAATACACCGTCGTTTTTCGAGGGCTTCGTCTCCTCGAGACGGGCGAACGGACCGCGGCTGACGTCCTCAAGGAAAAGACTATTTTGGCTTTCTGCGGGATCGCCCGGCCGGAGCGGTTCTTTTCGCTCCTGATGGAAAGAGGCCTCCCGCCCCGGACAAAAATGTGCTTTCCCGACCATTATCCCTATCCCCCGCCGGGCCTCGAACGGATCGCCGCGGCCTGCGAGAGAGACCGGATCGACGCTCTCCTGACGACGGAAAAGGACGCCGTCAAGCTCCTCGGCCGGCCCCGGCCATTCGCCTCCACTCCCCTTTACGTTCTTGAAATCGGGCTCGACCTTCCGCCCGCGTTTTTCGAAAAGATCGAATCCTCTCTCGGGCCGGCCGACCGCGTCCTTGATCTGAATCGTCCCCAGGCGGCCCGCCCGTCATGAGCCAGGCCGGAGATTTCGTCGGGACCGTCGCTTACAAGGCTTTGGCGCCGATCTTCTCCGCACTGCCCCGCCCGCTCTGCCTGGCCGCCGGCCGCTCTCTCGGACTCCTCGCCTTCCACGTCGACCGCCGGCACCGCCGGATCGCCCTGGCGAACCTCGCCCTCGCTTTCGGCCGGGAGCGCTCGGAGGCCGAGCTTGCGCCGATCGCCCGGGCGTCTTTTAAAAATATCGGCGGCGTTCTCGCCGACACCTTCAAGATCAGCCGCTATTCCAGAGAGCGCGCCCTAAGACTCATCAGCACCGAAGGCCGGGCCCACCTGGAGGCCGCCCTCGCCCAAGGCAAAGGGGTCCTCCTGTTCACGGGCCATTTCGGAAATTGGGAGCTCGCCGCGGCCCCGCTGACGGAAATCGGGACGCTCCGGGTGGTCGCCCGCGCCCTGGACAACCCGCGCCTCGACAAAGAGCTGGCCAGGCTGCGGACGAAGCTCGGCGCCGGGGTCATCGACAAGTTCGGCGCGGCCCGGCCTATCCTGAAAGCGCTCGGGCGCAACGAGATCGTGGCCATCCTCATCGATCAGAACGTATTGCGGAGCCAGGCCGTTTTCGTCGATTTCTTCGGCAAGACGGCGGGGACGACGCCCGGCTTGGCCGCTTTTCATCTCAAGACGGGCGCTCCCCTGGTTCCGATCTTCGTTCATCCCGCCCCGCGCGGCCGGTATGTCCTGAAGATCCACGAACCTTTCACCGTTCCCCCCGCGGGCCGCATGGACGAGGACGTGTTGAAAATCACCCAGTTATGCACTAAGATAATCGAGCGGGAGATCCGCCAACACCCGGAGCTCTGGTTCTGGGTCCACAAACGCTGGCTGACGAGGCCTGCCGACGAGGTGACGTCCCTATGAGAGCCCACAATCGCAAATACGACGAGCTAAGGCCGATCAAGATTTATCCGGACTACCTCGACTTCGCCGACGGGTCGGCCCTCATCGAATGGGGGAAGACGAGGGTCGTGGCCGCCGCGACCATCGAAGAAAAGGTGCCGCCCTTTCTCAAGAACTCGGGCTCCGGCTGGGTCACCGCCGAATATTCCATGCTCCCGCGGTCCACGGAGAAGAGGACGAACCGGGAGCGGAACCAGGGCTATCCCTCGGGCCGCAACCAGGAGATCCAGCGTCTGATCGGGCGGACGCTCCGGGCGGTTACGGACCTCCGGGCGATCGGCGAGCGGCAGATCATCATCGACTGCGACGTCATTCAGGCCGACGGCGGGACGCGGGTGGCCTCGATCAACGCCGCCTGCATCGCCCTGGCCCTGGCCCTCAAGAAAATGCTCGACCTGCGGGTCATCGACGCCATGCCCCTTCGCCATCTTGTCACCGGGGTGAGCGTGGGTATCATCAACGGCGAACCCCTCCTCGACCTGGATTACTCCGAGGATTCCTCCGCCGAGACCGACATGAACGTCGTCCAGACCGACCGGGGGCAGCTCCTGGAGGTCCAGGCGACCGCCGAAAAGGAGCCCTTCTCGAGGAGCCTTCTGGAAAGGCTTCTCCGCCTGGCCGACCAGGGCATCGAGGAGATCGTTCAGGTTCAGAAGGAAGTCTTGAAAAAGAAGAGCTTACTGTTCATGGCCTACGGATATAAATAGAGCGGGAGGATCGAACAAAGGAGGAGCGGCGATGAACCGGGTTCTGGTCACGGGCGGCGCGGGCTTTTTGGGCAGCCATCTCTGCGAGCGGCTCCTCGGCGAAGGGTCGGACGTCGTCTGCATCGATAATTTTTTCTCCGGCCACAAGGACAATATCCGCCCCTTCGTCGCCCATCCCTATTTCGAGCTCATCCGCCACGACGTCATCCACCCTCTTTTCGTCGAGGTCGACCGGATCTATCATCTGGCCTGCCCGGCCTCCCCCATCCACTACCAGATGAACCCGATCAAGACGGTCAAGACCAACGTCATGGGCACGATCAACATGCTCGGTCTGGCCAAGCGGATCAGGAGCCGGATCCTCCTCACCTCCACGTCGGAGATCTACGGGGACGCGCAAATCCATCCCCAGCCCGAAAGCTATTGGGGGAACGTGAACTCGATCGGCCTGCGGAGCTGTTACGACGAAGGCAAACGGGTGGCCGAAACCCTGATGATGGACTATCACCGCCAGAACAAGGTGGACATCCGTATCGTCCGCGTCTTCAACACCTATGGGCCGCGCATGGCCGTCGACGACGGCCGCGTCGTCAGCAATTTCATCGTCCAGGCGCTCCGCGGCGAACCGATCACCATTTACGGCGACGGCAGCCAGACGCGGTCCTTCTGCTACGTCTCCGACCTGATCGATGGGATCCGCCGGATGATGGACCAGGAGGCGACCATCGGGCCGGTCAATCTGGGGAACCCCGGCGAATTCACGATCCTCGAGCTGGCCGAGAAGATCGCCAAGATGACCGGAAGCCGGACGAAATTCGTCTTCAAACCGCTGCCGTCCGACGACCCGGTCCGGCGCCGGCCGGATATCTCGTTGGCCAAGGCCAAGCTGGGCTGGGAGCCCAAGGTGTCCCTGGAAGAGGGGCTGGCCCGGACCATCGAATATTTCAAGGAAACGCTAAGCACGCGGAATCGTACATAAAGGACGTTTCGCGACTTGACTTTATTCGATCCTATTCATTAATATATTTCTTTTAAACAAGTTATGCTATTCCGAGTCCTAACATCGAGCCATCATCCAAGGAGGTCCTCATGAGTCTGGTTTCCTGGCTTATCCTCGCCGGCGCCGTTGTCCTGTTTCTGGCCCTGGTATCGATCGTGGTCGCTAAGCAATACAAAAAGGTCGGGCCCAACGAAGCCCTGATCATATCCGGGCGCAAGCGGACGGTCACGGGACCGGACGGGATGAAGAAAAAAGCCGGCTACCGTTATCGCCTCGGCGGCGGGACGTTCGTCATGCCCTTCATAGAGACCGTGGACATCCTGCCCATGGACGTCATTCCGATCATGATCCGGACGCCGGAGGTCTTGACCCACGGCGGCATCCCCATTCTGGCCGATGCGGCCGCCCAGATCAAGGTCGACTCCTCGGACGCCGCCATCCACATCGCCGCCGAGCAGTTTCTCGGCAGCGGCAAGGACGGTATCCGCGACGTGGCGACGAACGTCCTCGAAGGCAAGATGCGCGAGGTCATCGGGACCATGACGGTCGAAGAGATTTACCGGGGCCGCCACGAGTTCAACGACAAGGTCGTGGATTCCGCCCATGAAGCTTTCTCCAGAATGGGATTGCTCCTCCTCTCGTTCTCGCTGAAAGAATTCAGCGATTCCCAAGGCTACATCGACGCCCTGAGCAAGCCCCTGATCTCGGCGGCCAAGCGGGAAGCCGCCATCGCTGAAGCCGAAAGCCAGAAGGACGCGATCATCAAATCGTCCCAGGCGCGAAAGGAAGGAGAGGTCGCCCGCCTCCAGGCCGAGGCCCTGATCGCCAAAGCCCAGTGGGAGAATGAGGCCAAGAAGGCCGAATCCCAGGTCTTCGTCAACACCAAGAAGGCCCAAGCCGACTTTTCCTACGAGCTCGAGCGCCACAAGCTCGGCCAGGAGCTGAAGAAGGAAGAGGCCAAGGTCCGGATCGTCGAGAAGGAACAGGCCATCAAGATCGAGGATCTCGAGATCCAGCGCCGCGAGAAGGAGCTCGACGCCAACGTCCTGAAGCCGTCGGACGCGCGCAAATATCAGATCCGGGCCGAGGCCGAGGCCGAAGAGTTCCGCATCCTGGCCGAAGCCCGAGGAAAGGCCGAAGCCCTCAAGCTCGAGGGTCAGGCCGAAGCCGACAAGATCCGGGCGAAAGGCCTGGCCGAGGCCGAGGCCTTGCTCAAGAAGTCCCAAGCCTGGGAGAAATTCAACGACGCGGCCATCCTGGAAATGTACCTGAAGGTCCTTCCGGACGTGGCTAGAGCCATTTCCGAGCCCCTCTCCAAGGTCGACAAGATCGTGGTCGTCGGCGGAGATAAGAGCCTGGGCACGACGCGGATCACGGCCCAAGTGGCCGAGGTGCTGGCCCAGTTGCCCGACGTGGTGAAGTCGCTCACGGGAGCGGACCTCAAGAAGTTCTTGAAGGACAAGCTCTCCCCCGAAGAAAAATCCGGAAAATAGCGCGCGGCCGCTTGGAGAAGGGGTTCCCATGATCTCAGATAAAGCCAACCAGATCGGCGAATCGCCGACGTTCAAGGTCGCGGCCAAGGCCAAGGCCATGAAGGCCGAAGGGATCGACGTCGTCGACCTCAGCCTCGGCGAGCCGGACTTTCCCACTCCCGAGAACGTCAAGGCCGCCGGCATCAAGGCCATCCAGGAGAATTTCACGAAGTATACCGAGAGCGGGGGCATGCCGGCGCTGAAAAAGGCCATCATCGCCCGGATCCAGGAAGATTACGGCTTGGCCTATACGCCCAAGGAGATCATCGTCTCGACGGGGGCCAAGAGCTCGCTCTTCCATCTCGTCCAGGCCCTGGTCAACGAGGGCGAAGAGGTCATCATCCCCGCCCCGTTCTGGGTGACCTATCCTCATCTCGTGACCCTGGCCAAGGGAAAATCCGTCATCGTCCCGACCAAGGAGGAGAACGGGTTCGTCCTGACCGCCGACGAGCTCAAGGCCCATATCACGCCGGCGACGAAAGCGCTCATCCTGAACTCGCCTTCGAACCCGACCGGCGCCACGTATTCAAAATCTCAGCTCGAAGCCCTCGCCGACGTCGTCCGGAAAGAGGACATCTATGTCATCTCCGACGACATCTACAACAAGCTCATCTTCGACAGCTTCCCCTACGCGAGCTTCGTCTCCCTCGGCGAGGACATCCGGAAGAAAACGGTCATCATCAACGGTGTGTCGAAATCCCACGCCATGACCGGCTGGCGCATCGGCTACGCCGCGGGGCCGGAAGACGTGATCAACGGCATGGACAAGATCCAGAGCCACACGACGTCCAATCCGGCCTCGATCTCGCAGAAAGCCGCCCTGGAAGCCCTCAGCGGCCCCCAGTTCGAGCTGGCCAAGATGGTCGCCGAATTCCAGCGCCGCCGGAATTACTGTCTGATGAAGCTTCAGGCCATCCCCCGCCTTTCCTGTTTCAAATCCCAGGGCGCCTTTTACCTCTTTCCCAACGTCCGGGCCACCTACGAGATGGAATTTAGCGGCACCCCCATCCGCAATTCCTACGGCCTGGCCAATTACCTGCTCAAGGAAGCGCACGTGGCCATCGTTCCCGGCGACGCCTTCGGGGCCGACGACTACATCCGGCTCTCCTACGCGACGTCCATGGCGAACCTGGAGAAAGGCATGGAGAGGATCGGCCGGGCTCTCGAACAGCTCAAGCCGGCCCGGAAAGCCAAGCGCGTCGCCCTGGCCAATTATGTGTCTCACGTCCATAAGTCCGTCCCGGTGGACGCGGCCGTTCCGGACCAGGTCCGCGACGGTCTCGTGGCCGAGGTTCAAGGCCACCTCTCCGCCGAGAACTATTTCGAGTGGAACGCCAACATCAACGGCGTGATCGTCCAGCTCCGGACGAACGTTTCCCATCTCAACGATTTCTGGGTCGAGAACTGGTTCCCCGCCCAGCTCGAGTCCGACCTCGAGCCGCACGGCATCATCTACGCGGTCGACGGGGTCCCGGGCCGCGAACCCCGGGCGTTCTATAATACGGAGACGAAGACCGGGGTCATCGTCAACGTCGATACCTACGGCCCGCTGCGGAGCCTGGCCCTCGGCCTCGTGGCCGACGTCTCCGAGAGGCTGTTCGGCATCCATTCCCTGCGCGGGATGTCCCTGGACGCGGGCGGCAAGGGGCTGGCCCTCGTCGGCCCGCCCGGGACGAAAAAGACCGAGCTCTTCTTCGACCTCCTCCGCGATCCGAAGTTCCGGTTCCACGCGAGCGAGGTCGCCTTCGTCCGCTATTCGGGCAAGGCCGCCCTCGCCGACAACGTCGAGCGCAAGGTCTATCTTCCGACGAACACCGCGGAGATGTTTTCCCGTCTCGCGCCGCTCTTCGACCAGAGCAAGTGCGAGAACGTCGTCGTCCGCAAGGACGACTGCAAGAACGCCGAGTGCCTCCGCCAGGACGACTGCCGCCTCGACCGCGGTTCTCCCTTCTGCTACAAAGCTTCCAAGGACGCCCAGGCCATGCTCGACCCGAACTGGATCGGCGGCCCCGCGGCCTGCGTCCGGCGGACGTCGCTCCGCTGGGTCTTCCTCCTGCGGAACGACGCCACCTCGCCTTCGGCCGTCGAGCTCTCTCCCGACGAAGCCCTCCGCATCCTGGAATCCGGCGAGAGCCCGGGGACGCGGACGAGCGTCGCCCCGGGCAAGAATCCACCTTTCTTCAACCCCCACCTGCTCCTGACGACGGACGAGCGGCTGGCCCTCCAGAGAGCGTTCTTTCAGAAACTGCTGGGAAGCGCGGCCTTCTTCCTTTTCAACAGCGGGGCGGCCGGAGCGGAGAAGATCAAAGAGATCGTCGGCCGATAAAATCGTCGACGCGACGGCACGGTGGCCCACGGCTCCCTGGGGAACCAGTCCCGTCGGTTCCCCCCATCGGCCTTGCCGATGGGACCCCCCTCCGCTATGGGAGCCTTAGGGCCTACCCTGCCGTCACGTCCTTGATTTAACTTCCGACGTTTAAATCGGCAAAACAGCGATGATGTCCCCTCACGGTCGCTTCAGCCGTTCCCGGATCTTCTCTCACTTTTTTTTAACCAGCCTTTTTTCGATTTCCTCGGCGAGGACGTGCAGGGCGATCAGGTGGATCTCCTGGACGCGCGGCGTACGCGAAGAGGGCACATCGAGCAGGATGTCGCAAAGCCCGGCCATCTTTCCTCCGCCCTCTCCGGTCAGGCCGATCGTCACCATCTTTCTCTTCCTCGCCGCTCGGAGCGCCCGGATCACGTTCGGAGATCCGCCGCTTGTCGACAGGGCTAAGGCCACATCGCCGGCGTCGGCCAGGGCTTCGATCTGACGGCTGAAGACCGTCTCGAACCCGGCGTCGTTTCCGATCGAGGTCAACACCGATGTGTCCGTCGTCAGGGCGACGGCCCGGATCGGCGGCCGCGACTTGAAAAACTTGTTGACGAGTTCGGCCGCGAAATGCTGCGCTTCGGCGGCGCTGCCTCCGTTGCCGAAAAGGAGGATCTTCCTCCCGCCGCGCAGGGCGTCGACCGAGACCCGGACGGCTTGCTCGAGGGCTTCGGCCCGCGAGGTCAGGAACAAGGCCGTAAGGCGGGTGCATTCTTGGATCAAAGCTCGCTGGTTCATATTCTTTCCTCCCCGAGGCCGGCTTGAATGGACGTCCGGACCTTGTCCATGAGATCGGCCAGGTCGTGCGCATCGGTGTCCTGAATCAGGATGGGCGGCCGGAAGGTCACCCGGATTCGTCCCTTTTTAACGAAAAAACTGCCTTTGGGCATGATCTCGAACGTGCCCCGGATCGAGACGGGGACGATCGGCGCTCCGCTTTCCACGGCCAGGAAGAACCCGCCGCGACGGAAGGCCGCCAAGTTCCCGTCGCGGCTCCGCGTCCCTTCCGGGAAGATGAGGAACGAATACTTTCGCTCCCTCATTTGGCCGGCGGCCCCCTCGATCGCTTCCTTTCCCCGCTGGGCACGCTTCCGGTCGACGGGAACGAATCCGACATATTTCATGCCGAAACCCAGGATAGGCAGCTTGAAGATGCTTTTTTTAAGGATGACCCGGACGTGCTGGGGGATGAGCATGAACAGCAGCGGGCCGTCGATGAAGCTGGTATGGTTGCCCATAAAGACATAGGTTTTGGCCGGGTCCACTTGCTCCAAGCCCGTTACCTCGAGCCGGAGTCCCAAGATCCACCTCGACAACCGCATGACCGCTTTGCCGAGGTCATACAGAGGCTCGCGGATCCCCAACGGGATGCAGAACAATAGAATGGGAATGAGGCAGATGACAATCACGATATAAAGAAGGAAAAGAAAGAGGGTCCGGACCTTCATTGCCCGGAATTATACTATAAAAATAAAGGGCGATGCGAGGTCCCTCGCATCGCCCTTGTCGAAAGGCCAGGTTAGAACCGGGGTTCTTACGTGCCCGTGGTGGTTCCGGCTCTCGGGCAGCGGATGAACTGACCGTTGAAGTTGATCAGGTCCTTGTCGAAGTCGGCCGTCTCCGAGATCGAATAGTAGCCGGCGTCGGGAGCGGTGTCGACGTACGACCAGCCTTCCGTCACGCCGTCCCGGCCCTTGGACGCGACCAGGAAATCGTCCGTGACCGCACCCAAAATCGCGTAGTTGCCGGTGACGGCCGCGCCCGTGTAGACCTGGAACGCGGTCCCCCACTGGTCCGTGGCCGGCAGGACCTTCGTGTAAAACGGGACGAGCGCCACGGTCATGGCTCCTCCGGTGACGATATCGCCTGTCTGGGCGAAGGGCGTCGCTTTGTCCGTGATGTACTCGGCGATCCACGAGGCGATCTGGCTGATGTCCTTCTGCGTGCCCCTCACCTTGGCCTTCTGGAGAGCGCTCATGGCGTTAGGGATGAGCAGGGCGGCCAAGATCCCGATGATGGCCACGACGATCAGCAGTTCGATCAGGGTGAAGCCTTTTTGCTTCTTCAAGTTAAACATTCAAACCTCCTCTTTCCTTGTTGCTTTCTTTCTCTTCCAACAAGGCTTTTTGAATTTGTATGGCCCATAATATCTTTGCAAATTGCGTGCCAGGCTGAAAAAAATCATAAGTTACGGTATTTAAATAAGTTATATTATAGATGCCTATCTTATTGTCAATTATTGTTAACATTTTTTGTCATTTATTGCCGTTTTTTGTCATTAGTGAGTCGCCAACCTGTCCCCATCGCGTCCATTTCTCTGGTCCGCCCGCTTGATCGACTTGATCTGGTATTTATCCAGGAGGTATCTCAAAGAGCGGTAGCTGAGCCCCAGGATCTCGGCCATTTTCCGCATGTTACCTCCGGCCATCTGCCCCGCTTCCTGAAGGAATTTCGTGGCGACCTGGTCCAAATGGGCCTCCAGGTTGAATCCCGGCTTGAGGACGACCTGATCGTCCGGCTTTGGCCGGGCGGTGAGGATCTCCGGCGGAAGACAGCTGGCCGTGATCGTTTCCCGTTCCTCAACGGCCACGATCCGCTCGATGATGTTTTCCAGCTCCCGGACGTTTCCCGGCCAGGCGTAGCTTTCCAGGAGGCCGACGACCTCGGGGGTCAGCCGCTTCAGTTTGCGGCCCAGCTTCTCGCAATGCTTCTGGAGGAAATGGGAGATCATGAGCGGAATGTCTTCGGTCCGCTTCCGGAGCGGCGGGACCTCGAAGAAGATGACATTGAGGCGATAGAACAGCTCCTCCCGGAACTTGCCCTCCTCAATGCGCTTCTTCAGGTCCTGATTCGTTGCGGCGATGATCCGGACGTCGACCGGGATCTCGTCCGTGCCGCCGACCCGCCGGACCGTCCGTTCCTGGAGGACGCGGAAGAGCTTGACCTGGGTCCACGGCGACATCTCGCCCACCTCGTCCAGGAAGATGGTCCCGGCTTGGGCGGCCTCGAACATGCCCCGCTTGTCGGCCACGGCCCCCGTGAACGCCCCTCGGACGTGGCCGAAGAGCTCGCTTTCCAGCAGATTTTCGGGAAGGGCGGCGCAGTTGATCGAGACGAAGGCGTGGTCGTGACGGCGGCTGAGGGCATGGATGGCCCGGGCGGCCATCTCCTTCCCCGTGCCGCTTTCGCCCGTAACGAGGACGGTCGAGTCCGTCGCCGCCACTCTCTCGATCAACCCGAAGATTTCTTTCATGGCCTTGCTCTTGCCGATCATCTTCTCGAAGCTGGCTTCGGCCCGGAAGGTCTTTTTGAGGAGGATGTTCTCTTCGCGGAGCTTGCGATGCTCGAGGCCGTGGGCGACGAGGACCTTGAGCTCTTCGATATCGAACGGCTTGACGACGTAATCCAGGGCCCCGACCCTCAGCGCCTCCACGGCCTGTTTGACGTTGCCGTAGGCCGTGATCATGATGACGGGAGCGGTCGGGTTCCGCTTCTTAGCGTGCTTGAGGAGATCCATGCCGTCGATCTGGGGCATCTTGATGTCGCAGATGAGGACATCGAAATCGCTCTCATCGATGAGCTCGTAAACCTTCGGCGTCCCCGGGTTCGTCTTGACCTGGTAGCCTTCCTTCTTGAAGACGACGCCGAGGAGGTCGAGAATGCTTTTTTCATCGTCGACGATCAGGATCGTTTCCATCTCGGGCCTCTCATTCCCTCTCGGCCTTCTTCGCCGGCCTCAAGGGCAGGGTGATGAGGATCTCCGTCCCCCGGAGCGCCTCGGACACGACGCGGATCTGTCCCTCGTAGTCATCCACGATCTTTTTGACGACGGCCAGCCCTAATCCCTGTCCGCCCTCGAAGCGGGAGAAGAACGGCTCGAACATGCGCGCCTTTTCTTCGTCCGACATGCCTCGGCCGGTGTCGGCGAAGCGGAGGGCCACCCGGTCCCGGCTCTCGCGGACGAAGTCGATGGACAGCTCGCCGCCGTCGGGCATGGCCCGCAGGGAGTTCCGGGTCAAGTTCCAGAAGACCTGTTTCAGCTGGCCGGGGCTTCCCCGAAAATCCAATCGTGTGGTCTCAAAATTGCCTTTGACCGCGGTCCGCTCGTCGAGCTCGCCGCTCATCTTGAGCATGGTCAACGTCTCCCGCATGACCTCGCCCAGGTCGAAGGTCGTGAAGATCTCCTTGCCGGGTGCGGCCAGGCTCAGGAACTGATCGATGGACCGGGACACGCGCAGCGATTCGGTCAGGACGATGTCCATCAGCTTGGCCTGCTCCGGATTCACGGCGAGCTCGTTCTTGAGGACCTGGACCGATCCCGAGATCGCGGCCAGCGGGTTTCGGATCTCGTGGGCGATGAGCGCCGCCATGCGGCCCGCGGCCGCCTGGCGTTCCTTGATTTCGAGCTCCTTCTGCGCGCCGGCCAGCGCCTGGCGCGTTTTCCGCAGGCTCTGGGCCAGATGATTGAGGAGAAACGCCATCACGAAGAAAAGGCCCCAGGCGAGGAAGACCGTGTAGAGCACGAGGCCCACCGAGATCTCGCGGAACTGGTCTTGGCGAAAATAAGGGATCAGCTTGTAATACATCCCATCGGCCAGCCCCCCGAACAGGATCGCCGCCAGGGATGCGGCCAAATAGGCCGCGCGATTGCCGAGGACGAGGCTCGCGGCGACGATGACGAACACATAAAGAAAATAGAGGTTGCCGTTGATGCCCCCGGAGATGTAAACGAGCAGCGTGATCAGGAGGAGGTCGAAGACGATCTGGAGATAAGCCTGGGCGCGGTGATGGGTCTCCCAGCGGAAGAGAAGGAAATAGATCAAGCTGAGGGCATAGGACCCGGCGATCAGGGCATAGAAGGGGCCGAGCGGCAGGAACGAGCCCGTGGACAGCTGGATGACCACGGCGGCCACGAGCAGGGTGGTGACGATGATCAAGCGCGAGATGATCAGCGCCCGGATATCGCCCTTGACGGTGGTCATTGGATCTGCGACATCAAATTGAAGATCGGTAGATACATGGACAGGATGAGCGACCCGACGATCCCGCCGACGAAGACGAGGAGGATGGGTTCGAGCGCCGAAAGGAGCGCGGCCACCGACGTCGAGACCTCGTCATCGTAGAACTCGGCGACCTTGGTCAGCATCTGGTCGAGCGTCCCGGTGGCTTCGCCGACGCTGACCATCTGCGACATCATGAACGGGAAGCGGCCCGTGGCCGAGAATGACTGGGTCAAGCTTTGGCCTTCGGAGACCTGCCTCCGGACGTCCATGACGCTCTTTTCGATGACGACGTTGCCGGCCGTGGAGGCCGTGATCTTGAGGCTTTCGAGCATCGAGACGCCGCCGGAGAGGAGTGTCCCCAGCGTCCGCGTGATGCGGGAGATGGCCACCTTGGACATGATCTTGCCGAACATGGGCAGCCTCAGGAGAAAGCGGTCCACCGCCCACTGCCCCTGGCGCGTCTTGTGAAAATAACGGAAGAGAAACAGAGCCCCGATCACGCCCAGGAACAGATACAGGATGTAGTTCGAAATGAAATCGCTCAGCTTGATGACGCTCAGGGTGATGAACGGCAGCTGGGCGTTGAGCTCTTTGAAGATCGAGGCGAAGATGGGGATGACCTTCCACATCAGGAAGACCGCGACCAGGACGGCAAAAATGATGATGGCCGACGGATAGATCATCGCCTGCTTGACCTGCGCCCGGAGCTTGACGATCTTCTCGCTATATTCGGCGAGACGCTGGAGCATGATGTCGAGCGATCCGCTCTGCTCGCCCGAGGCGACCAGATTGCAATAGAGGTCGTCGAAGGCTTTGGGAAATTTCCGCATGGCCTGGTTGAGGCTGGAGCCGGCCTCGACGTCTTCTCGGACGCGCGTCAGGACCTTTTTGAAGTATTTGTTCTTCGTCTGTTCGGCGAGGATGTTGAGGCTTTGGATCAGCGGCAACTTCGCGTCGATCAGGACCGCCAGCTGGCGGCTGAAGACGGACAGTTCCTTGAGCTTGATCTTTTCCTTTTTCAGGAAGGGGATGTTGAGCGCGTCCTTTTTGGGGATGACCGAGGACACCGCGATCTGTTCGCGCTGCAGGACACGGGTCAGCTCCTCGGGCGAGTTGGCGACGCGTTTCCCGGCGACGGCGTCCCCGTATCGGTTTTTTCCTCTCCAAGCGTAAATGGCCATGCGTCTTCCCCTTAGCGTCTGGTGTTCAGGCCGATGTTGAAGGCCTTCGGCTTGAACGATTGTTTCCGTTGGATCATGTCCGTCAGTTCCTCCGGGAAGGAGGTGGCGGACATGGCGGTTTCGAGAGAGATGGCCTTTTCAAAATAAAGGTTGGCCAGGGACTGGTTGAACGTCTGCATGCCGAACTTCTCTTGGCCGAGCTGCATCTGGGAATAGATCTGATGGAGCTTGTTCTCGCGGATCAGGTTGCGGATGGCCGTGTTCGGGATGAGGATCTCCATGGCCAGGGCCCGGCCCTTCCCGTCGGCCCGGGGCAGAAGGGACTGGGTGAGGACGGCTTCCAAGGTCATGGAGAGCATGGTCCGGGCCTGGTTCTGGTACTGGGGCGGGAAGATATCGATGATGCGGGAGATCGACTCGGGGGCGGAATTCGTGTGGAGGGTCGAGAAGGTCAGGTGGCCGGTCTCGGCCACGCGGAGCGTCGCCTCGACGGTCCTGAGGTCCCGCATCTCTCCGACGAGGACGACATCGGGGTCCTCCCGGAGGACCGAGCGCAGGGCGTTCCCATACGACAGCGTGTCGGAGAAGAGCTCCCGCTGGTTGATCAGGGCCTTCTTCGGGGTGAAGTAGTATTCGATCGGGTCTTCGACCGTCACGATATGGACGCTCCGCTCGGTGTTGATGTGGTCGATCATGCAGGCCAGGGTCGTCGATTTACCGCAGCCGGTCGACCCCGTGACGAGGATCAGCCCGCGCGGAAGATAGCAGAGCTGGGCGACCCGCTGAGGGATGCCCAGCTTTTGGAAGCTCCAGATATTGGGCAGAAAACGGCGGATGGCGGCCGCCACCGCCCCTTTCTGCATGAAGACGTTGGCCCGGAAGCGGCCCAGGTCTTTCAGGCCGAAGGAGAAATCCAACTCCATTTTTTCTTCGAAAATCTTTTTCTGCTTGTCCGTCAGGAGGCTGTAAATGAGCTGTTTGGTCTCGGCCGGGGACAGATCCGGATGGTCGATCGATTGGAGGGCGCCGTGGATCCGGAGGCGGGGAGGGACGTACGTGGTGATATGGAGGTCGCTCGCGTCGGCCTCGACCGCCATCTTAAGCAGGTCCTGGATCGTGAGCGTCATTTTCTTTCTCCTAGTCCTTGACGGTTTCCCTGAGGACCTCTTCGATCGTCGTCGTCCCCGTTTTGATCTTGATGAGTCCGCTCCGGCGGAGGGTCGTCATGCCCTGTTCGACGGCCTTTTTCTTGATGTCCTTGACCTGGGCCCGGGCGAGGATGAGGTCCCGGATGGCGGGCGTGACCTCCATGACCTCGAACAGGGCGGTCCGGCCTTTGTAACCGGTGTGATTGCAGGCTTCGCAGCCCCGAGCCTGGAGAGGGGTCACGGTCTCGGCTTCCTCGGGAGAGAATCCAATCTCCTGGAACATCTTGGCCGAAAGCTTGTGCGGCAGGGCGCATTTCTTGCAGAGCCGCCGGACGAGCCGCTGGGCGGCGATGAGGATCACGGAATCGGCGATCAGGAACGGCTCGACGTTCATGTTCATCAACCGGTGGATCGTGCTGGCTGAATCGTTGGTGTGGAGGGTGGAGAAGACAAGATGGCCGGTCAAGGCGGCCTTGATGGCGACATCCACGGTCTCGATATCGCGCATCTCGCCGACGAGCATGATGTCCGGGTCCTGCCGGAGGAAGGCCCGGAGCGCCGTGGCGAAGTTCAGGTTGATCTCCTCTTTGATGTTGACCTGGTTGATGCCGGGGATGTAGAACTCGACCGGGTCCTCGGCGGTCATGATGTTCTTCTCGAGAGCGTTCAGGGTCGAGACCGCCGAATAGAGGGTGTTGGTCTTGCCGCTTCCGGTCGGGCCCGTGACCAAGATGATGCCCCACGGACGGGCGATCGCCCGTTTGAAGATCTCGAGCGACTCCGGTTCGAATCCGAGCTGGGTCAGGTCGATCTTGAGCATGTCCCGGTCCAGGATGCGGGCGACGATCTTCTCTCCGAAGATCGTCGGCAGGGAAGAAACGCGCATATCCACGTCCTTGCGGGCGTTCTTTTCGGTTCGGACCCGCATCTTGATCCGGCCGTCCTGGGGCAGCCTCTTCTCGGCGATGTTCATGTTCGACAGGATCTTGACCCGGGAGAGGACCGGGTCGCGGAACTTCATCGACAGGTTCATGGTCTCATAGAGCACGCCGTCGATCCGGTAGCGGACCCGGAACGTTTTCTCGTAAGGTTCGAAATGGACGTCGCTGGCGCCCTTTTTAATGGCGTCGACGAAAATGGTATTGACCATGGTGATGACGGGAGCTTCGTCCGCCGGCGGGCCGGTTTCCGCGGCTTCGAGCTCCTCGTCGTTATCTTCGACGATCATGACCTTGGAGTCTTCGCCGAGTTCGATGTCTTCGATGACGTGCTTGGGCCGGAGGGCGCTTGAAACGCCGTAATGGATGTGGATGGCCCCGGCGATCCCGCTTTCCGCGGCGATCACGGGTTGGATGGACAGGCCCGTCCTGAACCGGATATCCTCGATCACGTCCAGATCGGTCGGATCGACCATGGCCAGGGTCAGGAATGAGCGGATCCTCTGAACGGGCATGATCATGTACTTCTTGGCTACGTCGGCCTGGATCAGGCCGACGACCTCGGGAGGGATCTCGAAGTGGTCGAGGTTGATGTAGGGATATCCCAGATGGCGGCTCAAGCCCTGGGCCATTTCCTCGCTGGTCACGAGCCCGAGGGCAATGATGGAGCTCCCCAGGGAAACATCATGTTTTCGTTGGAACTCCTGGGCGGACTTGAGCTCGTCCGCCGTCAAGAGCTTCTCCCGCATTAGAATTTCACCGAGCGTCGAACCCATTTTTATCCCTTTGTCATAAACTTAAGTGAATTGACAATTTTTGTCAATTTCTGCCTCTTCTTGTAAAAGACGTTTGGCCCTCCGATTTTTCTCTTTTTGCGTTCATCGAGGCACTTTTCTTTTTAGATTTTGCCTAAAATAATGGTCCAAGTGACAATTTTGGTCAATCGCCCCGGCGGAGCATTGCCGGGGTGATTTTTTTTGCTTTTCCCTCACCCTAAAAGACTAGTTGCCAATTTTTGTCAATTTTAGATATTTAGACTGATAATTATCAGAGAAATAGATACCCACGACTAAAGCCGTGGGTATCTATTTATAGAGCCGCGCCGGGGAAAACGTCAAATCACCGAACACGCCTGGTAAGCCCTGTCATCGCGAGGAGCGAAGCGACGCGACTAATTCCCCCCTTTAGTAAAGGGGGGAAAGCGAGC
>JAUYDS010000104.1 GCA_030691735.1 Candidatus Aminicenantota bacterium
GCCGCGATCGAAGTCGCCGCGTTTTTCTCGAGCGACATGCCCGCCTGGAAGCGGACATAGCGGTTCGTCACAAAGACTTTCCCCGTGATCTTCTCGGAGGTCGGAGTCGGATCACGCACGAAAACCGACCAGGATCCGACCACCTCTTCCCCTTGCTCAAGCCACGATTCAGCCATCGTTCCCTCCTTCAGGTTATGTCTTCCCGGCCAGACGAAATCGCCGCGGGGGAAAATCCGATGGGATCTTCCCCCGCTCGATCGGCTTGACGATCTTACGTCCGAGGCCGCGCCTTTTACTTGATGCCCGCCAGGGCCTCCTGGTATTTCTGCTGGGCTTCCTGGACCTTATGCCCCATCATTATCAGAGAAAAAGCCCTTTTTCAAGCAAAAACGGAAATAAACTAGGCCCAAAAAAGCACGTCCGCGTTTCTTAGAGAGAAAGGATCGCTCCCCCCCAGAGGACGTGGATGAGCCCGATGATCACGATAAGCGAATAGGCCAGGACGCGCGTTATTTTGGCCGGCTTAGGCCAGCGGCGGGCACCGGCGACTATCAGACAGGGGGCGGCCACGCTCAAGATCACGAAAAGCCAGGGGACGGCCCGCCAGACCTCCCCGGGCCAGCTCCACAGGAAGCGCGGGAGGTACGGCAAAAAGATATTGCCCTGTTCCGCAAGCGCCCAGAAGAGGGCTGACGGGAGGGTCCACATCCAATATGCCGCTATCCAGACAACGGCCCCCGAAGGAAGACCGAATCGTCCTTCTCGCCGGCCTTTTTCCTTGGCCTCGGCCGGGAGGGGCGTCTGGCTATCCATCCGTATGCGCGAGTTTCTCGATCCCACTTACCCCTTGAATTTCTTCAGGGCTTTGGCCAGTTCCGCATCGTCCACGACGCTTTGGATACAGCGGATGATCGAAGCGTCGATGGAGTCCTTGACCATGCCGATCAATCCGATCATGGCCTGGCTCCGCTCATCGTTGCCGCTGAAAACATTGGTGTAGATCATGTCTCCTTTCTTGGCATCGACGAAATCGATCTTGACCTGAATGGCAGACGTCGCGCCGACCATGACAAATCCCGCGTTCCGGGCGGCCTGAAGGCTCAGGAATGAGACATTGACCTTGACCTCACCGTACGGGACGTCGCTCCATTTATGCCCGGAGGCCGTAATGGCCGCGTCCAACCCTTCGAAAAGCGCGTCAGCCACGGGCCGTTCTTCATAGAGATCATAGGTGTGCACCGCCTGTTTGAATGTCGCCAGCTTCGTCAGATCCGTTCTCTTATCGGAGAATTCCCCTTTGCAGAACAGAATGGCCGGCGTGACGTTGGGCAACTCGTGGCCTTTCTGGAGCTGCGCCTTGAAATTCGGACGCATGGCGATATCGACGCGGTGCGTGCAGGCCGCGACGAAGACAAGAACCAGAGCCAACACAAATACTTTTTTTCTCATTCTTTCCTCCTCTCTGTTCGATCTATTCAAAGATCCGGACGGCTTCCCGCGACCGCGGGGGGCTTAAAATTGAACTCGTAAGCCGACCGATAAACAACCCCGCGGCAAGCCGCGGGGTTGTTTACTGACCCCTTCCCACTTCCAAAATTATTCCCAATCGATCCAAAAGTCAAACCCCCGTGATATTTTTTCCGCTCGAAAAATCAGGAGTGGGAATTGAATTCGAGAGTTCGGCCGGGATCTTTATGATTCATTTCATCCGCGGACCGCAGGCTTCGATCAAGCCGATCATCTGGCCTTCGCTCAGTCCGACCTGAGAGGTCCCGTCGAGCCTTTTGGAGACTTTGCCGGATTTGAAAAATATCACCGTCGGGTACACGTCGATGGAGTATTTGTCGCAGAGATGCTCGTTTTTTTCGATCAGGATCCGGGCGTATCTGTGTTCACGGTCCCGGGCGAATTTCTCATAGACCGGGAGGAACCTCTGCGAAAAGGGACACCAGGAGGCATAGAAAAGAACGAATAGCTCGTCCTTGGTCTTCATGACCTCATGAAGTTCGCCTTCATTGTCGATCAGTTGACTCATAGTTCGCCTTTTGAGAGCAGGATTATAGGGCAGGCCGAGAACGAAGGTCAAGGAGATCCACGGAAAGGCACCCAGCGGAAGAAGGCGGACGTCATTCAAGACTACCAAAAGCGAAGGCCACAATATATAATACCCGGCGTTTAAGCATGATTATTTTCGCTGATGCGGCTTGATGAAAGCTCGAAAGTGATTTCATGTGGCTGCTGAATGAACTGATCTTTTCGATACCGCTGATCATCTACGTCTGTCTCCGGATCCGGAAACTGCTCGCGAGAAAGCTTTACAAAAATATTTCGACGGCTCTCTTTCTCTTCCTGGTCCTGGCTTTTCCCCTGGCTGAGATCTTATCGCATAGGGCCGGGCCTAGTTGGATCCGCGCCCTGATGAACATTGGCTATTACACGCTGCCTTTGCTCCTCTATCTCGTCCTGACGGTCGTCCTGACCGATCTGCTCATCGGACTTCTCCGGATGTTAAAAGTCCTTTCCAAAGAGAAAGTCAACGGCCGGCGCTTTCGCAGATTCCATCTTGGCTTCGTCGTGATCCTCCCCCTCGTCGTCGTCGTCCTGGGGATCCTGAACTTCCATCACCTCCGCCTCAAGGAATATTCCGTCGAGATTCCCCGCAGATCATCGGTCCTCACGGAATTGAAAATCGTCTTCGCCTCGGATTTTCACCTCGGCGACCAGACGGAATCGGATTTCATGGACAGGTTCGTGGCCCTGGTCAATGCCCAGAATCCGGACCTGGTTCTGATCGGCGGCGACGTCCTCGAAGGCGATCGGCGGGACGAAGCCCTCGATCATTTTGAAGCCCAATTCCGCCAAATCAAATCAAAATACGGCGTTTTTGCCGCTCCCGGAAATCATGAAGGGTATGGAGGGAACCGGGACGAATTCTTCACCCGGGCCGGCATCAGACTGCTCCGGGATGCCGTGGAAAAGATCGACGGTGCGTTGTATCTGACAGGACGGAACGACGGCCGCTCTAGAGACCGGAAAACGATCGAAGCGCTCTTACAGGGCACTCCGGACGATCTGCCTCTGATTCTCGTCGACCATCGGCCCACGGATATCGATAATGTCAGCCGGACGCGCGTCGATCTCCAGATCTCCGGCCATACCCACCACGGCCAGCTCTTCCCCATCAATTTCATCACCAACAAGCAATATGAATTGAGTTGGGGCTACCTGAAAAAGGGCCAAACGCACTTTTTTGTGTCCAGCGGTGCCCAGGTCTGGGGTCCCCGAGTCCGGACGGTGGGGGATTCGGAAATTCTTCTGATCCGGGTCAATTTCAGCGCCGCCCGTTGAACGGCGACCCTCGGATAACAGAGCATTACATCGCTGTCATTCTGAACGAAGTGAAGAATCCGACTCGAAGAGTCGTCCCGAGTCTTTCGAGGGATTTCATCCAACGAGCCCCGGGTTGGATGAGATGTTTCGCTTCGCTCAACATGACGGAAAAGCAAAATTTCGGTGACAGTCAACGCATTCCCTAAATTAAATCCCCCTTCACTCCCCTTTTCTAAAGGGGGGATTATTTAGGGATTGAGTTGTCTGTCACCATAATTGATTACGGCAAACGCAGGATCACGGCCCCGCTCGCCGTCATCTTCTCGGCGTCGGCTTCGGGAAGGCGCCAGTCATTGTCGAAGCGGCCTTCGGCGATCACGTTCGCCGTCGAATCCTTGAACAGGATGTAGTCCTTGAAGCCGGTCAAGGCCTGCGCGGTCCCACCCAGAAACGAGAAGCGGCGGACGGCTGGGGCGGCTTGACTTGGCGTGGGATAGAGGAAAGCGCTTTCCCCTTTTGATTTTACCCCGCATTTATTTTAAAATGGCGCCAAGATGATCGCCTATCTCAAGGGAACGATTTTTCAGAAGCTCCCCCACCAGGTCATTGTCGACATCGGCGGCGTCGGTTATTGCGCCGTCATCCCGCTGACGACGTATTTCAAACTGGGAGAAGTCGGCCAGCCCGTCGAGCTGCTGATCCACACTCACCTCACGGACAACGCCCTGTCCCTCTTCGGCTTCATGACCGCCGACGAGCGCGACCTGTTTCTCAAGCTCATCGGCGTCTCCGGCATCGGCCCCAAGCTGGCCATGAACATTCTCTCCGGAATGAACGCCGTCGATCTCGTGGACGCCATCCAAAAAAGCGACGTCGGCCGGATCTCGACCATCCCCGGGATCGGCAAGAAGACCGCCCTGCGGATCGCCATGGAGCTCCAGGACAAACTCGAAAAGAAGGAAAAACTGCTGGGCGCCAAAAGGTCGCAAGAACAGGAGGACCTCCTCTCGGCTCTCATGAACCTCGGTTTCCGCAGGAAGGAAGTGGAGACCGTCGTGGACGCCATCCTCCGCTCGCATAAGGAGGAGAAGCCGGAGTTCGAAAAGCTTCTCCGGGAATGCCTGGGAAAATTAGCCAAAGTCTGAAAAGGAAGCCGGCGCCCCGGCGGGCGCCGCAATGAGATGAGATGAAGATCAAAGACATGCCGGCCGTCTTGACGCCCGTCCGGACCAAGGAGGACCTGCTTTTCGAGGACAGCCTCCGGCCGCGCAACTTCGAGGAATTCATCGGCCAGGACAAAATCAAGTCCAACCTGAAGGTCTTCATCGAAGCGGCGCGGAAGAGGGACGAACACCTCGACCATGTTCTTTTATACGGGCCGCCGGGACTGGGCAAGACCAGCCTCGCCTACCTCATCGCCAAGGAGATGGGCGTCGGCATCAAACCCACGGCCGGCCCGGTCATCGAGCGGATCGGCGACCTCTCGGCCATCCTATCCAACCTCCAGTCGAAAGAGATTCTCTTCATCGACGAAATCCACCGCCTCCACCCCTCGGTCGAGGAGATCCTCTATTCGGCGATGGAAGATTTCCACCTCGACATCGTCATCGGCCAGGGCCCGAGCGCCCGCAGCCACAAGTTGAAGCTCAGGAAGTTCACCCTGATCGGGGCCACGACGCGCGCCGGTCGGATCACGGCCCCGCTGCGCGGGCGTTTCGGCATCATCCACCGCCTGGATTATTACAAAGACGAGGATATCAAGAAGGTCATCTTGCGCGCGGCCTCCATCCTCAAGGTGAAGATCGACGAAGCGGGCGCCGAACAGATCGCCCTCCGCAGCCGGGGCACGCCGCGCGTGGCCAACCGCCTCCTGCGGCGGGTGCGCGATTTCGTGGACGTCAAAGGCAAGGGCCTGATCACGGCCCGGGAAGCCCACGAGGCGCTGGACCGGATGGAGGTGGATTCGGTGGGGCTGGACGACGTGGACCGCAAGATCCTGACGACGATCGTGGAGAATTTCGGCGGCGGGCCGGTCGGGGTCGGGACGATCGCCGCGGCCATCGACGAGGAGAAGGACACCATCGAATCCATCTACGAGCCGTTCCTGATGCGCATTGGCTTCCTGGAGCGGACGATCCGCGGCCGGAAGCTGACAGCCAAGGCCTACGCCCACCTCGGCTTCGCCCATCCGACCCGAACGCATCCGTCGCCGCAGAAGAAGCTTTTCAAAGACTCGTGATCGTCTCCGATTTCGACTACGACCTCCCGGCGGAGCTGATCGCCCAACGCCCCCTCGACCGCCGCGACGATTCGCGGATGATGGTCGTCTCGCGCGAGGACGGCCGGATCCTCCACCGCCGGTTTAAAGACTTCCCGGATCATTTGAATAAAAGCGACGTTCTTGTCCTGAATGACACGAAGGTCATCCCGGCCAAGGCGTGGGGCAAGCGGGGTGATAGGTCGGTCGAATTCTTGTTCATCAGGGAAAAAGCGGCAGGATTATGGGACGTCCTCTGCAAGCCGGCCAAACGCGTGCGCCCTGGGGATAAGATCATTTTTCCCGACGAGCTCGAGGCCGAGGTGGTCGAAACGGGAGAGGAAGGCCGCAGAACGCTCGAATTTCCGATCGTCGATGTCCTCGGACATCTCAAGACGATCGGCTTCGCTCCCCTGCCCCCTTACATTAAGCGCAAGAAAGAAGACGTTAAGGACCGGCCCAACGATTTAGACCGGTATCAAACCGTGTTCGCCGCGAAGGACGGCGCCATCGCCGCGCCGACGGCCGGCCTGCACTTTACGCCGGAAATCCTAAGCGAAATCCGGAGAAAAGAAGTGCATATCGCCGAGGTCACGCTCGACGTCGGCCTGGCGACGTTTCAGCCGATGCGGGCCGAGCGTCTCGAAGACCACAAGATGCTCGAGGAATCATACGCGGTTTCGGACGCGGCCGCCGCCGAAATCAACCGGGCTAAGACGGAGCGCCGGCCGGTGGTCGCGGTCGGGACGACAGTCGTCCGAACGCTCGAAAGCGCGGTCCGGACCGACTCGGAAGAAGCGGCAACAGCGATGAAAATCTCCGCCTTCCCCCCTTTTCTAAAGGGGGGTGAGGGGGGATTAGCGAAAGGGCTTCTTCCCGAAACATTTCAAATTCGATCCGGTCCCGGAAGGACGTCTCTTTTCATCTATCCCGGCTTCGAGTTCAAGGTCGTCGACCGGCTGCTGACGAATTTTCATCTTCCGAGATCGACCCTGCTTATGCTGGTCGCCGCCTTCGCCGGCCGCGACCTCATCCTCCGCGCTTACCGCGAAGCCGTGCGCGAAAAATATCGGTTCTTCTCCTACGGCGACTGCATGCTGATTCTTTAATTTCGGTGACAGATAATTTAATCCTAAATAATCCCCCCACTCCCCTTTAGAAAAGGGGGGTGAGGGGGATTTAATTTCGGTAATGGGTCAAGGGACGAGCCTTCGCGGCGGAAGTGGACCCCCGGGCAAAGCCCGGGGCACTCACCCGCGATGTAAATACGCGGCTGCGTACGGCGGAAACGGATCCCCAGACAAAGCCTGGGGCCCCTGCCGCCGCCCCGCCCGCCGTTGACTGTCACCGAAAGAGGATTTATGGCGGCACTTTATATCTAAGCCGTGATGATCCCCAGCGGCGGATTCGTCTTCCATCTCCCCCGGGTGAAATCGGGGATCTCGATCGGGGCGCCCTTCTTGGCTACGGAGGCGCAGCTCGCCCCGACGATCGCGCTCCAGGCCGCCGCGTCGTAGACGTCCTGGTCGAGCGGCTCGCCATGGCGCAGGCTCCAGATGAGCCGGTAGTCCTCGATGTAGTCCATGCCGCCGTGGCCGCGGCCTTCGCCCTTCGCCGCGATCGCCTTCCATAAAGGATGCTCGAATTCAGCCGCGAACAATTCGAAGTCGTCCCACTCGTGGGCCTTGACCGCTCTTCCTTCGATATAGATCCGGTCGGGCCATTTGTGGGCGATCCCCTTCGTCCCCTGGACCAGGTTGATCCGGTTATACGGCCGGGGAAGGTTTGTGTCGTGGATGAGGATGATCGTCTTGCCCAGTTTGGTCTTGATCAAGCTGGTGTTGACATCGCCCAAGACGAACTTCTCCTGGGCCTGCGGCGAATCCGGGCCGAATTTTTCGACGGCGTACTCATGGAGGCCGCGGGCGGGAGTGCTCAGCGAGACCAGATAATCGAACCCATCGCCCCGGTTGATGTTCATGCATTGGGCGACCGGGCCCAAGCCGTGCGTCGGGTAGAGATTGCCGTTGAGTTTCTGAGCCCAGGCCCGCCGCCACAGCCCCTCCCCGTCTTTGCCGAACTTGACCTCGCGCACGTCATGCAAATAGCCGGCCTCGGCGTGGAGGATCTCGCCGAGAAGTCCGCGGCGGACGAGGTTCAGGGTCATAAGCTCGATCCGGTCGTAGCAGCAGTTCTCCATCATCTGGCAGTGCTTGCCGTGCTTCTCGGCCGTCTCCACGAGCTTCCAGCAGTCCTCGAGGCTCATGGCCGCCGGCACTTCGGTCACGGCGTGTTTGCCGTTCTCCATGGCCGCGACGCAGACGGGGACGTGCCACTCCCAGGGCGTGGCCGTCATGACCAGGTCCAGGTCCTCCTTCTCGCACATCCGTTTGAAGTCCGTGGGCCCGTTGGAGTAGCCGGCCGGCTGCGGTTGTCCCGCCTTCTCAACCCAATTCTGGGCCCGCTCGACCTTGGCCGGAACGATGTCGCAGATGGCCTTGACCTGGACGCCGTCGATGTTCAAGTAGTTCTGAACGTGGGCTGAGCCCATGCCGCCGACGCCGACGAAGCCCACCTTGACCGTATCGATCGGTTTGACCTTGAACTGGGTCCGCGCTTCGCCCTTGGCATGAGCTTCGGCGGCCTTCGGCAGGCCGATCCCGGCCAGGGCCGTGCCGATCCCGGCCGCGGCGCCGGCCTTGAGAAAATCCCTCCGGCTCGGATTCTTGATGTCGTCGCTCATCGTCCCTCCATCATGGATATCGAGATCAGCCATAACTTATGTCGGCGGCCAAAAAAAATCAATGCCTTTGTAGACTTTTCCCGACCTTGACAAAAGAAACAAAGACGGCTATTCATGGAGTATCCAAAGAAGCAAGGAAGGCTGATGAAAAAGATGCTGGTCCTCGTTCTCGCCATGGGCGTCGTCGGTCTCGTTTTTTCAGCAGCCGGATGCAAGAAGAAAGAAGCCGCGCCGACGTTGGAGGAATTGGAGGCGGCCAAGCTCGAGGGAGAGCAGGCCGCCGAAGAGGCCGCCGCGGCCGCGGAAGCCGCGGCCAAGCTGAAACCTCCGACGCCCAAGATCAACGAGGATATCTATGTCGAGATCACGGCCCGCTCAGCGCTCATCCGCGAAAAATACAAGGACGACATGCCCCATGCCGAAAAAGAGGTCGAGGCGATCTACGAGAAATTCGGGCTGACCTTCACCGAATACAAAGAGTTCGAAAAGAAGCTGACACCCCAGCGATTGGGGGAATTGCAGCGGAAGATCAGCGATTTCATGCAGAAGATCCTGCAC
>JAUYDS010000171.1 GCA_030691735.1 Candidatus Aminicenantota bacterium
TGAAGAATGATGCCTTTTGAGGCCAGGGCCCCCGCGGCGATCGGCAGGGCCACGAGGTTATAGCCGGATGCCCAAAAAAGGTTTTGCATCATTTTGGTATAAGTCAATTGCGAGAGCCTGATGACTTTGGGGATGTCGCGCGGATCGCTTTTCACCAGGATGATCCCGGCAGACTCTAAGGCCACGTTCGTGCCCGCGCCGATGGCGATGCCCAAATCGGCCTGGGTCAGCGCGGGGGCATCGTTGATGCCGTCTCCCACCATGGCCACCTTCAGCCCTTTTCTTTGGAGGGCTCTCACTTTTTCGACTTTCTCCTGGGGCAAGACTCTGGCGAAGTATTCGTCAAGCTCCAACTCCCGCGAAACCCACGAGGCGACGTCTTCGGAATCCCCCGTGATCATGGCCACTTTGACGCCGAGCCGCTTAAGAGAACGGATGGCCTCGCGGGATTCCTCGCGAATGACATCCGCCAGGGCGATGCTTCCCACAAGTTTTCCTTCCGTCATGACATGGATGACAGTCTTGCCCTGTCCCGAAAGTTGGGCGATTTGCGGCTGATGCTCGAGAGGGATAGATGCTCCCGCTTCATTGAGCAAGGCATCATTGCCCACTCGCACCTCATGTCCCTCGACCTCGGCCTTGGCCCCCTTGCCCGGCAGGCGCTCAAAATCCTTCACGGCCAAAAGAGACAACCCCTCCCTCCGCGCTTCCTCGACCATCGCCTTCGCCAGGGGGTGCTCGGACGCGCTGTTAACCGAAGCCGCCATTTGCAGTACCCGCTCCCTGGTGTAATTCGCGTTGGGAACGACGGAGTCGACTCCGAAGGCACCCTTGGTGAGAGTCCCCGTCTTGTCAAACAGCACGACGCTGACCTTCCGGGCCGCCTCGAGCGCCAGGCGCTGGCGAACCAGAAGTCCGTTCCTGGCGGCTATCGCGGTGGAAATCGAGGCCACGAGGGGAATGGCCAGGCCGAGGGCATGCGGGCAGGCGATGACGAGCACGGCCACGAGCCTTTCGGTGGCGACGGCCAAACCGGCGCGCGATAGGAGCCAGGCGGAAAAGGTGATCCCTCCCGCCACGACCGCCACGACGGTGAGATAGAAGGCCGCTTTGTCGGAGAGGATTTGGAGACGTGACTTCGAGGCCTGGGCTTCGGCGACGAGCCTCATCACGCCGGCCAGGAACGTCGCCTCGCCGATCTTTGTCACTTCGATCTTGAGGGCCCCATCGCCGTTCATCGACCCGGCGATGACCTCGTCGCCGGCCGTCTTGGGGACGGGCTTTGATTCTCCGGTGATGATCGACTCGTTCAACTCGGACCGGCCTTCCACAATGCGTCCGTCAGCCGGCACCTTTCCGCCCGGCTTCACCAAAACCACGTCTCGTTCCTTCAGCTCCGCCAGAGGAACGATCTCGGTCTTTCCGCCTCGGATCACTTCCGCTTGATCGGGCAGGAGCTTGGCGAGGTCCCTGAGGGCACCCTGTGTTCCCTGGACGGCGCGCATCTCGATCCAGTGGCCGAGAAGCATGACGGTGATCAGGGTGCCGAGCTCCCAGAAAAGCGTATGTCCGCCCCCCGTCAGCGTGACAAAAACGCTGAAGGAATAAGCCGCGGTGATGGCCAGGGCGATCAGCGTCATCATCCCGGGCAGGCGGGCCCGGAGCTCTCTCCATGCCCCGGCCAGGAATACCCAGCCGCAATAAAAATAAATGGCGGACCCGAGGACGAGCGCCAGATACCCGGAGCCTGGAAAGGCCGGCGCCTTGAACCCCAGGAGCTTTTCGGGGAGCTCGGAGTAAACCAGGATCGGGATGGTCAGCGCCAGGGCAACCCAGAACTTGGCCAGGAATGACGACATCTTATGGCCGGCATGCTTGTCGTATTCTTTTTCGTGCTTCGGCCGGACGACCTGCCCGGCCTTCACCGGAACGAGGGCCATTCCGCATAGAGGGCAGCGGCCGGGTCCGGCCTGTCTGATCTCCGGATGCATGGGGCAAGTGTACGTCTGTTCTGCCTCGCCTCTTTTGGGAGCGGGAGATGAATGGTCGTGGTTACCGTGCATGTCAGGCCTTTGCGGCGGAAAGGCGTTTCCACAGAGAATGCCGCTTCCAGAGAGGGAACGTCGGCTTTTCGAACTTGAATGGGGACGCCCGGTGAGTTGTCACGTTCCTGGTGTACTCCTCTTCCTCCAGCTTACTTTCATCCCATTCCGAAGAGTTTAAATACTACTTTCATTATATATTTTATAGTAATTATAGGAATAATATATACTACACTGTGTAGAATGTCAAGCCCCCCAGCCGTTCTTCCATCCTAATGACGGTTGATCCTTGAATTTGTCCTCGATGATATTGCGGCTGTAGCCTTCGCCGCAAGCGTGAAAGGCCTCGGCGAAAATGACCAAGGCGAATAAGTTCGTTTCTAATTTCCAGCCCGGATGGGACCGGCTCAGGGCACGACCTCGATGTCGTATTTCCAGGCGATCGTCCCCCCTTCGAGATTGAAGAGAGAAGTGAAGCCCAAGCCCTGAAGCCGGCGAATGACCTCCCTGCTCTGGATCCCGATCCGGCAGAGCACGATCACCTCGCGGTCCCGTGGGATCTCCGAGGTCCGGCCCATGACCTGGCTCATGGGAATGCGCAGAGCTTCCTTGAAGGTCAATTCGTCGGTCTCGCCGGGCTCCCGAAGATCGAGAAAGATCGGCTTCTCACCCGCCTGAATCCGTTTTTTAAGCTCCGAGACGGTCAGCCCCTTGACCGGCGCGCGATTCAGCGCGGCTGACGTCGGCCGGGATTCAGGCGAAGCGGAAGGGCACAACTCCTCTCCATCGACGGGCGCGGCGATGGAGGGACGGCGGCCGCAGGCCGGGCAGTCTGGATTCTTGGACACTTCGATCAGGTCAAAGGAAGGGCCGAGCGCATCATAGATGAGCAGCCGGCCGATCAAGGGAGTGCCGAGGCGAAGGATGATTTTGACCGCTTCGACCGCCTGGAGCGTCCCGATGATCCCCGGGATGATTCCGAGCACCCCGTTTTCCGCGCACCCGAGCACGCTCCCCGGCCGGGGCGGGTCGGGCATCAAACAGCGGTAGCAAGGACCTTTCCGACCGTCGAATACGCCCACCTGGCCGAAGACATACTGGACGCTGCCGTAAACCATCGGCTTTTTCAGGAGGACGCAGGCGTCATTGATCACGTACCGGGTGGAGAAATTGTCCGAGCCGTCGATGACAAGATCGTAATTCTTCACGATCTGCAAGGCATTCGCGGCCTTCAGGGGCTCGATGAAAGCGTCGACCTCGAGGAAAGGATTGATATCGACCAGCTTCGCCCGGGCGCTTTCGACCTTCGTCTTTCCTATGTCGCTCGTGAAATGAAGGATCTGCCTTTGCAGGTTGGACGCCTCGACGATATCGTGGTCGATGATCCCCAGCCGCCCGATACCGACCGCGGCCATGTAAAGGGCGGCCGGGCTTCCGAGACCCCCCGCGCCCACGATGAGCGCCGCCGCTTTTTTCAGCTTGACCTGGCCTTCGAGCCCAATCCCCGGGACGATGATCTGGCGCGCGTAGCGCAGACGTTCCGCCTCCGAGAGGTCGGCTGCGCCGCGAAGGCGGCTCGCGCTCATTTCAATGCCCTCGCAAGTGAGGGACCGGCAATTGGCTGGGATCCACAGTCCCGCGCTTCATCTCATAGCGCCATTTCCAGATCGCATAGATCGGCGGGTAGACCAACAGCTCCAGGATGAAGCTGGTAAAAACGCCTCCGATCATCGGGGCGGCGATGCGCTTCATCATGTCCGAGCCGGTACCAAGTGACCACATGATAGGAATAAGGCCCGCGAACATCGCCGTGACGGTCATCATCTTGGGCCGGATTCGCTTCACGGCCCCGTGGATGATCGCCTCCTTGAGGTCTTGGAACGTTTTCATGCGTCCCTGCCGGACCATGTCGTAGTAGGAAAGGTCCAGGAACAGGAGCATGAAGACCCCCGTCTCCGCGTCCAATCCCATGAGAGCGATCATACCGACCCAGACGGCGATGGACACATTGAACTTCAGGATATAAAGGAACCAGACGGCCCCGATCAACGAGAACGGCACGGCGAGCATGACGATGCCCGCTTTGACCGGGGATTTGGTGTTCATGTAGAGCAGGACGAAGATGATGAAGATGGTCAAGGGGATGACGACCTTGAGCCGCTCTTTCACCCGCATCATATTTTCGTATTGCCCGCTCCATTGCAGGGAATAGCCCGTCGGCAAGGTCAGCTTTTCCCCGACGACCTTCTTGGCCTCGGACACATAGCCGCCGATATCGCGGCCGGTGATATCGACGTAAACATATCCGGCGAGCATGGCATTTTCGTCCCGGAGCATGGACGGTCCGAGCGACAGGCGGATATCGGCCAGCTGTTCGAGCGGGATCTGGGCGCCGGACATGGTCGGGACGAGCACGCGGCGGAGTTTGTCGAGGTCGTCTCGAAACTCCCGGGCGTACCGGACGTTCACCGTGTATCGTTCGCGACCCTCCACGGTCGTCGTCACCGGCTCCCCGCCGATCGCCGACATGATGATCATTTCGACTTCCTTGATGGTCAGCCCGTATCGGGCGATATCCTCGCGGCGGATGTCGAAGTCGAGGAAATAGCCTCCCGCCACTCGCTCGGCGAAGATGTTTCTCGTTCCCTTGACGTCTCTCAGGATCGTCTCGAGGCTCGTCCCGATCCTTTCGATCTCTTTCAGGTCCGCTCCGTAGACCTTGATGCCGATGGGCGTGCGCACGCCCGTCGTCAGCATATCGATCCTGGCCTTGATGGGCATCGTCCAGGCGTTGGAAACGCCCGGGAATTGCATCTTCTGGTCCAGCTCATTGACCAGCTGTTCCCAGGTGATCCGGTCGCGCCAGATATGCCGGAACGGCCCTTGCATCCAGCGGGGGAGCCAGGAATACCAGCGCTTCACCGGCCGCCACTCACTTTCCGGTTTTAGAACGACTGTTGTCTCCATCATGCTGAACGGGGCGGGGTCGGTCGAGGTTTCGGCCCGTCCCGCCTTGCCGAAGACGCGTTCGACCTCGGGCGTGTCCTTGAGGACCTTGTCCATCGTCTGGAGGAGATTCTGGGTTTCGGTCACCGAGATCCCGGGAAGTGTCGTCGGCATGTAGAGGAGCGTTCCTTCGTTGAGGGGGGGCATGAACTCCGAACCCAGCTTGAAAAAGACGGGGACCGTCGCGGCCATCAAGACGCAGGCCCCGGCGATGGTCGCCTTGCGATACTTGAGGACGAACTCGCAGGCCGGTTCATAAATCCGGAAGAGGATCCTGCTGACCGGATGCTTTTCTTCGGCGTAATAGCGGCCGACCGTGATCGTGTTCACGATCCCCGACAGCCACTTCGGTCGGAAATGCTTGTAGTCCATTCTGGCGAACAGCATCCGCATGGCGGGGTCGAGAGTGATGGCCAAGATGGCGGCGATGGCCATGGCCAGATTCTTGCTGTAGGCCAGTGGCTTGAACAGCCGCCCTTCCTGGTCGACGAGGGTGAACACGGGCAGGAAAGCGACGGCGATGACCAAAAGGGAGAAAAAGACCGACGGCCCGACTTCCTTGAGAGCGTTCAGGCGGACAACGTGGTAATCGCCCTTTCGGCCACCGTCCTGCCAGAGCTGCAACTTCTTGTAGGCGTTCTCCACTTCGACGATGGCCCCGTCGACGAGAACGCCGATGGAGATGGCGATCCCGGAAAGGGACATGATGTTGGAAGTCAGCTTCATGCCGTATAAGGGGATGAACGCCAGGAGAACCGAGATGGGGATGGTGACGATGGGGATGATGGCCGAGGGGAAGTGCCAAAGGAAAAGCAGGATAACGAGGCTGACGATGATCATCTCCTCGATGAGCTGACTTCTGAGGGTTTCGATCGACCGCTTGATCAGCTCCGATCGGTCGTAGGTCGTAATGAGTTCCACTCCCGGGGGAAAGGACGGCCGGACTTCTTCGATTTTGTCCTTGACCCGGTTAATGACGTTCAGGGCGTTCTCACCGGAACGCATGACGACGATGCCGCCGACGGTGTCGCCCTCGCCGTCGAGATCCGCGACTCCACGGCGGATCTCCGGGCCCAGGACGACCTGAGCCACATTCCTGACGAGGACCGGAGTCCCGGACATATCGTTCTTGACGACGATGTCTTCGATATCCTTGATCGACTTGGCGTAGCCGCGGCCCCGGACCATGTACTCCTTCCCCGAGAACTCCACCAGCCGGCCTCCGACGTCGTTGTTCCCGTCACGGACGGCCTCGATGACCTTCATCAGGGGGATGTTATAGGCCAGCAGGGCATTGGGGTTGACATTGACCTGATACTGTTTCTGGAAGCCTCCGATCGAGGCGACCTCCGCGACACCGGGGACGCCCTGGAGCCAGTAGCGCATGTACCAGTCCTGGAAGCTCCGGAGCTGGGCCAAGTCGTTCTTCCCCGACTTGTCGACGAGGGCGTACTGATAGACCCAACCTACGCCCGTCGCATCGGGCCCCATTTCGGTCTGGACCCCTTGCGGAAGCCTGGGTGTGATCTTGCTCAAGTATTCCAGGGTGCGGCTGCGGGCCCAGTAGATGTCCGTCCCGTCTTGGAAGATGACATAGACATAGGAGAACCCGAAGTCGGAGAAACCGCGGATGGCTTTGACCTTAGGCGCTCCGAGCATGGCTGTGACGATCGGATAGGTCACCTGGTCCTCGATGACATCGGGGCTCCGGTCCCACCTCGAATAGATGATGACCTGGGTGTCCGAAAGGTCGGGGATGGCGTCCAGCGGGATGTTCCGGATGGCGTAGACCGCGCCGACGATGGCCGCGGCGGCGAAGATGATGACGATATATTTATTCTTCGCCGAGAACTCTATGATTTTTTCAATCATGCTTGTGTTCTCCCGGGGAGGCCTTGGTCATCCGGCTGAGAGCGGCTTTGAGGCTCGACTCGGAGTCGATGAGGAAGTTGGCGGATGTGACGACATTCTCGCCGTTGCTCACCCCGCCGAGGACCTCGTACATATCATTCCCCCTGACGCCGAGCTTGACCTCGCGAGGCTCAAAATATCCATCGCCTTTAGATACGAAGACGATCTTGATGCCGCCGGCGTCGAGGACGGCGTCGGAAGGGACGGTCAACTTGGTCCCGTAATCGACATGGATCTCGAGGTTGGCGAACATTTCGGGCTTGAGCTTGAGGCCGGGATTGTCCGCTTCAATCCGAACCTGGTTCGTTCGCGTCTCGGGCTTGAGATAAGGGTAGATGTAGGTGATCCTTCCGGCAAAAGATTCCCCGGGATAAGAGGAGAGTGAGATTTTCGCCTCTTGCCCCGTTTTGATGAAGGGCAGCTCGTACTCGTAGATTTCCCCGAGGATCCAGACTCTGGAGAGGTCGGCGATCTTGAAAAGGTTCTCTCCGGACATGATCTTTTGTCCTTGGAGGACGCTCTTCTCGATCACGATTCCCGATCCGGGAGAATGAATCGTAACGGTCTTCTTGGTTTGCCCGGTGCGCCCGAGCTCTTCGACCTCCCTGTCCGGGATATCCCACAGCCTCAACTTCTCTCGAGCCGACTTAAGGATAGTCGATGCGTCGCCGAGCACCGCGCCGGCCTTGAGAGCGATGAGGTACTCCTGTTGGGCCGCGAGAAGGTCGGGGCTGTAGATGTCGAAAAGCGGCTCGCCCTTCCGGACGGCTCGGCCCGTCGAATTCACGAATAGTTTTTCCACCCAGCCGTCGAATTTGAGGTTGACAATCGATAGATTCGGTTCGGCATAATCCACCCGGCCGACGGCTTTGATGAGCTTATGGATGGGTTGGGACCGCACGGGCGCCGTCTTGATCCCGATGAGCTGCTGCCTCTCCGGACTGATTTTGACCTGGATCCGCCCGCCGACTTCGGTGACGGCCCCCCTCTCCTCGACTTCAAACGGGACCATGTCCATGCCCATCGAATCCTTGCCCGGTTTATCGGAGACCTCATTCGGCGTCATGGTGGAGCGATACATGACCTTTTTCTTGGGGGCTGGCGACTCTTCGGCTTTGGCCGGCTTTTCCTGCGGTTCCACGGGCACGAGCTTCATCCCGCAGATGGGGCAGTCGCCGGGCTTGTCGGAGACATAGGTCGGATGCATGGGGCATTGATAGAGCGTCTTTTCGGCCGCAGGCTTCGTTTTCTCCAGCTGGCCGGGTTCACGCTTTTCGGGTCCGGCCGCGGCGGCCGTCCCTCCGCTTTTTTTGCAGCTCGCCGACAGAATGACGGCGAGCACTGTCACGAAAAGGATCGCGATTTTAATTTTTATCTTCATGAGGTCCTCCCCATTTCACGATTTCTTTGGCGGAATATTCCTCCAACGCGGCGATCGAGCTCCAGAGCCCGGCGAGTTCCTTATAATAGGCCAGTTGGTAGGAGAAATACGTATTGATATCGGCCAGGAGAGCCAAAAAATCGGTCTTGTTCACCTGATAATTGGCCAGGGATGATTCCACGGTGAGCGATGCCTGGGGAATGATCTTTTCCTTGTACAGCTGAATCAGGGTTTCGGCCGACTTGGCCTTGAGATATTCCTCGGTGATCATGGCCGCGACGTCGTTCTTGGCGGACGCCAATCCGCTCTTCGAACTCTGATGGAGCGCCAGCGATTCCTCGAGCATCTTGGATTGTTTTGTCTTCTGATAGAGCGGGACCTCGACCCCGAGCATGATTTCATACATGCTGGGAAGCCTTCCTTTATATTCCCAGCCGCCAGCGATCACGAAATTGGGGGAGAGCTCTTTTTTGGCCAGATCGACCATTTTGCCGTCTTCCTCGACCATGAGCGAGGCCTCCTTGAGCATGGGAGAGCTCTTTTGCGCGGCGGCCTTGATGTCCTCGAGCGAAACAGGGAGATGGTCAACATACTGGTCTTGGGGCACTCCCAGCGGTGTGTCAGGAGGAGAGTCCAGAAGCAAGTTGAGCCGGGCGCTGAGCGACTTGATCATCTCCGCCATCGGGATGATCATTTCGTCCATTCTGAAGATCTCCACCCGGGCCTTCAAGACGTCCGATTGAACCCCGTTTCCGACGGCGTATTTCGTCTCGGTCAGTTCCGCCGCTTTCCGGAGGAGGGCTTTCTGTTCTCCGAGAATGATGAGCGATTTTTGCAGGGAATACAGCTCAAAATAGAGGGTTTTAACCTCTTTGAGGACGCTCAGGACGGTCGCATTCCGGACCTCCTCTTTTCTAGCGAAGGCTTTCTCCGCGATTTCCCCCTTCAGCCGGAGCTTGCCGGGAAAGGGGATGGCCTGGCTGAAAGATAGGCCGATTCCGCTCATCACCTCCTGGCCGACGGTGAAACCCGGGAAGCCCATATTTTTGAGGGTGAGGCCGATCATCGGATCAGGCAGGGTTTTTTGCTGGGGGATCCTGAAGGACGAGGCTTTGGCCTCAAGTCCCACCGACTTGATCTTGGGGTTCCTTTCCAGTGCCCGGTTGAGAAGGTCATCGAGACGCAGGGGATTTTCTTGGGCGGAAAGGATCGCCGGAAGGAGAAAAAGAAAGCAGAGAAGAGCCGATTTTTTCATGGTTACCTCCAGGGATCGTCCTCATTTATGACCCGGGCGCAGAACGCAGCTCTGGTCATGACGGATGAACATCGGAATAAGGTTCTTTTTGAGCGGAACCAGGGCGATGAAGGCCGTGATGGTCAGAAGGACGATCGCCAAGACGATTTTCTTGAAAGAGGGGACGATACTCGTCCGCACCCCGAGGAGACGCTTGACTCTTTCCGTGGTCGGATCGAAGAACCAAGAGGCCTGCAAGCCATCGAGCTTTCTGACTTTCAAAAGTAATCCGACGATGGCCGGGAGGTCCCCCCGAAGCTCGACGGATCGCGCATCGGCGGCCGTCTCCGATTCAAGCAAGTAGGCTTTCTTCAAAAATTTGCTGACCGGGAGGAAGAATAAAAAATCCGATACGAACGAAACAGCCAGGCTTTTCAGGGGGTCTTTCGATTTTTGGTGATGGGATTCGTGGAGGACGACGACGCGAAGCTCTTCCTCATCCAAGGTTCCCACGAGCTTTGTCGAAAGGAAGATCCGCGGCCTCAGGAGCCCGCCCGTGAAAGCCAAGGAGCGGGGGTCCTCGAAAATGGTCGCGTTGCCCAGGAAAGACGGCCGGGGAACATCCCTATCAAGAACGGCTCTCCGATCGATCCGTTCCAAGAACTTCCACGTCCGGGCGATCCGTAAACCCGTCCTGGCCGAGGCATAGATCAGGGAAAACGACATGACGATCAGGATGAGGCCACGGCCCGTTTCTCCAAGAACCTGGAGAAACGGCATCAAGCCCAGGCAGCGGATATTGCAGATGAGAACATCGGGATTCGGCAGAGCCGTAAGAAGGGCCAAGGTTTCTGGATGCCTGGCCAGCTGGAAAAAAACGAATAGGAACATCAGGGAGAGCGCGGCTGAAATGAGGCCGATCCGTGTCTTTGTTCTAGCCGCGGCGCCCATTTTTTTTCTCATGGAGGAGCTCTTCGAGCTTGGCCATGTCGCTTTCGGACATTTTGGAAAAGTGGTCGGCGAAAGCCGAAACGGCCAAGTCCGGCGACATCTCGAAGGCCTGCTGGACGAGATTCCCGGTGATCGCACTGGTATAGGTTTCCTTGGAGATGCGGGGCGAAAAGAGAATGATCCCCGATCTCCTGTCTTTCTTTATGAAGCCTTTCTTGGAGAGGCGATCCAAGACCGTCAGGGCCGTCGTGTAAGCGATGTTCTTCGTCAGGCGGATCTCCTCGTAAAGATCGCGGCCTTTCATGGCTCCTCTCGTCCAAAGAATTTCCATGAGGGGAAGCCCGAGTTCGTCCGACAGAGAGCTTATACCCTTCTTTTTCGATAGGAATAATAACTTCATGCGACGATATTATTCTACGATATGTAGAATGTCAAGCCCTGAAGTTTAAAATATCGTCGAGCTTAAAGACGAGGAAGGCGCCTTTCATTTTTTGGCCGGGCCGGGCGCCGGCTATGGCCTAGGGGGAGAGAAAGAAGAACGTAGGATCCGACCAGGATCCATCGAAGCTTTCTTGACAAGGATTCGGGGCAGGGAATATCATTCCGCTCTCCAACGGCGGCCGGGGCGGCGGCAGGGGCCCCAGGCTTTGTCTGGGGATCCGTTTCCGCCGTACTCAGCCGCGTATATACATCGCGGGTGAGTGCCCCGGGCATTGCCTGGGGGTCCACTTCCGCCGCGAAGGCTCGTCCCTTGACTATTCACGGAATCGGAGGACGGATGAGAAAACGCGCCCTTTTGTTCGTTGCCGGCTTGTTCGTGCTGGCGGCTGTCGTCGTCAGCTTTCAGAAGCCCGCCCGGATGCCGGATGACCCGGTCGTCAATAAGATCATCGAGCTCGGCACGACCGATAATCAGGTCATGGCCTGGAACGACTATGCCAGCAACCGGTTCGGCGGTCGGGAGACGGGCACAAACGCTTACACCGATGCGACCGCTTGGGCGGTCTGGCAGTTCAAGCAGTGGGGGCTCGAAGCCGAGCTCGACGAAGCCGGCGAGGTGCCGGTCGGCTTCAACCGCGGCCCCTGGTTCGGCAAGATGATCAAGCCGGCCGAAAAAGCGCTCTTTTTCGGCACTCCCAGCTTCACCGCGGGCACGAAGGGCGTGCAGCGGGGGCCGGTCGTCATCCTAAAGACCGATCCCTTCTCCATCCCGGGCCGCAACGCCACCCCGGAAAATATCGAGAAAAAGCGCGCCGCCGTCGAAGCGGCGATCGCGGAGGTCAAGGCGAACAAGAGCGCCTTCAAGGGAGCCTGGGTCCTGATCCCGGGGGAAAACACCGGATTTGCCCGCGATGGCCGCCGCGGCACTCCGGAGTACGCCGACGCTAAACTGATCCCCCCGCTCACTCAATTGCTGGTCGAAGCCGGCGCTCTCGGCACCATTCAGCTGTCCAAAACGGAGCCGTTCAGGATCCTGGACGGTTACGTCGAGTCCTGGGACAAGCTGCCCGTCCTGCCCGACGTCAAGCTGGCCGAGAACCAATACAACGAAATCAAGGCTTTGGTCGAGAAAGGCGAGCGGGTCGAGCTCGAATTCGACATTCGGAACTGGTTCAAAATGGGTCCGATCAAATACCACAGCGTCGTCGCGACGCTCCGCGGGACGACCTTCCCCGACGAGTGCATCGTGATCGGCGGCCATTACGACTGCTTCAGCGGTGCGACCGGCGCCGTCGACGACGGCTCGGGTTTCGCTCCCGCCATGGAGGCCATCCGCCTCATCAAAGCCGCCGGCGGGCAGCCGAAGCGCTCCATCATCGTCATGCTCTTCGCGGCGGAAGAGATCGGTCTGGTCGGCTCGCAGGCGTGGCTGAAGAAGCACCCCGAAATGCATCCCAAGATCCTGATGATGATCAACCGGGACGGCAGCCCGAGCGCCATTACCGGAGCGTCCGTCCCCGAAACCTGGTATGCGGATTTCCAGAAGATAACCGCTCCATTGACCAATTTGAACGCGAAATGGCCGTTCAAGCTCGAAAGAGGCTTGCCGAGGGCGCACGCGACGAGCCCGGGCGGCACGGACTCGTCTTCGTTCGAAATGGTGAGCGTGCCGACGCTGAACTTCAGAACGCAGTCGGACTACGTTTACAACCATGCCTGGCACACGCTCTACGACACATACAGCGAGCTCGTGCCGTACACCGCGCACCAGCAGCATTCCGCGTTGGTCACCGCGGTCGTCGTCTACGGCGCGGCGAATCTCGACAAGCCGCTCCCGCGCGAAGGCGTCTACCTTCCCGACGGATTATACGCCGCTTTCACCATCGGGCCGGCCGACGCGCCGATGCAAATCATGACGACCCTCGACTATGTGAACGCTCCCTTGCAGACGGCGAACTTCATCCGCATCGTCGAGGGAAAAACCGCCGGTACCGGCCAGCGGGGCATGGGTCCCGGCCCCGGACCGGCCGGTCCTCCCGCGGGCGTCCGGGGAGCTGGGGCGCCGGGCCAGCCGCGGCCCGAAATCCCGCCGATCGGCACGATCGACGTGAGGGGCGGGATGATCAAAGGGCTCGTCGTTTCCGACATCCAGAAGTCGGTGGCGCTGCCCAGCCTGCCGATGACCGCCAACGCGGCGCTCAAGCACGATGCCGCGGGCATTCTGGGCGTCTCGGCCCCGAATGCGTTCTATCTCACCCTTCAGAAAAACCTGGGGCTCGACAAGAAGTCCACCGCGATCGGGAAAACGATCGCCGGGCTCGATTTGCTGCCGAAGGTGAAAAAGGGAGATGCGATCAGAAGCATCCGGATCGTCCGGGTGGGCCAGGCGGCGCGCGATTTCAAGACGGACGACGAGGCCTTCAAGAAATTGCTTGAACCGGCAAAATAAAAGCGGCCGGACTTTTGGGGTGCTCGGGGAAGGAAGCCAAACAGAGAAGGATCCGATATTTCCCTTTTCTCCCGATTGCATTATCATGGTGGTATCCATGAAGGTCTTAGGGCGAGAATGAGTCTTCACACCCTTCAAGAACTCGTCATTATCCTGGCGGTCGCCGTCGTCATCATTTATATCTCCCACAAGATCAAGCTCCCGCCCGTCGTCGGGTTTCTTCTGACCGGGATCCTGATCGGCCCCGGCGGTTTCTCGCTGGTGAAGGACACCCGGACGATCGACAGCCTGGCCGAGATCGGCGTGGTCATGCTCCTCTTCAGCATCGGGCTCGAATTCACCCTGGACCGGATGAAGCGGATCCAGAAAATTTTTTGGATCGGCGGCGGGCTCCAGGTCGTGCTGACCACTTCGGCGGCCGTCCTTGTCCTTGTCCTTCTCCGTGTTCCCGTGAAGGACGCCGTGTTTTATGGTTTTCTGGTTTCCTTGAGCAGCACGGCCGTCGTCCTCAAGATCCTTTCCGACCGGGGCGAGATCGACGCGCCGCAGGGGAGGATCTCCTTCGGCATTCTGATTTTTCAGGACCTGGCCATCGTCCCCATGATCGCCCTCGTCCCCATCCTGGCCAACGTCCGAGCCGCGTCGCCGCTGGCCATCTTGTCCCGGTTTCTGCTGAGCGCGATGGCGATCGCGGCCGTTTTCGCCGTCGCCCGTTTCCTCATGCCGAAGGTCCTTCACCTGGTCGTCGGGACCAGGATCCGGGAGATTTTCCTCATCGCTTCCTTGTTCGCCTGCCTGGGGATGGCCCTGCTGACGGCCTCGCTTGGCCTATCCTTGGCCCTCGGGGCGTTCCTGGCCGGCGTCATCATCTCGGAGTCGGACTACAGCAACCAGGTGGTCTCAGACATCTTGCCGTTCCGGGACGTGTTCAACAGCCTCTTCTTCATCTCGATAGGGATGCTGCTCCACACCGGAGACCTCTGGAATTCCAAAGGGATCGTGGCCGGATTGGTCCTGTCGATCTTCCTGCTGAAAGCGGTGGTCGTCTTCCTGGCGGTCCGGATCCTCGGCTATGACTCGCGGATCTCTCTGCTCACGGGACTGGCTCTGGCCCAGGTCGGCGAATTCTCCTTCGTCCTGGCGGGCGTCGGCCGGCTCAACGGTCTTTTGCCCGAAAATATTTTTCAGGTGTTTCTTGCCTCGTCCATCTTGACTATTCTGGCGACGCCTTTCTTCATCCAGATCTCACCCCGCCTGGCTTCGAGAAAAGAGAAACCGGATGGGCTGGACAGCAAGACCCGGGAAAAAGGAGGGGAGGCGGACAGGAAACTTCAGGATCACGTGATCATCGCCGGATACGGCCTCAACGGCCGGAATCTAGCCCATGTTCTCAAGGAGGCGGGCGTCGGCTATATTATCCTCGAGCTCAATCCGGAAACGGTCCGGACCGCCGCGAAGCGCGGAGATCCGCACATCTTCGGGGACGCGTCGAGCCGGACCATTCTCAAAAAAGCCGGGATCCAGAGGGCTCGGACGATCGTTTTCGCCATATCGGACCCCGCTACGACCCGGCGCGGAGTCCGGGCGGCCCGGGAGATGGGAGGCGATGTCTTTATCGTCGTCCGAACGCGTTATGCCTCTGAAATCGACGAGCTCTACCGCCTCGGGGCCAACGACGTCATTCCGGAAGAGTTCGAGACCTCGGTCGAGATCTTCACCCGGGTCCTGCAACGGTTTCACATTCCCCGGAATATCATCGACGCCCAGGTCAAGATCATCCGCGGCGAATGTTACGGGGTGTTGAGAGGTACGTGCGAGGCGGTCAAGCCGTCCGCAGAGAGGCTCTCGGCTCTGCTTTCCGCCGGGACGGCCGAGTCCTATTATGTCTCGAAAGGGTCCTGGCCGGCCGGAAAAACGCTGGGCGCCGTCGACCTCCGCAACCGGACGGGCGCGACCGTGATCGCCGTCGTCCGGGGCGAAGAATCGTTCACCAGCCCCGGGGCCGAATTCGCGGTCGAAGCGGGGGACACGCTGGTTCTCGTGGCCAGCCATCGGGACATGAACAGCGCTTTTCAGTTCTTGGCGGCGGGTCATAGCGAGGGACTCGCCGGCGGCGGTTCGGGAAGAGAAACCGGCTGATCCTTTGCGGCCGGCCGAATTCCAACCGAGCGCCGCTTCGAGCCGGTGGCCCTGAACAAACCCCAGGTCTGAGAGAGATATTTCAAGGTCGGACGCTGAGAAGGCGTCGCGGCCGAACGCGGAGGGCCCTTTACAATGCCCGTTCTTGCCGGTAGAATAAGATCTTGAAAATTTAAAAACCACGAACCGCAGGAGGTCACGATGAAAGGCGACAAAAAGCTGATCGATGTCTTGAATTCTCTGTTGGCGGACGAGCTGACCGCCATCAGCCAGTATATGGTCCATTCCGAGATGTGCGACAACTGGGGCTACGAAAAGCTGCATAAAGCGATCGAGAAACGGGCCGTCGACGAAATGAAACATGCCGAGAAGCTCATCGGCCGGATCCTCTTCCTCGAGGGTCTGCCGATCGTCAGCGACCTGAAGAAAATGCATATCGGCGCCGAGATCCCGAAGATGTTCGCCAACGACCACGAATCCGAATCCGGCGCGGTCAAGTCCTACAATGCGGGCATCAAGCTTGCCGGCGACGTCAAGGACTTTGCCACCCGTGAAGTGCTTGAAGCCATCCTCACGGACGAGGACGGCCACATCGACGGGATCGAGATGACTCTGGACCAGATCCGGCAGATGGGCCTGGCCGTCTTCCTGACCACCCAGGTCTGATCGACGCAAATCGTTCTATCGTTTTAGCGGCCGTCTGCCGTTTAATTTTATATTTCTGTCATCCTGTATTATTCCTGTCATCCTGAGCGAAGCGAAGGATCTCCCATTATTCGGCCAGGGCGGAGGAGATGCTCTCGACGACCGCAAGGTGCGCCGCGGAGAGCGGGATCAAGCTTCGCCGAAGTCCGGCGCTTTGAAGCCTGGGTCGGTCCTGCGGATCTCCCGGCCATGGACCGTGTAAATCCCCTTGACCAGGACTTTATATACCCGCCGCGCCGATTCGAACAGGATGATGACGGCGCAGACCATGATGATCGCCGTCAGAGAGACGTTGATCACTCCGAGGACGGTCTGGCCCGGCTGACGGGTGAGCGGAAGGAAATTGTCGAAGATATTGCGCCAGCCGGCATAGAGCGTCGTGACCGTGACGAAGGCCATGGGGACGAGGCTGACCCAGACATAGCGCACCTTGCCCGCGTTGATGATGGCGACCGTAGCCACGGCTAAGGCCACCCCGGCTAAAAGCTGGTTGGCCGTGCCGAACATCGGCCAGATCGTCGAAACGCTCCCGGTCCAGATGAAATAGGCCCAAGCCCCGACGACCAGACCGGTTGAAAGCAGCGAGCCCGGAAGCCAGTGCGTCCTTTCGAGAGGCTTCCAGATCCGGCCGCCGAACTCCTGGACCAGAAAGCGGGCGACGCGCGTCCCCGTGTCGATCGTGGTCAGGATGAAGAGCGCTTCGAACATGATGGCGAAGTGGTACCAGTACGACATCAGGCCGCGCATGCCCGGGATCCCGGAGAAGATCTGGGCGAACCCGACGGCCAGCGATACGGCCCCGCCGGGCCGGCCGGCGACGTTCTCGCCGACCTGACGGGACAGTTCGACCAGGTTGGTCGTCGACATCCCCAACGCGGCGAACTTGTCCGGGGTCAGGTTGATGGCGAAGTAATCGCCGGGAAAAAGAGAGCAGGCGGCGATCAGGGCGATGACGCTGACGACCGATTCGACGAGCATGGCCCCGTATCCGATGAGCCGGGCGTCCGATTCCTTGTTGAGCATCTTGGGCGTCGTGCCCGAAGAGACGAGCGAATGGAAGCCGGAGATGGCCCCGCAGGCGATGGTGATGAACAAGAAGGGAAAGAGCTTACCGGGGATGATCGGGCCGTTGCCGTGGACGAACTGGCTGAAGGCGGGCATTTTGAGCGTCGGGTGGACGACGAACACGCCGATGATGAGGAGGGCGATCGTCCCGATCTTGAGGTATGAGCTGAGGTAGTCGCGCGGGCAGAGGAGCATCCACACCGGCAGGACCGAGGCGATGAAGCCGTAGACGGCGATGGCGATGATGATGCCTTCACGGGACAGGCTGAAGATTGAGGCGAGGGACGAGTTGGCGATCGTCGAGCCGAAGATGACGGCGGCCAGGACGCCGGCGACGCCGATGAGACTGGCCTCGACAATCTTGCCTTTGCGGATCTTGTACATCCACTGTCCGACGAAAAGGGCGCAAGGGATGGTCATGGCGATGGTGAAGGTCCCCCAAGCGCTGTCGTGCAGGGCGTTGACGACGGCCAGGCCGAGGCCGGCCAGGGCGACGATGATGATGATGAGAATGGCGACGGACGCGACGGCGCCGGCCAGCGGACTGACCTCGTGGCGGGCGATCTCGGCCAGCGACCGGCCTTTGCGCCGGATGGAGGCGACCAGGATCAGGAAGTCATGGACGCCTCCGGCGATGACCGCGCCCAGCAGCATCCAGAGAAGTCCGGGCGCGTAGCCGAACTGGGCGGCCAGGACGGGCCCGATCAGCGGGCCGGCCCCGGAGATCGCGGCAAAATGATGGCCGAAGAGAACGATCTTGTTCGTGGGGTGATAGTTCGTCCCGTCATGGAGTTCGTGGGAGGGCATCTGGCGGCGGTCGTCGAGGGCCAGAATCTTGGCGGCGATGAAAGCGCTGTAATAACGATAGGCGATGGCGGTGAAGAGAAGGGCGATGATGACGATATAGACGGCGTTCATAGGAACTTCTTTCTTTAGATGTTCTAAAAAAGGCCTCTAACAATAAGGCCATAGCTTAGCCCAAGCGGAAAAGGCCGTCAAATCGGGCGGGCCTGGCCGGGCTGACGCGCGGCACGAACAAGAACCATCTCGTCCGGGCCGCCTTGGAAGCGATGTGTTACTCGACGAGGGAGGTCTTGGACGTCATGAAGAAGGATTCGGGGCTCGGCATCAGGGATTTGCGCGTGGACGGCGAGGAAACGGCGTTAAAAACCCGAGTCAAGGGACGAGACTTCAGCTCGCCACTCGCCCGTGGCTTGTATCCACGGGCGAGTACGGCGGAAATGGACCCCCGGGCAAAGCCCGAGGCACTCACCCGCGATGTATATACGCGGCTGAGTACGGCGGAAGCGGATCCCCAGACAAAGCCTGGGGCCCCTGCCGCCGCCCCGGCCGCCGTCGGGAGCGAGGTCGTTTCCGGATCTTCAACTTCTATTTTTTCGGATCGTTTCCGGACCCGCCCGCGATCAGATCCGCATAGTCTGTTTCCGTAAGGAGGGCTTTGTTCCGGCCCATGCGGCGGCTGTCTCCTCCGGCCAGGACCACGGCGCCGGCCCGGGGCCGCAGCATCCATTCGCCTTCGATAAAAAGGCAGTCGTCCGGCCGGGCGTCCCATCCGCGGCCGTCGAATCGGACCACTCTGTCCGCGAAGGGGAGGATTGCCGCGCAGGACTCCTTCATCGCGGCGTCGTTTTTTCCGCGGATGACGATGAACACCCCCGGCTCGATCACCGTCCGAGCGGACGTCCCCTCGGCCACGACGCAGGCATCGTCGGGAACGAGAGCCAGGAGAGCTTCGAGGCCCGCTTTCAGATGGCTCCGCCGGACCTTCAGCCAGAAAACACGGCGGGCACCCGCTTTGAGCATCCGGCCCGTATCGGTCGCGTCGGACGGAGCCGTTTCTTCGAGAAGATGATAAGGCCCGTCGAACGCTCGGTAGGTCTCCCCTTTGGTATGGTCGGGGTGCTCAAGGGCGGGGGGATCCAGGACCGCGATCTTGAACCCGGTGACGGGGCGATGGCGAGTCTGAAGTTCTATGAGCCGGCAGGCGAAGAGGGTCTTCCCGACGTTCCGGCCGGCGCCGCCGATGAGGATCAGGTTCTTTGTTTGAATCATCCTCGTTTCGCCCGGCCCCGGTTCCCGGGAGATCCGTTATTCGTACCGGAGCGCTTCGATGGGATCGAGCTTGGACGCTTTGCGGGCCGGATAGAATCCGAAGAAGATGCCGACGGACGCGGCGAAGGCGAAGGACATGAACACCGAGCTCATCGAGACGACCGCCGTGATCCGGGAGAAGATCGGGATGTATTTCAGCAGTTTCGACATCCCTATGCCCAGGCCGATCCCCAGGAATCCGCCGATGAGGCTCAGGACGACCGCTTCGGCCAGGAACTGGACAAGGATGTCCCGCTCCCGGGCGCCGATCGACATCCGGATCCCGATCTCCCGGACGCGCTCGGTCACGGAGACGAGCATGATGTTCATGATGCCGATCCCGCCGACGATGAGCGAGATCGCGGCGATGCTGCCGAGAAAGAGAGTCAGGACCCCGATCGCGTTCTCGGCGTTCTCAGCGATGTCCTGCATATTGCGGACGGTGAAATCGTCGGGCTGGTCGGGCTGGATATTGTGCCGGAGCCGGAGAAGGTCCTCGATCTCCGCTTGGGCCTGGGGCATCTTTTTCTGGGAGACGGCGGCGACGTCGATCGACTGGATGAACGTTTGGCGGACGAGCCGTCTCGAGGCCGTGGTATAGGGAACGCAGATCATGTCGTCGCGGCTGCCCATGCCGCCGGCCTGGCCTTTGGTTTTAAAGATGCCCACGATCATGAACGGGACGCGCCGGATGCGGATGATCTTGCCGACGGGATCATCGCCTTCGTCGAAGAGATACTTCTTGACGTCGGCGCCGAGGACGCAGACCTTTTCGCCGTTTTGGACTTGTTCCTCGTCGAAGAACGTGCCCTGGTCGATCTCCCATTTGCGGATATCCGGGAATCTTTCGCTGACCCCCTGGATCTGGGTTCGCCAGTTCCGGTTCATGTAGATGACCTGAGCGCCGGTGCTGATGTTCGGTGAGACGGCCATGACCGAAGGGCAATCCCGTTCGATGGCCTGGACATCTCCGACCTTGAGCGTGCTCCGGCCGCCGAAGCCGGTCCTGATGCCTTGGAGATTCATACTCCCGGGCCGGACGAAAAGTAGGTTCGTCCCCATGGAATTGAACCGGTCTTGAATGGCCGCCTTGGCCCCCGTCCCGATGCTGACCATGGCGATGACGGACCCGACGCCGATGATGATGCCCAGGGCCGTGAGAAACGTCCGCAGCTTGTTCCGGGCCAGGGCGCGGAGCGAAACCCGGAGTATCCTAAAAATATGCATCGTCCGATTCCTTCGGCCGAAGCGGTTGCCGCAAGGGCCTCGGCCTCTCCGGCCGTGTCGAATGAAAGGAAACATTATAACTCAAAACGAAAACGGAAGTCATTTTTATTGAGGACTCCGAAATTGCCGATAGAAAAGTGAAATTGCTGATTTATTTGTCATTGCGAACGACCGAAGGGAGTGTGGCAAATTCATTCCTGTCATGCGAGGCCGGCATTGCCGGCCGTGGCAATCCGACTCGAAGAGTCGTCCCGAGTCTTTCGAGGGATCTCGTCCAAACTTCCCGAGGTTGAATGAGATCCTTCGCTTCGCTCTGGACGACACGTTGTGTCGGATCGCCACGGCATCTTCGATGCCTCGCGACGACTTCGTCGGATCGCCACGTCGCTTCGCTCCTCGCGATGACAGGTCCTATCGGTAATTTTTGGGAGAACCTTTTTCCTCTTATTTTCGTCTATAGATATGAAATTGCCCAAAGACGCCCGAAAGAGAGAAGGTCATGAAGGACGACGCCAAGAAGTGCGGACCTCGACCAAGATATCGATTTGCCATTCCGGCCGCCGTTCTGTGCCTGGCGACCGGCCTGTTCGGCTTGAATACACTGGAGATCGCCCCGGCCAAGAAACCTCCGGTCATCGACGGCAAGCTGGACCCTGGGGAATGGGACGGCGCCTTCAAAATGACGGAGTTCAAGACGTTCCAACCCGACTACGGCAAGGACCCCAGCCAGAAGACCGAGGCCTACTTTCTCTACGACGCGGACAATCTCTTTTTCGCCTTCCGCTGTTACGACACCGACCCGTCCAAGATCAAGGCCTCGATCTCCAAGCGCGACGCCATGTTGTCGGACGACTGCGTCGGGATTATCATCGACACCTACAACACCATGCAGAGCGGCTACGGCTTCCTGGTCAACCCCCTGGGCATCCAGGGCGACGGGATCATGGACATCAGCGGCAACCTGACCCCCGATCAGGATTACGTCTGGTACAGCAAAGGTCAGATCGACGACCAAGGCTTCGTCGTGGAATACCGGATCCCGCTCCAAAGCATCCGCTTCCCCGGCGGGAAGACCATTACCATGAGGCTGGGCTTTTTTCGGCAGCTCGTCCGGACCTCGGAGATGGCCAGCGCTCCTCCGCTGTTTCCCGATAAAGGGAGCATCATCGCTCAGACCCAACCCATCGCCGTCAGCGGCCTGAAGTTCAAGCGGGTCGTCGAGCTCCTCCCCGCCGTGACCGCCAGCGACAGGCTTGCCGCGAACGAAGGCCGGTTGAAGAGGGACGAACGAACGGCCGACTTCGGCCTGACCGGCAAGGTCGGCTTGACCAACGACATGACCCTCGACGCGGCCATCAATCCCGACTTCAGCCAGGTCGAATCGGACGCCGGCCAGGTGGACATCAACCTGCGCTACGCTCTCTTCTTCCCCGAAAAACGGCCCTTCTTCCTCGAAGGCAACGAGATCTTCCAGTTCGCGGGGAACACCGAGGAAGCGCCCCTGATCGCGATGACCCATACGCGGACCATCGTCGATCCCGTCTTCGGCTTCAAGCTGAGCGGCAAACTGGGCCTGAAGAACACGATCGCCGCTATCTACGCCAAAGACTATGAGCCCGACGGCGGAGCGGACGAACACCCGGATTTCTCGGTTTTCCGTCTCAAACACGCTTTAAAAGAGGACTCCTATATCGGCGCGTTTTACACGGCCCGCGACGTCCGGGGCGGATTCAACCGCGTGGTCGGGGGGGACGGCCGCATCCGCCTGACTCAGACCTCGATCGCTTCGTTCCATTTGTTCGGTTCGTTCAGCAAGGACTCCGGCGGCCGCGACATCAGCGGCGGTCACGCCCTGGGATTAAGATACACCCTCGACACCCGGACTGTCTCTCTGGATGTCGGCTACCAGGATATCTCCCAGGGATACCGGGTCGACACCGGCTTCTTGGAGAGGAACGGTCTGCGGCGCCTGGCGGCGTTCGGCCAGTATCGGATCTTCCCTAAGTCGAAGTTCTTCCAGAGGATCGAACCTTTCTATTGGAGCTACCATCTGTACGACTCATACTCAAACATGCTCGAAACATTCAATATCTTCGTCCTTCGCTTCCAGCTTCCGCGCAGCACCCAGATCCGCTTCGAGGGGATCCTGGCCAACGAGGTCTTCGAAGCGCGCCGTTTCGGGAAGAGCGGCTTCGGTCTCCGGGTCAATTCCCAACTCTCCAAACACCTTTTCGTCAATGGATTTTACCGGCGCACGGGTGCCATCTATTACGATCCGGACGATCCCTATCAGGGCGACGGCAGCCGGGCCAACGCGGGGCTCGAATTTCAGCCGACCGAAAATCTCGATTTCTTGGTCGATTTGACCTATTCGGATTTCTTTCGGCGGTCGGACCGGTCCAAGATCTATGATTACATGATCCTTCGCAACTTCAACACCTATCAGGTCAACAAATACTTCTTCCTGAGGGCGATCCTGGAATACAACACGTACCGCCAACGGTGGACGCTCGATACACTCGCCTCGTTCACCTATATCCCCGGCACGGTCATTTATGCCGGCTACGGCTCCGCTTTCGAACGCGTCCGCTGGAACGGCTCCGATTACGTGGAGAGCGACCGGTTCCTGGAGACCAAGCGCGGCTTCTTCTTCAAGGTCAGCTACCTTTGGCGGTGGTAGAAACGGTCCGAGACCGTATCATAGTTTCACAAGCATCGATACGGCGACGCTTCGCCAAGGACGGCGCGTCCTCGCCCATAATCCGGCCGCACTCGATTTGAGCAGGGGGATCTCTTTTCGGGCTTGCGATCGCCTCCGATCCATGATATATGTATATTGTAATAGGAAATTACAATATGCATACTTACATTCCCAGGCAGCTCGAAGGAGACTTACTCAACTCGATCAACCGAAATCCCGTCACGGCGTTGATCGGCCCGCGCCAATGCGGAAAATCCACGCTCGCGCGGCGCGTTCTGACCGGGAGGCCCGATGCGCTCTTCTTGGATTTGGAGCTCCCGTCCGACCTTCGCAGGCTTGCCGATCCCGAGTTTTTCTTCAATGAGAACGCGGACAAGTTGATCTGCATCGATGAGATCCAGGTCGTCAAACCCGACCTTTTTCCCCTCATCCGTGCCCTGGTCGACCGGGATCGGCGCGCCGGACGGTTTCTGCTCCTGGGCTCCGCTTCCCGCGACATGATCCGACGCGGCGGCGAGACATTGGCTGGCCGCATCCATTATTTGGAGTTGACCCCATTCGTCTGGGCCGAGCTGCGCTCCGGGGAGAAATCCATGAAGGATAGATTCCGGAAACACTGGTGGCGGGGAGGCTTTCCGCCCGCTTATCTGGCCGGGACAGAAGGTCAAAGCGCCGCCTGGCGAAGGGATCTCATCCAGGATTATTTATATCGTGATATTCCGCGGCTGGGATTTTCCATTCCCGCCTCTTCCCTGATGAGATTCTGGACCATGATTGCCCATTATCACGGAGGGCTCTTCAATGCATCCAAGATCGGCCAATCCTTGGACGTCTCCCATAATACCGTCCGAAAATATCTTGACATCATGGAGCAATCGTTCATGGCCCGTGTGCTTCGCCCACTGGAAGTCAATCTGAAAAAACGCCTGGTCAAGTCGCCCAAAGTTTATGTACGGGACAGCGGGATCCTTCATTCGCTGCTCGAGATCGGGACGATGTCCGATCTCTATGGCCATCCCGTGTTCGGTGCCTCATGGGAGGGCTGGTGCATCGAACAAATTCTTTCGGCCATGCCCCTTTGGAGGTCCGGATTTTACCGGACGCCATCGGGCGAGGAGCTGGACCTGATCCTGGAGCGCGGACGAAAGCGCCTCGCCTTCGAGATCAAAGCCTCGCTTTCGCCGCATCTGTCACGCGGCTTTCCCGGAACTTTGGACACTTTAAAGCCTGAGCGTGTTTGGGTCGTCTGTCCAATGGAGGAAAAAGGGTACGCCAACGGACCACGCGTTCGGGTGGTCGGGATCGGGGAATGCCTCGACGAACTCCGGGCGTATAAGGGATAGGAATTTCTTTTTTCGAGCTCTGCAACAATCCTTCCCAAAAAACTCGGAATCGATACTCCCTATCACGAAAAACGATAATCCAGGCCGCCGATCGATGTCAAGAACGTTGAGATGGCTCGAAGGAGGCCGTTC
>JAUYDS010000028.1 GCA_030691735.1 Candidatus Aminicenantota bacterium
CCGCGTATTTACATCGCGGGTGAGTGCCCCGGGCTTTGCCCGGGGGTCCACTTCCGCCGCGAAGGCTCGTCCCTTGACTCTCCTGACGACGCGTTTTCAAAAGCACCCTCGGCTTTTTTGAGAAGGGCGTAGCCTTCGAGCGGGAGGATTAGATCTTTGAATCTTCGACGGCCTTCTGAAACAGCCGCGTGTTGAGGTGGCAGAAGGCGCAGGCCAGGGCGTCGGAGGCGTCCTCTTCCATGTCGTCGTCCTCGATGTTCAGGAGGGCTTTGACCATGACCTTGACCTGGCCTTTATCGGCTTGGCCGTAGCCCGTCACGGCCTTCTTGATCTCGAGGGGGGAATATTCGAACAAAGGCCGGGCATGTTCGGCGACGGCGACGAGGACCGCGCCCCGCACCTGTCCCAGGGTCAGGGCGGTCTTGATGTTTTGGGCGTAGAACGGATTTTCGATGGCGACCTCGTCGGGAACATGCCGATCGATCAGGCCATCCACGCCTGCCTTGATCTCTTGAAGCTTATCATGGAGCGGCGCCTTGCGCGAAGGCTTGATGGTTCCGTAGTCCAGCACCCGATATCGGTCCTCTGTGAATTCGAGGACGCCGTATCCGGTGGCTCGGCTGCTGGGGTCGATCCCGAGAACCCTCATGAGCGCCGGCGTCAGGCGTTCTCGTACTCGGCGATGTCCTTGGCGTCGATGTCGAAGTTGGCGGCCGCGGTCTGAACATCATCGTGGTCCTCGAGCTCTTCGACCAGCTTCAAGGCCTGCTGGGCCTGCTTGCCCTCGACTTTAGTGTAATCCTGGGGGATATGCCCGACGTTCGAATCGGCGACCTCGATCCCGGCCGCTTTGACGGCCTCGAGAACGGCCTCGTACTTTTCGGGTGGGGTCACGATCTCCCAAGTGTCGCCGTCGTCCTTGATGTCCTCGGCACCGGCGTTCAGGGCGACTTCCATCAGCTTGTCCTCTTCGACCTTGTCCTTGTCGATATCGATGTAGCCTCCGCGTTTGAAGCGGAAGGCGACGCAGCCCTGCGTCCCGATCTGGCCGCCGTTCTTGGTGAAGATGTGGCGGATCTCGGAGACCGTCCGGTTCTTGTTGTCCGAGAGCGCGGTGATGAAGATGGCGACGCCTCCCGGCCCGTAGCCTTCGTAGACGACCTCTTCGTATTGGGCGCCCTCGAGCTGACCGGTGCCCTTCAGGACGGCCCTCTTGATATTGTCGGCCGGCATATTGACGTTCTTGGCGTCCTGGATGGCCTTCCGCAGGCGCGGATTCATATCGGGGTCGCCGCCGGCGTTGCGGGCGGCCACGGCGATCTCGCGGATGATCTTGGTGAAGACCTTGCCCCGCTTCGAGTCGGCGGCGGCCTTTTTATGCTTGATAGAGGCCCATTTGGAATGTCCGGACATGTGGATCTCCTTAGGAAACGAATCTCTTAAATTTTATCATAAAATTGAGATCCTGGCAATCGTCCGGTACCGAGGATCAGCCTGCCCGGGATAGGGAAGGCCGGCCTTCTTCTCCCGGCCGAAGCATGGTAAAATTCAAGACTCAAATCTCCATTCGCTCGAGAGGACATGATGAAAAGATCCGGCGGGACGAAGGGCGTGGTCGCCGTGGCCATGAGCGGCGGGGTCGATTCCTCCGTCGCCGCGGCCCTGCTCAAGGAGGACGGCTACGAGGTCATCGGCGTGACGATGAACCTGTTCTCCCTCCCGAAAGAGGTCTGCACGTCCGAGGACCTCCGTAGCTGCTGCGGTTGGAAAGCCCAGGAGGATGCCAACCGGGTCGCGGTCGCCCTCGGGATCCCCCATTTTGTCGTCGATTTCCGCCGCGAGTTCGAGCGGAGCGTCATCGACGATTTCTGCGCGGAATACGGACGCGGACGGACGCCCAACCCTTGCATCCGCTGTAACCGGTTCATCAAGTTCGACCTTTTTTTCGAGCGGGCCCGGCGCCTGGGGGCGGAGTTCATCGCGACGGGGCACTATGCGAGGATCGGTTTCGATCCCTCGACCGGCCGCCGGCTCCTCAAGAAGGGCTTAGATGCGGCGAAGGACCAGTCGTATTTTCTCTATCCGCTGAGCCAGGTCGAACTGTCTCGGACGCTCTTTCCGGTGGGCGGTCATACCAAGGACGAGATTCGGGGGCTGGCCGCCCGCCTCAGGCTTCCTGTTGCCCAAAAAAAAGAAAGCCAGGAAATCTGTTTCATCCCGGACAACGATTACCCGGGCTTCCTGAAGAAAAGGTTCCCCGAGGCGTTCCGGCCGGGGCCGATCGTCGATCTGGACGGGACGATCATCGGGAAACACGGCGGGATCGCCCACTTCACCGTGGGGCAAAGAAAGGGCATGGGCATCGCCGCGCCGCGGCCGCTTTATGTCGTGGCCGTCGATACCGAGCGGAACACGATCGTCGCGGGCGAGAGCGAAGATCTCTATAAGCGCCGGCTCGAAGCGACAGACCTGAATTGGATATCGCTGAATAAACTGGACGAACCGAAGATCCTCCGAGCCAGGATCCGATACAAACACGCGGAAGCGCCGGCCAAGGTCAGCCCCCGTGATGAAGGCCGGGTTTTGGTCGAGTTTGAGAGGGCCCAGAGGGCCGTGACGCCCGGTCAGGCGGCAGTCTTCTATGACGGGGATGTCGTCGCCGGCGGCGGCCTCATCGACCGCGCCCTGGATTGAAGGGGCGGTCTCCCGTGCGGCCTCCGCGACGGCGGCCGGGGCGGCGGCAGGGGCCCCAGGCTTTGTCTGGGGATCCGCTTCCGCCGTACTCAGCCGCGTATTTACATCGCGGGTGAGTGCCCCGGGCTTTCCCCTGGGGTCCACGGCGGCTGGGGCCCCGGGCTTTCCCCGGGGGTCCACGGCGGCCGGGGCCCCGGGCATTGCCCGGGGGTCCACTTCCGCCGTACTCGCCCGTGGATACAAGCCACGGGCGAGTGGCGAGCCGAAGGCTCGTCCCTTGACTTCCGCCGCGAAGGCTCGTCCCCTG
>JAUYDS010000134.1 GCA_030691735.1 Candidatus Aminicenantota bacterium
CCCCCCGACCCCTGAGTCACGACCCCTGAGTCAGCTCCTTTCCACTAAAAAACTGGAAAGTGTAGACGCGACCCCTGAGTCACGACCCCTGAGTCAGCTCAGGGAATTGAAAAGGATCTCGTATTTTCGGATGATCTGGGACCAGGTGTAGTTGCGCAGGACATAGTCGAGGCCGTTCCGGCCGAGGGCCTCCCGCAGGCGCCGGTCTTTAAGGAGAAGGTCCAGAGCCAGGGCGAATTCCGCATAATTGGAAAAATATAGACCGCTGTTGCCGACGAGGCAATGCTGTTTCAAGGGGTCGGTCGCGGCTTGGACCAGGATCGGCGTCCGGACCGCCATCGATTCGAGGGCGGCCATGCACAGGCTTTCCAAATGCGACGGATGGACCGTCGCCGCGGCCTGGGCCATGGCGGCGTTCTTCTCATCGGGAGAGACGAAGCCCAGATAATGAACGCGCGGATGGGCGGGCAGCGGCATGAGGAGGTTCCCGATGAGGACGAGATTCAGGTCCGGCCGGCGAGGACTGTACCGCTGGAAATGGTCGAGCAGTTCTTGGCAGCCTTTCCCCGGTTCGATGCGTCCGGCGTAGAGGATGTAGGGAGAAAAGCTCTTGTATTTGGCGAGCGCGACCGAAGTTTCGAATCGCTGTGGCACGTCCACGCCGACGCCGACCGTGTCCTGGTATTTCCCGGCGAAGGAAAAATACCGGCCGAGCATGGCCTTCTCCGCGGCCGTGTTGAAGACGAACGCGGCGGGACGGGCGAAGACGTCCTTCATGATGTCCAGCCGGATGGCGGGTTCGTCGTGGGCCGTGGGCACCAGGATCTTGTTCTTTTTGACGGCCTGCAGGCCCCAGTAGGTGTTGTAATAAAGATAAGTGAAGAACACGAAATGATCGTGCTGACTCTCCTCTTTTTCCAGCGCGTCGATGAGGGCCGGCGAAAAGGGGCCCTGCTGTTCCATCCAGAGCAGCTCGTCCCCCCGGTTATGGCCGTTGAAGAAGATCCAGTCGGAATAGCGGTTGAAGGATTCGATGTCGCGCGGTTTCTGGACGTCGTAGCGCTTGACCGCGACGCCGTTGAGGATGGACTCCCCCGCCGGGTAATCGTTCTTCCAGGTGACGTAGTCCTTGGCCGTCGTCGTGAACACCGTGCAGTCGTAGCCCTTGTCCACGAGCCGCTCGGCGATCATGCGGCAGTGCAGCTCGGAGCCGCCCATGACCTCTTTCCCATAGCGTTGGACGACAAAGGCGATCTTCATGTCAGAGCCCGCCCAATTCGCGGAGGAGGAACTCCTCTCTCTTGAAGGCCTTGAACTTCCGAAGCTCCCGCCGGCCGCTCTCGACGAGCTTCGCCTTCAAGCCTTCGTCATGCACGACGAGATCGACGAGTTCGGCTACCCGATCGGGCCGGTTGTCCCGGATCAGGATCCCCGCCTCGCCGAGGGTGGTGGGGACGGCCGTCGAAGCGAGGGCGATGATCGGAAGGTCGAAGATCATGCTCTCGACGAGCGGCAGGCAGAATCCCTCGTGCTCGCTCAAGGAGACGAAGACATCGGCCGCTTTATAAAGAGCGAACATCTCCTCGTCCGGGACATGCCCGATGAACTGGATCTCCTCGGGTTTGAGATAGAATTCGTCGGCCATTTGGACGACGCTCCGGTAATAGGATGGGAACGTGTTCGTCTTGCCTACGACGATCAGCCGGACGAGGGGCGAGATGTATTTTTTATAATAAAAGACGACTTTAATCAGGTTTTCGATCCGCTTATTCGGGGCGATCCGGCCGACGAACAGCACGTTCACCCGCTCGTCTCGGACGAGATCGTGGACGAAGCGGCTCATCGGTTTCCCGTACTTGGCGAAATCGACGAACAGGGGGAAGACATGGGTATTGCGATATCCAAGTTGGGCCAGCTCGAGACGGTTGAACTCCGAGTCGGCCAGGCTCAGGTCGACGTGGGGCTGGAGCGATTCGAGCTCGAAGCGGCCGAGGCGGGAGAGGCGAGCCATCTCCGGGTTGAGGTCGGCGAAGAATTCGGCCGGGGTGATGTTGTGATAGATGATCGCTTTCTTGGAGCGGAGCTTGATCAGTCCCTGCGTCAGCGGCGAGGGCAGGGCGAAATGGAGGATGGTGATGTCCGCGGGGCCGGGCGGCGGGAATTCGTCGAAGAACAACCGGGACTGGTCCTCCAGGCCCCGGTCCCGGGTCAGGCAATAGATCTCGGATTCGTAGCCCCGGCCGCGGAGAAAACCGCGGAGCTCGCAGGCCTCGTCCCCGATCGCGTCGCCGCGGTGGTAAGCCGGAACGAGCTGGTCGATCCTCATGCCCGGCGGACCCTCTCGACGAGATCGAGCAGGACGCGGCTGACGTTTGCCCGGCCGAACTTCTCTAGGGCTTTGAGCTGTCCCTCGACGATCCGTTTCCGGAGCGCGTTATCCCTCTGGATGTGGTCGATGAGAGCGGCCGTCCGCAGGAAATCCTTTTCGTAGAGCGTGACGCCGCCGCCGTTCATCGTCTCTTCGACCGCGCCCGCGGCATAGCCGATGACCGGAATCCGGCTATAGAACGCCTCCAGGATCGGAACGCCGAACCCTTCGTGTTCGCTCAGGCTAAGGTAAAAATCGGCCGCGCGGTAAAAGGCCAGGAGCTCGGCGAACTCGATATGGCCGCTGAAATGGACGTCCATGACCTTCAGCTTCGCCACCAGCTCCTGGAGCGAGGCGAAATGGCGCTCCAGACCGCGGTAATCGCCGGCCAGGATGAGCTGCGCATCGGGATTGAAATGTCTTTTGTAGAAATGGAAGGTCTTGATGACGTCGTCGAACTTCTTGTTGGGGATCAGCCGTCCGACGTAGAGCAGGGTCGTCTTGCCGTTGTCGAAGATCCGCGCCGTCACGGGATCGGGCCGGCCGTCGAACTTGGCGAAGTTCATCAGGATGGGCAGGACGCCGGTGGCTTTGTACCCGACGGCCTCGAGCTCCCGTCGGTTGAACTCCGAATCCCCGACGGCCAGGTCCACCTTGTCGACGAAGAGGTTGATCTCGAGCCGACCCTTGTAGCATTCCCGGGCCAGGACGCGGTGGGAATCGACGAAGAACTCGTGGGGCGTGATGTTGTGGTAGATCATCATCTTCCGATCCGGCACGCGGAAGAAGAGCTTCGATACCGGCGAGCCGATGGAGAAATGGAAGATGACCACGTTCTCCGGGGAACTGAATTTCTTGTATTCGCGGTAGTCCTTGACGTATCGCGCCGACTTGGGATCGAACATCTTGACGAAAATCTCGGACCGGAATCCTTGCTCGCGCAGGACGCTCTGGATCTCGAGCATCTCGTCCGAGATGGCGTCTCCGTAGCTGAGCGATGTGGCGAATTGATGGATGTCCATCAGCTTGCCGTTCCCAGATCGTTCATGATTTTGAGATATTTATGTTCGACGATGTCCCAAGTGTAGTTGGCGTTATAATAAACTCGGCCGTTCTCTCCGAGCGCGGCCCGGAGACGTTCCGACGAAAGAAGGAGCGTCAGCGCCTCCCGGAACTCCTCGTAGTTTTCGTAGTACAGCCCCCCGTTCGACCTCAGGCACTGGCCCTTCAGCACGTCGCACTTGGCATTGGCCAGGACGGGTCGCCCCATAGCCCAAGCCTCGAGCGTCACCATGGACAGGCTCTCGTAGAACGAAGGCATGACTAAAACCTCGGCGCCGCTGAGGGCGTCGAACTTATCCTCTTCGGGAAGGAAGCCCAGATGGCACACATCCGGATGGGCGGGGATCTTCAAGACCGTGCTCCCGATCAAAACGAGCTTGACGGCCGAGCCCGTCTCTTTCTTGAAACGCAAAAAGTGCTCGAAGAGATGAGGGCAGCCCTTGTTCTGGTCGATCCGGCCGATATAGATCAGATAAGGACCGTCCACCCCATGCTTCTGCCGGAACCGTTCGGCCGAATAGCTCGAGGGGACCTCCGTCCCGACCCCGACGACGAGGCCCGGGATGTGCTCGTTCCGGGAGAGGGCCTGGATCATAGCCCTCTCTTCCTCCGAGTTGTAGACGAACGCCCGCGGCATCCGGAAGAGGTTGCGGAAGATCTTGAGATGGATGACCGGGTCGTGCTCCGCGGTCGGTACCAGGATGCTTTTGGCCGGGACGGCGTGGATGCCCCAGTACGAATGATAATAGCGGTAGCTGAAGAAGATAAAATAATCGTAGGCCGCCTGGTTCTTGCGGATAAAATGGACGAGCTTGGGCGAGGTCGGCCCCTCCTCCTCGAGCCAAGACAGCTCGTCCTGCTCCCGGTGCTCGTGCTCGAGAATGTGGTTTTGGATACGGCCGAACATCTCCGGACTGCGCGGCTTGCTCACGGGAAAGCGCCGGACGCGGATCCCGTTGATGTTCTCCTCGCCCTCCGGATAATGGTTTCGCCAGGTGATGTAGTCGTAGGCGCACGAGGTCAACACCTCGACGGGCATGTGGGTCCGCATGTGCTCGGCGACCCAACGACAGTGAAGCTCGGCCCCGCCGCTGATCTCGAGGCCGTAGCGCTGGACGACGAAGGCGATGGTCATTTTAAGGCCTGTTCTTCGAGCGCCCGCTCCCGTTTTTGAGCGAATTCCTGGTCCTTCTCCAGAATGCGGAACTTGCTCTTCAGGGTGTCCGCTTCGACCTTGAGCTTGGTCAGCTCGACGACCAGGTTATGTCCCAGATTGTGAAGCAGCCGGATGTATCCCATACTCTTGTCCAGGTCTTTGAGGCGTTCTTCCAGGAGGTCCAGCCTCAGCTCGGTCCGGTCCGTCCGCTCTCCGGCGAAGTCAAACTTCTGCTCGAACTTCGTCTCCAGCATCTGCAGGCTCAGGTCAAACCTCACTTCCAGCCTCTGCAGGCTCTGATCGTATTTTTCGGCCTGCAGTTGGAGGAGGCGGTCGAGGTTGTCGAGGCGGACATTGGTCTCGTGGAGGCTTTTGATCGTCGCCCGCAGCTCCTCGTGGATCGGGAAGGCCAGCAGGCGGATGACGGGGAAAAAGGGCCGCATGAGCTTGCGGACAATTTTTTTGATTTTCTGCTTCGCCCCCTGAGGCTCAAGATTCCCATCGGTCTGCGGAGGCGCGGGAGGGGCGGGCGGCGGCGATGCCGGAGAGGTTGAGGCTGGAGAAAAGGAGGCTGGCACGGCCTCTCGCGGCACCTTCTCTTCAAGGACCTCGGCCGGCCGTGCTTCGGCGGCGGACTTTTGGATCCGGGCCATGATCTCGGCGACGTTCACGTGGTCATAATCGATCTCGACAGGCGCGGCCTTCGTCGCGTCTATCGGTTTTGGGCTGTCCATCATCGCTCCTCCCTCTCCTTCCCGGTCCATCGATGCGGTCCCCGGTCAGTCCTTGCTCGTATAGAGATGGTTCTCGTAGACGCTCTGAACGTCCTGGATGTCGGGGAGAGGATGCAGTTTCATTTCCTGGATCTCCCGGACCTCCCGGTCGGTCAGCAGGCCTTCCTTTTTCTTGGCCGCGATCCGGGCATCGATGTCGGCTAAAAGCTTCTTTTCCTCGGTTGCGCTCAGGCATTTAACCTTGAGAAAATCCGGCATGGCGGCTCCTTTGTTCGGGGATGCGGTCGGGGACATTTTAATCGAATCGGGAGTCCCTTTCAAGAACGGACGGTCAGCGGACGGTCCAAGTGAGGATTTGAAAAACCCATCCGTCTGTGTTAATTAAAAGGAAAAGGACATTCCATGATGAAAAGACAATCCCCGTTCCGCATCGGCGTCATCGGCGGAAACCGTCCAAAAGCGGAATTTCTCAAGCTGGCCTACGACGTCGGGCGCCTCATCGCCAAAAACGGCGCCGTCCTCGTCTGCGGCGGCCTGGGCGGCGTCATGGGAGAGGCGGCGCGGGGGGCCAAGGAGGCCGGGGGGACGACGATCGGGATCCTCCCCGGAAACCGGACGTCGGACGCCAACCCCCATATCGATATAGCTATCGCCACGGGACTGGGCACCACGCGGAACTCGCTCGTGGCCATGAACGCCGACGTCCTCATCGCCGTGGACGGGGAATACGGGACGCTGAGCGAGATCGCCTTCGGCTTCATCTACGGCAAAAAGGTCATCGGGCTCGGCAGCTGGGATATCAAAGGCGTGGAGCCGGCCGGGACACCGGAAGAAGCCGTTGAAACAGCCTTGAAAAGCCGGCCATGAAAGGTTCCGGACGGACGGCGCGGAACTTCAAGATCGTCCTGAGCTATGACGGCACGGATTACCACGGCTGGCAGGTCCAACCGGGAAAACGCACCATCCAGGGCACGATCGAGGATGCGCTATCCAAGATATCCGGTAAAAGGATCGCCGTCGTCGGCGCCGGCCGGACCGACGCGGGCGTTCACGCCCGCGGCCAGGCCGCCAATTTCGAAGCGGCCCTGACCATGACGGAACCCGCGCTTTTTAAAGCGCTGAACGCCCTTCTCCCCGACGATATCCGGATCACAGCCCTTGAGGAGGTCCCGCCCGATTTCCACGCCCGCCGGGACGCGAAGGGCAAGATCTATCAATACCGCATTTGTCATTCCCGCGAGATCGATCCCTTCGTCGTCCGCTACGCCCTTCACTGGCCCCATCCCCTGAACCTCAAGCGCATGCGGGAAGCGGCTCGGCTTTTCCAGAGAAAGGGCGATTTTTCCGGATTCTCCTCCAACCGCCTGCTTCATCCGGTCCGAGAGATCGTCCGGTCCGAACTCCGCAGGAAAGGCGATGAGATCATTTTCACGATCGAGGCAAGCGGGTTCCTGCGCACCATGGTGCGGGCCATCGTCGGCACACTGCTCGAAGTGGGCCGGGGCCGGATCGCGCCCGCCGCCATCGAGGAGATCTTCAAGGACAAGAAACGGACGCTGGCCAGCCCCACCGCCCCGGCCAAGGGCCTGTGCCTTCTTAAAGTTATATATTGAGCCCGAGGACGAGGGCGTCCTCGGCCGGATGGGCATAATAGTCCTTCCTCAATCCGATGATCTCAAAGCCGAGCTTTTCATAAAGGACGCGCGCCGGTTTGTTCGAGATCCGGACCTCCAACGTGGCGAAGATCGCGCCCTGCGCGCGGACCGCGTCCAGGATGTTCCGCATCATGGCCTTGCCGACGCCGAGACCCCGGAAATCGGGATGGACGGCGATGTTGTTGATCTGGATCTCGTCCTGGATTTTCCAATAGATGATGTATCCGACGACTCGTTTTTCCGCCCGCTCCACGGCCACGAGGGGAAAGGAGATCCCGTCGTTCTGGATCTCGCCCCGGAACGTGACCTCGGACCAGGGATTGGGAAAGGAGGCCTGCTCGATGGCCATGACCTCGGGCAGGTCGCCGGTCGTCATCCTCCGCAGATCGAAGAATTCCGGCTCGGGACCGTCCGGGCTAATGTTTTTCCTCCGCCTGGGATTTTCGAAAATAGAGCGGCTCGAGCCCCGGAGAGAAAACCCCCTTCCCTCTTTTTAGAATGTCGCGGCCGAGCCGGCCGACCTCATAGGCGATGAACGGCGAGCGGTCCGAAAACAGGGCTCTGGTCTTGAATCGGTCCCGGATCTGCGTTCTGCAGAGTTCGATCCCGTTCCCGATGAAAACGACCTCCCGGCCGGCGGGAACGAGGGATAAGAAGCGCTCGGGCGCGTAGGCGCCCTGGGCTATGGTTTCTTTGAGCCGGCCCCGCTGAAGCTCGAACAGGGCGGCGTAGATCTCTCCTTTTTTTGCGTCGAGCATCGGGGCGATGACGCCGGCCGGCGCTTCCCGGAGCTTCCAGGCTAAGGCGTGGAGCGAGGAGACGGGCGCGATCGGCTTCCCGGAAGCGAAGGCGAAGGATTTCACCGTGCTGAGGCCGATCCGGATCCCGGTGAAAGAGCCGGGCCCGGGCGTGACGGCGAAACCATCCATCTCCCGAATGTCCGAGTGGAGCGAATCGAGGAGAAGATCGATCGCCGCCAACAGCCGGGCCGAATGCGTGGACGGCGATTCGACGGCGACCTCGGCAAGCAGATGGTCGTCTTCGAGGACGGCCACCGAGCCGCTTGGGGTTGTCGTGTCGACGGCCAGGATGCGCATTGGCAGGATAAATTCCTCCTTCCGGATGTTATCGCGAGAGGCGATTTAAGCAGGTCGAAGATTTCATTATACTATTAAACCCCCTACCCCCTGACACAATTCAGGGGGATTAAAAGGTCGGACATGGCTAATCCCCCCTTATCCCCCCTTTAGTAAAGGGGGGATAATAATTTCCCCCGTTAGTAAAGGGGGGATAATAATTCCCCCCTTTATTAAATGGGGGTGTGGGGGGATTATGATCGCCGCGCTCCCTTCGGTCACTCGCAAACGCTCTCATTTTATCCTCTTCCCGTACTTGAACAGGTCGCCCGCCACGAAAATATCGTGTTGGACCGGGCTCATTGGTTCGATCTTGAAGGCCGTGCCCCGGGTGACGTTCTCGGCGCGTCCCGAACGAACGTCGAACCGGATCACGTCGTCCGTGACGATCCCCTTCCCGGCGATGAGCGCCTCGAGATCGTGGATCTTCAACACGGGAAATCCCGAATTCACCGCGTTCCGAAAATAGATCGCCGAGAAGGACGGGGCGAAAATGGCCCCTACTTTCAAGGCCGTGAAACAATCCACGGCCTGTTGGCGCGAGGAACCGGCCCCGAAGTTGCGGCCGGCGATGAGGATGTCCCCCTCGCCGCAGTTTTTCGGAAAATCCTTCCACCCCTCCAGGTTGCCGAACGCGTACGGGCCCATCTGGGCGATGTCGGTGATGTGGAGGTGGGCGTTATGAAAGATCTGGTCGGTATCGATGTCCTCGATGATCTTGCCGTGCTCGTTCAAGAGGACCACGGCCCTGCCTTGCCGGATGTCTTTGTCCATGTCACAGATCCTCTGGGCCGGCGATCTCGCCGGCGACGCATGACGCGGCCACGACGGCCGGTCCCGCCAAATACGTCTGTCCTTTGCCCTGCTTGCCGGGGAAGTTCCGGTTGCCGGTGCTGATCTGCGTTTCGCCTTTACCGGTCAGGCCGACGTGCCCTTCGGCGCACCCGCCGCAGCCGGGATTGACGACGATGGCACCGCTCTGAAAGAGCGTTTCGAGGATACCGCGCTCGAGCATCTCCTCATAGACGCGGCGCGTGGCGGGCACGATCTTCAGCATGACCCTCTTTTTGACCTTGTGACCCTTGAGGATCTCCGCGGCGCGCGCGAAATCCTCGGTCCGGCCGTTGGTGCAGGAGCCGATGAACCCGGAATCGATGCGCGTCCCGCGCAGGTCGGCCAGCGGCCTAACGGTATTCGGAGAGGGCGGGACGGCGATCTGCGGCGGAAGACCGTCAATATCGAGCTCGATGAAATCGGCATAGGCCGCATCGCCATCGGCGACGATCGGGCCGTTCTCCGGAATAAAGCCGATGATCCCGGCCATCTCCGTGATCATGCTGCACAGCGTGATCCGGCCGGATAGGGCTAAGTTTCTGACCGCTTCGCCGTAAAACTCCGCGGAACGAAGGGCGATCTTTTTTGTCCCCAATTCGCGGCATAAAAATAAGGTCAGGTCTTTGGCCTCCGCGGCGGCCGAAGGCCGTCCTTTGAGAACGACCTTGACGCTCTCCGGGACCTCGAACCAGGTCCGGCCCGTCTTGAAAGCGAAGGCGATATCCACGTCGCCCATGCCCTGGCCGAAACAGCCGACGGCGCCGAGGATGTTCATGTGGCTGTCCGTACCGACAACCGTTCCGCTCGGCCGGGCCAGGCCTTCCTCGATCATGACGTGCGTGCCGACGCCGCGGTCCACGTCGAAAACCTCGATCCCGTGCTTGCGGGCGAAATCGCGGCAGGCCTGCTGGTTGTCGGCGTATTTCAAGGAACAGGCCGGCGCGCAGAGGTCGAAGGTGAAGAACGTCTTGCGCGGGTCCGCCGGCGCCGCCCCGCCGTATTCCTGCTCGAAATTCTTGACGACGTTGGGGCCGCCGAAGTCGCGCGCCGAACGGACATCCAGGTCCATCCAGACGATCCGGCCCGCCGCCGCGTCGTCCCGGCTGTGCGCTTGAATGATCTTTTCGATAATCGTCCGTCCCAAGGGACACCTCGCTCAGAGCTTGCCCGCGACGGCGGCGGCCATATCCCGCGTCGTCGATTTTCCGCCCATGTCATACGTCCGGACCTTGCCCTCCTTGATGACCTCGGCGATGGCGCTTTCGAGGACCCGGGCCTTGTCTCTTTCGCCCAGCCATTCCAGCATGAGCATCGCGGCGAGGAACGTGGCGATGGGATTGACCTTTTGGAGGCCGGTGTACTTGGGCGCGGACCCGTGCGTCGGCTCGAAGACGGCGTATCTATCGCCGATATTGCCGGCCGAAGCGAAGCCGAGCCCGCCGACGAGCTGGGCGGCCAGGTCGGAGATGATGTCGCCGAAGAGGTTCTCGGCCACGAGGACATCGTAATCGTGCGGGTTCTTGACCAGCCACATGCACATCGCGTCGATGTTGGCCTCCTTGAATTCGATATCCGGATAGGACTTGGCGACCTCACGGGAGACGCCGAGTATCAGCCCGCCCGTCTCGCGGAGGACGTTCGGCTTCTCGACGATCGTCACGGAGCGGCGCTTGGCTTTACGGGCGTATTCGAAAGCGGCCCGGACGATGCGTTCGCAGCCTTTCCTGGTCATGATGCGCGTCGAAAGGGCGATCTCGTTGAGCGGCACATCCTTGAACGCCTTCATCTTCGGATGGACCATGAGCGCATCCTTGACGGCCGCCGGGAGGGGGAAGAACTCCACGCCGGCGTACATGCCCTCGGTGTTCTCCCGAAAGATGACCAGGTCGATGTTGTCGCGATAGTTCAGGGGGTTCCCGGGAAAGGCCTTGCACGGCCGGAGGTTGGTGTAGAGGTCGAACTCCTGGCGCAGGCGGACGATGGGGCTGAAATAGGACAGGCCTTTGCCCTGGAGCGCGGGGACAAGTTCCCTCGCCGCGTCCTCTTTGGGCTTTGAGGTGATAGCGCCGAATAGGCAGACATCGGTCTCCTTGAGCAGCTTGACCGTCCGGTCCGGAAGGGCGTTCCCTTCTTCGCACCAGAATGGCCAGCCGATGTCGCCATGGATGTAGTCAGCATCGACGTTCAGCTTGTTGAGGACGGTCATGGCCGCTTCGACGACCTCGGCCCCCACGCCGTCCCCGGGAAGGACCGCGATCTTGTAGCTGGGCATAGTGGACTCCTTTATGATGAAAGGGAAAACGAAAGGATATTCTATCCGCGACGCCGCGAACGGTCAACCCTCATCCGAACCGAACGCAGCGAAAAAAGGGGACGGTTCTATTATTTTCGGTGACAGTCAACGCCTTACCTAAATTAAATCCCTCCTCACCCCCCTTTTCTAAAGGGGGGATTGGGGGGGATTATTTAGGACTTGCGTTTCGCCATCATAGAAGGATTGAGTTATCTGTCACCGAAATTGGTGTTTCTTTTTCGTCCATTCGAGCAGGCCTCCGGCCTCCAGGATTCCGATCACGGATTCCGGAAGCGGCGGGAAGGTGAAGACCCTGCCGCCGGACAGGATCTTGCCGCCGGCGAAATCGATCTCGACCTCGTCGCCCGCGTTCAGCTGGTCGACCGCCTCCGCGCACTGCAGGACGGGAAGACCCAGGTTGATCGCGTTGCGGAAATAGATCCGGGCGAACGATTTGGCCACGACGGCTTGAACGCCCGCGGCCCGCAAGCAGGCCGCAGCCTGCTCGCGCGAGCTCCCGCAGCCGAAGTTCTTGCCGGCGACGATGACGTCGCCCGGCTTGACGGCCTTGGCGAACCCTGGATCCAAATCCTCGAGCGCGCGGGCGGCCATCTCCTCGGGTTTGAGCTGTTGGTAGGTGTATTTTCCGGCGTAGATGACATCCGTGTTGACATCGTCCCCGTATTTCCAGACCTTGCCTTTGCTCATAGGTATGTCCTCGGGTCGGTGATCTTGCCTTCGAGCGCCGAGGCGGCGACCGTGGCCGGCGAGGCCAGATAAATCTCGGAATCGCGGCCGCCCATCCTCCCCTTGAAGTTGCGGTTGGACGTGCCGACGACGACCTCGCCCGGGGCCAGGATCCCTTCATGCGCGCCGAGACACGGGCCGCAGCCGGGGTTGAGGATGACACAGCCGGCCTCGAGGAAGATCTCGATCAGGCCTTTTTTCAAGGCGTCGAGATACACCTCGCGCGAGGCCGGAAGAACCAGCGTCCGAACGCGCGGATGGATCTTTTTGCCTTTGAGGATCCGCGCCGCGACCTCCAGGTCCTCGAGGCGTCCGTTCGTGCAGGTCCCGATGAGGGCCTGGTGGAAGGGCTTGCCGGCGACGGCCGTCACCGGCTTGACGTTATCGACCGTGTGCGGGCAGGCGATCTGGGGTTCAAGACCGGACACATCGTATTTCAGGACGGCCTCATAATTCGCGTCCGGATCGGATCGGACGATCTCATAATCGCCTTTCGCCCTGGCTTTCAGCCAATCGAGGGTTTTGTCATCAGGCGCAAAGTAACCGTTCTTGGCCCCCATCTCCGCGGCCATATTCGTCAGGACCATGCGCGAGGCCAAGCTGAGGTCGGCCGCGGCCGGGCCGGCGAATTCGACGGCCTCGTAATTCGCCCGGTCGGCTCCATTATCGCCGATGATCTTCAAGATGACGTCTTTGGAATAGACGCCGTGAGGCAGCCTGCCCGATAACTCGATCCGGAGCGTCTCCGGCACGCGCAGCCAGATCTCGTCGGTTGCCCAGAGGCTGGCCATCTCGGTCCGGCCGATGCCCGCGCTGAAAGCGCCGAACGCGCCGTAGGTCGTGGTGTGCGAGTCACTGCCCATGATCACCCGGCCGGGCAGGGCGAAGCTCGCTTCGGAGAAGACCTGATGGCAGACGCCGGCATGGATGTCATAGAAGTTCGGGATCCCCTGCTCGGCGACGAACTCCCGGATGACCTTGTGGTTCTGGGCGTATTTTTCATCCGCGGCCGGGACGATATGATCGAGGACGATGACGATCTTACCGGGCGCGACGACCTTTTTTAGGCCGAGCTTCTTGAACTCGCCGATGATGGCCGAGGAGTTGTCGTGGGAGAGATAATAGTCCGGCGCGACGGTGATGACCTCGCCCGCCCGGACCGGTCTCCCCGCTTTCCGGCTCAGAACTTTTTCGGAGAATGTCAGGCCCAAGGAAATCACCTTCCTTTATTTATTCTTTGAAAACGTCGAAATTGACGAAATCGGCATGGTTGACGATGACGGCCTCGATCGTTCGCCGCGAACCATCGCCTTCCTTGGAATGGGCGGCGATGATGTGGACGACCTCCTGGGGCAGCCCGAACTTGAAAGCGAAGGCCGCCCCCGAGATCGGATGGCGGAGCAGCTCGCCGTCGCGGCTCTTTGAGAATTGGCCCTTCTCCTTCTTGTATTCGAAGAGCTTCCCGACGTCGTGGAGGACGGCGCCGGCCAGGAGCACGTCGCGGTGGATGACGACCTTTCCCTTGTAGCCCTCGTTGAGGACCTCGGCGATCTGGAGCGAGGTCCGCGTCACGGCCCGGGTATGCTCGATCAGACTGACCTGGACGCTCTTGATCAGCAGCGTGAACGGCATCAAGTGAAGATCGTCGATCGTCCATCCGCCGCGCTTGATCGCTTCTTCCCAGACCGTAAGGGTCAACTCGCGCAGGCCGGCGTCGTCGATAAGCTGGATCTCCGGGATGAGTTTGAGGACATCCTGTCTCATGGCATTTTCCTTTCGGGAGGACCGTCGTATTCGAAATCCTCCGGGTCGATCTTGCGCATGGGTTTCATCCGCGTCTTTTCCTCGTGGATGTGGGCGACCAGGCCCGGAACGCGGGAGATGATGAAGAAGGCGTTCCCGATTTCGGGCGGGATACCCAGATCGCAGAGGAGGGCGGCGATGGCGCCGTCGACGTTGATCGGAAGGACTTTGCCCATCTGCTCGCCCAGGACCTTCTCCACGGCTCGGGCGATCCGGACGTGCTTGCCGACCAGATGAAGGTCCTCAGCCAGGGCGAACAACTTGCCCGTCCGCGGGTCCTTGGTGTGGAGGCGGTGGCCGTAGCCCGAAGCCCGCTGTCCACGGGCCTTCATTTCGTCCAGGAAAGCCCTAATAACGGAATCTTCGTCGGTGCCCGGCTGGGCGGCCCGACGGGCGATCTCCAGGAACATCCGCTGTCCCTCTTCGATAGCGCCGCCGTGGAACCGGCTGATGGCCAGCACCCCCGCCGCGATCGCCGCGTTCAGCTCGCCGCCGGTCGAGGCGACCGTCCGCGCGGCCAGGACGGACGGCGGGCTCGCGCCGTGGTCGATCGACGAGACGAAGATCGCGTCGACGAGCAACCCGACCTCGGGCGATGGGAACTCGCCCTTGAGAACGAGATAGATCGCCTGGGCGAACGAGATCCGGCCCATAAGCTTGTCCACGGGATAACCGCGGACGGCGATCCGGTTCGGCTTGACTTCCGTGATGGCCGTCTTCCATTTTTCGTCGGGCATGGCTCGCCTCCTAAAAACGGGGACACGTACCGAATTCAGGAGAATTCGGATACATGTCCCCCTTCATTTTATCCCAGGATGTCTTTCGCTTTTTTCGGAATATCGAAAATCGTGTCCACGACATGAACGCCGACCTCGCGCAGCCGTTGGACCTTCGTCTCATACGAGCCCCGGCTCCCTTCTACGATCGCCCCGGCGTGCGAAAATCGCGTTCCGGACTTGGCCGCCTTGCCGCCGATGAAGGCAATGAGCGGTTTGGTGAACTTCCCGGCCGCGATGAGATCGGCCACCCGCTCTTCCTGGGTCGTCCCGATCTCCCCGAACATCGCCACGGCTTTCGTCTCGTCATCGCTCTCGAACAGCTCCATGACCTCGGGGTGCGACAGGCCGACGACGGCGTCTCCGCCGACGTGGATGATGGTGCTCTGGCCGAATCCGGCCCGCGTCAGGTAATAAGAGATGGCCGAGGTCATGCCGCCGCTCCGCGAGCTGACGCCGAGGTCACCCGGCCGGAACCACTCCCGCGCCCGCTGGGCGCGGCCGCCGATCATGCCGAGGACGGCCTTGCCCGGACTGAGAAGCCCGAGGGTGTTGGGCCCGACGAAGCGGGCTCCCTTCGCCTTGGCCGCTCGGCTGATATCGAGGACGTCATAGATGGGGACCCGGTCGGGAACGATGACGAGGAGCTTCACGCCGGCGGCGAAGGCTTCCAGGGCGGCGTTCTTGACCAGCGCCGCCGGGATGAAAATGACGCTGATGTCGATCGGTCCTCGTTTCTCCCGCGCTTCCTCGACCGAATTGAAGACGGGGATCCCGTAAACCTCTTGGCCGCCGCGGCCGGGCGTCACGCCGGCCACGACGTTCGTCCCGTAATCCTTCATCAATTGGGCCCGGGCCATGCCTTCCCGGCCGGTGATCCCCTGGATGATGACCCGCGATTTTTCGTCGACAAGGATCGACATGTTAGAGCGCCGCCATAAAACGGGGACACGTACCGAATTCAGAAATTCGGAACATGTCCCCCTTTTTTTTATTCGATAGATTTCCCGCGCTCAATCCGACTCTCTCTCCTTAAGTGATTTCTTGCGATACTCAGCCAATCCCGGGATCGGCAGATGGACGGCGATGGCATTTTGCTCGTGGAACCGGCAGAAGATCTCGCAGGCCAGGCATTCCGTGCATTTTCCCTTTTTGGCCTCTTCCGGCGCGATCGCCAAGACCGGCTTGTCCCCGACCAACTTCAGGATCTTCGGAGCGCAGGCCCCGATACAACCCTTGGATTTGCAGCCGGCGCAGAGGCCGTGATCGATGAACAACTTCCCGGTCAGGGTGCCGAAGGCATAGGCGCCCGCGGCGGGCTGGAATTCCGGGATCGGCCGGACTTCATGGGAAACGGCCTTGTTCTCCCGGATCAGCGCCTCGAGCCTCGCCGCGCAGGTCTCCGGCGCGTCGTCGCGGCCGTAGCCCTCGACCTTGGCCGGAAGGTCCCGACAATAAGCGGCCAGGATGCGGATGGCCTCTTCTTCGAAGTTCCCGCCGAGCCTTATGACCGCCGGAACGCTCAAACTCTCCTCGAGGAAGGCCTTGACCAGACCGCGCGCCGAGTGATACTGCTCCTGGCTGGCGACACCCGATCCCGAAGCGAAATAGCCGCGGATGCCGGGCTGGCTGAGGATGATCTTAGCCGCCCGGTAGACTTTGCTCGCGGGCGGGTTGCCGCTCGTGTCGCAATAATTGGCCAGCTTGAAGCCGCGGTTGAGCACGGCGTCCATCGACATCATCGAACCGCCGCCGCCCGCGCCGTGAAACCCGATAAAAGTCCCTTCGGCGGGGATCCGGTCGGTCATCTGGAAGAAATAGAACGTGCCGCGGTGATCCCGCTCCTCGACCTTGTAGGCGATCTTTTCGAGCTCGGTCGGAGGCCGGTCGAACTCCCGGGCCACTTCGATGCCGAGCTCGGGATGGCGGAAGACGGCATAATCGTCGATGACCAGGTGGCAATCCACCGCGTAGACGAGATCGTCGGCCGTCAGGACCAGAGGATTGATCTCGGCCGAGCGGGCGTCCTTGTTCCGGGCCACATTATAGAGCTTGACCAGGAGTTCGGCGAGCTGGATCATGACCGATCCCGTCAATCCCGCTCTGCGGACGAGATCTCTCGCTTCGAACTCGGGCAATCCCGCGCCGACGTCGATCGGAATCGTGGCGATCTTATCGGGGTGGCGGCGGGCGATCTCCTCGATCCCGGTCCCGCCGACGGCGCTGAAGACGAGGAGTGGACATTTTTGGGCGTCATCGATGACCAGACCGGCGAAATATTCGGCCTTGATGGCCAGCTTTTCCTCGACAAGCAGGCGGTCGACGACATAGTTGCGAACCCGCATCCCGAGCATCCGGGCGGCTTTGTCCTCGGCCTCCTGCGGCGTCGCGGCGAACTGGATGCCGCCCAAACCGGCCCGTCCGGTCAGCCAGACCTGGATCTTAAGGACGACGGGCTTCCCGATTTTTTCGGCAACGGAGCGCGCTTCGGCCGCCGAGAAAACGACCTCGCCTTCCGGGACACGGACGCCGCCGTCCTTGAGTAGCTTTTTGCTCTGGTATTCGTAAAGCCGTGCCACGCGACGTTTCCTTCCGCCAAGCTAACGACTTAGTATACCCAAATCGCTTCCGGGTGAAAAGGGGCTTCCAATTCGCAGACACCAATTCGCAGACACATACCGAATTTTAGGAAATTCGGTATGTGTCTGCGAATTATATGTGTCTGCGAATGATGTCTTAATTTCCATTGATTTTTCTTCGGGCGATTGACTAGAATACACCCGCACTAATCTCCGTTTTAAGGAGTCCGGCATGAACGATGTGAGCCCCGCCCGGCAAAAATTCCCCAAGTCCTTTTGGACGGCCAACACCATCGAGCTCTTCGAGCGGGCCGCCTATTATGCGATGGCCTCGTTCATGGTCATCTACCTCAATGAGACGCTGGGGATGACCCCTTCGACCGCGACCCTCCTCAACGGCACTGTCCTCTGGGGCATCGTTTATTTTTTGCCCATCCTCTCCGGGACGCTGGCCGACAAGTTCGGCTACAAACGCTCGCTGACGGTCGCTTTCTTCATGATCGCTCTGGGTTACACCGTCATGGGCAATATCCAGAGGTTCTGGCCCGGCCTCATCGGGGCCAAAGCCGCGGAAACCATCGATTTCACCGTCCCCGCCGTTCTGGGGATCGTTCTCATCGGCATCGGCGGGTCGATTGTCAAGCCCTGCATCGCCGGCACGGTCCAGAAAACGGCGGGGACCCGGGCGACGCTCGGCTTCGGCATCTTTTACATGATCATCAACATCGGCTCGATCACGGGCCGCGGCGTTTCCTATGTCATCCGGACCAATCTCGGCATCCCGGCCATCTTCACCTACGCCTCGACGATCTTCGCCTTGGTCGGACTGGCCGTGGTCGTCCTCATTTATAAAGAACCGGAGTTCGTCAGCGACGGCGTCAAGGACGGCCAAAAGGTCCAGAAAAAGACGCTCGGCCAGGCCCTCTTGGGGATCTTCCTCGTCCTGCGCAGCGTCAAGTTCGTCTTCTTCCTGATCGTCATGAGCATGTTCTGGTTCCTCTACATCCAGCTCTACAACATCGTGCCGCTCTATCTCCGATTCATCGATCCCAACGCCCCGGTCGAGCTCTACCAATTGGCGAACCCGATCATGATCGTCAGTTTTCAGATGCTGATCACCCGCATGGTCAAGAAGTGGACGCCGGTCAAATCGATCATCTTCGGCGCGGCGGTCGTGACCGTGGGGATGTTCCTCAACGTCCTGCCCCCGCTCTTATCGGGCGACCCGACGCACAAAGTCCATGTGCTCGGCTTGGCCATCCCCTTCGCCGGCCTCTTTATGATCGTGTCCATCGCCTCGATGGCCGTGGGCGAGATGATGGCCTCGCCGCGCGTCTACGAATACCTGGGCGCCATCGCTCCGAAGGGCGAGGAGGGATTGTTCACCGGCTACGTCAGCCTTCCCCTGGCGGTGGCCACCATCGTCGGAGGCAAGATCGGCGGAAAGATGTTCGAGCACTATATCTCCGATCCGCAAAAGGCCGGCCTGCCGGTCAACACGATCCCGATGTGGCTGATCATCGCCGGGATCGGCCTGCTGTCGATGATCGGTCTGGGAATCTACGACAGGCTTATGGGGAAAGCCGCGGAGAAATGACCTCGCGGAAAGGCGATCTCAGTTCGGCCGCACCAGGACGAAGTTCTTGAGGCCGTTCTTGACGAACTCGTCGTAGTACGAATCGGCGAGCTCCACCGCCATCCGCTCCCGTTCTTCGGGATCCATCTGATCGACGCGCTGTTCGCCGTACCGAGCGACGAGGTCCCGGTCGGCCAATTGATATTCCAGTTCCTCCCAGAACACGTCGTTCTTATAGTCATCGAGGTCGGCCAGCCAGACATCCTCGGTCTCCTTCGTCGGATACCAACCGTCGACCTCCTCGTCGTAGAAGACGTGCTTGCTCAGGCCGAAGTTCCTCGCCTGGCCGTAGAGGAAGTCCTCGAGCGCGTCTGTCTCTTCGTCGCTGTCCTCGGGATGATAGCCGTTGATGACCCAGTTCCCCAGATAGACCAGCCGCATCAGCGTCTCGTATTGCCGTTTGGTCAGCTTGATCTCCATGCCGGCTCTCCTTTCCTCCGGGGGTACGTTCGCAGATGAATACGATACGCCGTCCCGGCTCAGGACGCAAGACGGATCTGGGGAGTTTTAACTTCCCCATCCCCGCTGGGTAATATAAAGAAAGCCATGCTGGAGGGAATCGGGACGTGAAAATCTTCATTACGGGGGGCACGGGATTCGTGGGAACCCGCCTCGTTGCGCGTCTCGAAGAACGGGGACATCAGGTCCTCGTCCTCACCCGGTCCGACAAGGAAACGGAGGCGTTGTCCGCGTCCGTCCGATTACGGAGGAAGAGAGCGGAACCTAGTCCAGCCAGACCTTGAAGCTGCTGTGCCCGTCCTGGATCTCGATCAGGGACATCGGCCCGGCCTTTTTCAGCTCTTCGAAAAGGCCCCGGATGTCGATATCGCAATCGTCGAAGCGAAGACGATCATTGGCGGCGCATTTGAGCACGAAGTCGAAGACCGCCAGGGGGAGGGTGATGCGGACCGTTTCTTTATGAGCCCTAGCGTCTCTCACCTCAAGGTTGAAGCGGGTGACTTCCCGGCCGGACCTGTAGCCCGGATTTTCCCTGACCGCCTTCTTGATGACCTTCAGGTCCTGGCCCTTCTCGGCGCCCGCGGCAGGCGCAGCGAAAGCAACGACCAGAAGCCCGGCGAATGTCCATCTCGCGATCTTTTTCATGAGTTTCTCCTTGGCCTCTATTCGATCCAGATCTTGATCCGCTTGCCGTCCGCGGTGATCTCGATGAGGTTGCCTTTAACGGACTGCAGGTCCCGGATGATCTTGGCGATGTCATAGCCCTTGGTCCGCAGCGCCGCTTTGTCCTCTTCCGAGAGGGCGGCGAGGGCCAGGTCGGCGAGCGACCAGGGAATGGAGAACTCGATCTTTTCTTCCCGCCCGCCCGCGATGGTAATCCTCAGCATGCGGGGCTTTCTGTCGGAGGAGAGTTCTTCCACAGCGGCGAGGGCTTGGGGAGAGACGCGCATCAGAGCGATCTTGGCCCGGTCCCTCAGCTCGGCGCTCTTCTCTTCCTTGAGGATCTGTTTCAGGACGGGGACGCTCTTATCGGCGATCCGCTTCTCTTTGACGTAGCTCAACTGCACGGCGGCGTAATAGCGGACGACCTTGTTCGGGTTGGAGATCCGCTCTTCCACTTCCCGGACGAACCCTTTGTCCCCCTCGTCGTAGAGCTTCATGGCCAGGTCGATGATCGAGACCTCGGCATCCTCGGCCAGGTTCTTGTTCCCGTCCTTGAGCCTCAGATACTCCTTGTAGGAGTTAAGGGCGGCTCGTTCCTTTCGCGCCTGGTTCTCCAGGCATCGCGACCTGTAGTATAAGGCCTGCCCGTATAAAGGGCTTTGGGGATACCGGACGATGAAATCGTCGAGCCGGGCCTCCGCCTCCGTCCATTTCTCGTCGAGGACCAGGCTCTTGATCTCCTGAAAAATCATCTCGGCGGAGGTTTGCGGAGGCTGGGCCAGGGCCGTCAGACCGGCCGCGATCAGAAGGGCCGCGCCCGCGTATATTCGAATCGTTCTCATGTCAGACCTCACTTTCCTGGAGCTCCTTCTTCAGGAGCTTGATCTTCAATAGAATCTGCCTTTGCTCGATGAAATCCTTGATCTTGGCTTCTTCCCGGGCGGTCAGCTCGTCGCTGATCTGCGACAGCTCGAGCAATAGGACTTCGATCTGGTTGCAGATCTCCCGGGCCTTGGCCATCTGCATCCTGTCCAGCTGTTGGTTGATGTATCGTTTCTTCGAGAGCATATCCTGCAGGCGGAGGGAAGCCTGGCCCTTCTGCAGAAGACGGGCCTGCCCCGGCCCGGATTGAACGAAGTCCAGAATCAGATACTGGCTTTTATCGAGGTAGTCCAACGTCTCCCTTCTGGCCAGTTGGAGCTCGGCCCGGTCGATGAGATCGGGGGAGGCGAAGTACCGTTCTCCGGCCGGCCGCCGGAAAGCCTGGGGATTGAGCAGGAAGAGCATGCCGAAGGCGCTGACGATGATCCCCAGGAGGAGACCGGCATAGACCGGCTGGAAGCGGGGCTGGACCAAGGCCCGCCAGAACGACCGGACCGGCGCCGGTTCCGGCGCGCGTTTCGTCCTGGCGAAGGCGGCGTCCGCGATTTTCTGCGGCAGAGCGTCCCAATCGATCGAAGCCATGACCTCATGCAGGTCCTCGCGAACGGCATCCGCTCCGTCCAGGATCCGCCGTAGGTCCTCCGCCGTCCGCCGGCATTCAGGGCATTCGTCGAGATGTTTTTTCATGACATCCTCGTCACCGCCCTCGAGATTCCCCTCGAAAAAGGCGGTCAAGCGGTTCTTTGTCTTCTGACAATCGTTCATGTTTCCCACCCCAGATACGGGCTCATGTGCGCCCGGAGGTTCTGGACGGCCTTGAAATGCAGGGATTTCACCGTCCCGACGGAGATTCCGAGCGTCTGGGCGATCTCCTCGTTCTTGAGCTGATTGTAATGGCGCATGATGAAGATCAGGCGCTGGCGCTCGGCCAGCTTGGCCACGCAGCGGGTCAGGATCTCCTTGAGATCGCGGGCCTCTTCTCCGCCCTCCGCCTTCAGATCGGGGATGTTCATCTCCTCGACGGGTTTGTCCCTTTCGAGCTCGCGGCGTCGGCCGGACTCCCGGCGGTATTGATCGATGCACAGATTCTTGGCGATCTGGAGCAGCCAGGCTTCGAAGTTGTGGCCCGGGCGGAAAGAATCGATCTTTTGGTACAGTCTCAAGAACGTTTCCTGGACCAGGTCGAGCGCGTCCTCCTTGTTACGGAAAAAAGAATAGGTCAGGATAAAGACCTTTTTTTGATACGTCCGGGTCAGGGTCATGAAAGCCTCTCGGTCGCCTTCCTTGACCTTTTGAACCAGACTCCGAGCGTCTTCATGATCGAGAGCCTTGATCCCTTCCATGCTCACGGATTATTGTCGTCCAAAACGCTCGACCGCGCAATTCTCCTCGGTCAGCCTAGCAAAATCCGCGTTCATGACCGCGTTCGTCAAGCCATCCATGGTCAGCCTCATTGTGGACTCCACCAGTAGCTACGAACCCCAGAGGGGAAAGGTTTACGACGAAAAAAATAGGGGCCAAGACCGAAGGAACGTTCCTCTTCCGGGGCCGTTCCCCTCCGGGGGGATCATCCTTCGGTCCAGGTCCCCGTTTTTAGATAAACGTCCCCCTCAACGAGATCTCTCTCTCAGGGGGGTGAATCGCGGTCAGGAAAGACTGACGATCTATTTAGAACTTACGGAAATCTCTTCTCTCTCCGCCCTCTCCCCGCATCTCGCGGGGGTGCTCGGTCCGGGGCCGCGCTTCGTTGACGATGAGCTTCCGTCCCTCCATGTCGGTTCCATTCAGCCTCTCCTTGGCTTCCTGGGAAGACTCGGAGGTGGCCATCTCCACAAACCCGAATCCCCGGCCTTGAAGGATGTTGACCGAGGTAACCTCACCGAACTGAGAAAACGCCTCTTTCAGCATTTCTTCGGTAGTCTTGTAGTTGAGGTTACCGACATACAATTTTTTGGAAAACATAAAAAGATCCTCCTTGACCTCTCTTCACCGTCCGCCCGTCGTGATCTCCGAAGCCGAATCCGCTCGGGAAAAGGGTCGCCTCATTTTTCCATATCCAAAAATGAAAATCAAGAAAAAATTCCCATCAGCTGTAGCGGATCCAAATCCAATTTGTGCTATATTGAATTCAGGAAAGGAGCTTCCAATGAAAAAAGGCCGATACGTCCTGATCCTTGTTCTGTTCTTTTTCGTCCTGATCATCGCCACCGTCACCTCGTTCCTTTTTTTCGAGATCGGGCGTCCCCCATCCATCGGAGCGTCGTCCTATCTGGACATCCGGCTCGAAGGCCCGCTCGTCGAATTCGCCGAAACGAATTTTCTGGCCTCGCTGTTCGCGGGCGGCCGCCCGCTGTCCGTCCACGATGTCTGGAACGGCCTCCGCATGGCCGCGGCCGACGACCGGATCGCGGGCGTCCTGCTTCGGCTCGGCCCGCTGGCCTGCGATTGGGCGAAATGCGCCGAGATCCGGGAGGCCGTTCTCGATTTCAGGAAATCGGGCAAAAAGGCCTACGCGGCCATCGAGGAAGCCCCGGAATTCGACAAGGAGTATTATCTGGCGACAAGCTGCGACCGGATCATCCTTCACCCTCTAGGTTGGCTCGGCATCCCGGGGATCGGCGGCTACGTCCCCTTCTTCAAGAAAGCGATGGACAAGCTCGGGATCGAGGCCGAGTTCGAACACGTCGAGGAATTCAAGACCGCCACCAACATGTTCACCGAGAGCGGCTTTACGGAGGCTCATCGGAAAATGACCGAGGCGATCGCCGGCGATCGGTTCGCCGAGTACGTCAGGACCGTCGCCGAATCCCGGGGAAAGACCGAGGCCGAGGTCCGTTCCTTAATCGATGAGGCTTTTTTTCATGGCGAAGGCGCGGTCAAGGCCGGGCTCGTCGACGATCTGCTCTACGACGACCAGATCGCCGCCCTGTTCCAAAAGGACGGCAAAAAATGCGACCGGGTGACTCTCGGGGAATACAGTCTGATCGACCCCGCTTCCATCGGCCTGGGAACGGGCCGCCGGATCGCCCTCCTCTACGGCCTCGGGCCCATCCACGGCGGCGAGAGCCTTTACCAGTCCATGGGAGCGGACACCATCGTCCGCTGGATCCGGGCGGCGCGCGAAGATCGGTCGATCGCCGCCATCGTCTTCCGCGTGGACAGCCCGGGCGGCTCGGCCGTGGCTTCGGACTCGATCTGGCGCGAGGTCATGCTCTGCCGGAAGGTGAAGCCCTTCGTGGTCTCGATGTCGGACGTCGCCGGTTCGGGCGGCTACTGGATCTCGATGGCGGCCGATAAAATCGTCGCCCAGCCTCAGACGCTCACCGGATCGATCGGCGTCTTGGCGGGAAAGATCAGCCTGGAGAAGCTGCTCGAAAAAGTGGGAGTCACGGCCGAAACCGTCCGTTTCGGCCAAAGGTCGACCATGTTCTCCCCATTCAAAAACCTGACCCCGGACGAAAGAAAGCTGCTCAAAAAGGAGATCCTGTGGATCTATGACCGTTTCCTGACCAAGGCCGCCGAAGGCCGGAAGATGTCGAAAGAGGACGTGGACAAGATCGGCAAGGGCCGCGTCTGGACGGGCGCCCAGGCCAAGGCGATCCGCCTTGTGGACGAGATCGGCGGCCTGACCAAGGCCGTCGACGTGGCCAAGGAGTTGGCCGGGATCCGCCGGGACGAGAACGTGCGCCTCGTCGTCTGGCCGAAGCGGACGTCCTTTCTCGGATCCCTGTTCGGGCGGAGGGACGTGCGCCTCTCAGCCCCGCTGCCGCGAGAGATCGTAAATGCGTTGGCTTGGGCCGACCGGCTGAACGAGGACAGGATCTGGGCGATCATGCCCTTCGGGATGGGTCTGGACTGACCTGGGTTTTTGACCCTACTTGCGCTTCTTGACGATGACCTTTTCGTTCGGAGGCATCAGCCAGAGCAGCTCTCGCGCCGGCTTATCCATGGCCCCGGGATTCTTCTTAAGCTCCGCGATCTCCTTTTCCAGGCGCGCTTTTTCCTTTTGGAGCCGGTCGATATCCTGGAGCAGGGCGGCATAGGATTTTCGGGTGCGATAGATCTCGATCAGACCCTTTTTGCCGAAGATCGAGGTGATGATCAGGACGAAAAAGAGAAAGGCGAATCCATAGATGAAGAGCTTTCGTTTCAGTGTCCCCCCCGCCCCCTTTTCGGTCACGAAAGGGTTTCCAATCCCGCCTTGACGAGGGCGCGCAGCTCCTTTTTCGAGCTCGCTTCCGCGTAGACGCGGATCAGGGGTTCGGTTCCCGAAGGGCGGAGGAGGAGCCAGTCGTCGCCGGGGAAATCGAATTTCGCCCCGTCGATGGCCTCCGCGTTCAGGACGGCGCGACCGGCGATGTGGGCCGGGGGATTGTCCATCAAACGTTTGAGCTTCTTGCTCCGCTCGGGGGTCAGAGGGATGTTCTTCTGAATGAAGATCCGCTCGCCGTATTCCTTGAACAGGTCCTCGATCAGGGCGGCCAGGCTTTTTCCGGACGCGGCGATCAATTCGGTGACGAGCAGCCCGGCGAAGATGCCGTCCTTTTCGGGGAGATGGTCTTTGATGACGATCGAGGCGCTCTCCTCGCCGCCGAAGATGATCTTGTCTTTCAAGAACAGCTCGGCCAGAAATTTGAAGCCGACCGGCGTTTTGAAAAGAGGCAGCTCGTATTTCCGGGCGATGAGGTCGAAATAGTGGGTCGTGGCGACGGACCGAGCCACGCCGCCGCGCCAGCCCTTTTTCCCTACGACGTAGTTCAGCAGAAGCGAGAGAATGAGGTTCTGGATGATGACCCGGCCCTTGTGATCGACGATCCCGAACCGGTCGCCGTCGGCATCGGTGGCGATCCCGAGGTCGCAAGACTTCGCCCGGACGAGACCGATCAGCTCCGCCATATTCTCCTCGGTGCAGGACGGAGCGATTCCCCCGAAGTAAGGATCGATGTAGCCGTGGATCTCCTCGACCGCCACCCCGTTCTCTTCGAGGATCCCGTCGAGGTACTCGCGGCTCGTTCCATAGAGAAGGTCCACGCCGACCTTGATCCCGGCGCGGCGGATGAGATCGAAATCGATCTTGTTCTGGAGGAACGCCAGGTAATCCTTCCGCAGGTCGATCTTCTCGATGAACTCCGTCCGGGGATACGCGGGGAAAAAGGCGAAGTCCTTCTCGAGGCGCCGGATCTCGGCCTCGATGACCTCGGTCTCGACGGGCAGCGCCGGCGCGCCCAGGTCCGTATTGTATTTCAGGCCGTTATATTGCGGCGGATTGAAGGAGGCGGTGAAATTGATGCCGCCCTGAGCCTTCCTTTTGATGATCTGAAACGCCTGGGCTTGAGAAGGGGCATCGCGTTCGGCCAGGTAGACGTGGATCTTGTTGTGGGACAGGATCTTGGCCGCCTCGGAAGCGTATCGCTCGGAGAGGAACCGCGTGTCATAGTTGACGATGACGGAAACGCCCCGCCCGGGAAACTTTTCTGTAAGGAAATTGGCGATCGCCTGGACGACGATGCGGACGTTCTGGAAGGTGAATTCCTCGCCCATGATCGCCCGCCAGCCGGAGGTGCCGAAATGGATCATTTTTTTCAAAATTAGCACAAGAACAGCCGAAAAGCAACTCGCTCGGGGAAGAAGCTTGCTCCCTGGCGGGAATCTTCACGCCTGCACGTTTCGGTTTTTTCGGCGGCTGATACGAATAGTCGACGCGACGGCAGGATTGGCCCCCGGCCCCCTGGGGAACCAGTCGCTTCCCGATCAATGCGTGGGATTATGCTCGTTGGAAGAAAGGCAGGGAGCGAAGCGACCGTTGGAAGGAAACCCGCTCAAAGGGTTTCCTTCCAAGAGTGACCCGTCGGTTCCCCCCATCGGCTAAGCCGATGGGACCCCCCTCCGCTATGGGGGCCTTAGGGCCAACCCTGCCGCCGCGTCCTTGAATCGTCCGCCGAAAAATCCGAACAGCAGCGGCGAGATTTCCTAATGGTCGCTTCGCCTTCTTCCCCTCGCCCAAGCTGATAGAAGAGGTATAAGTCTTATATGGCGCAAGGATCAAATTCGGTGAGTTATCAATCTGTGAGCGAAGAAGCGGGCGAACACTCTATTCAAAGATTGAAGCGAAAGACAAGATCGGGAAACGGCTGAAGCGACCATGGAGGGTTTAGCCTTTCCAAGCCGTCCTTCGAGGGCAGCCGGCCCGGAAGTGGCCGGCCGGCGAAGCATGTTTGACGTCCCGGCGAACCCCCGTAATTGAGAAGCCGGGACGGAGTTCTGAGCCGCCGAGAAGGACGGTGAGGAAACGGCGTTAAAAACCCGAATCGGGAGCGAAGCCGTTTCCCGATCTTGTCAACAGGACCCGCGACGATGAGAGCGTTCGCCCGCTTCGAGCGAGCCCCCCTACATTTTGTACTTCCCGAATTCCTCGGGCTTCAGCGTCTCCAGCCACTTGCGGAGATTCTCCGAGGTCTCCAGGTTCTCGTCGAGCTTGAGGCCGTGCGACTTGCTCACGACGTCCTCTTCGACATAGATGCGGGAATTCATCCGGAGAGCCAGAGCGATGGCGTCGGAGGGCCGGGAATCGACGACCCACTCCTGGCCCTGACAGCGACAGTGGATCGCCGCGTAAAAGGTGTTGTTCCGCACATCGGTGACGACGATCCGGTCGACGGCGATGTCGAACCTGTTCAGGACGTTCTTGAGCAGGTCATGGGTCATGGGGCGCGGGGTGGGGATGTTTTCGAGGGTCAGAGCGATGGCGTTGGCCTCGAAGACGCCGATCCAGATGGGCAGGATATGTTCGCTCCGCATGTCCTCCAGGACGACGATGGGCATCTTGGTGATGGGATCGACGACCAGGCCCTTGATCCGCATTTCGATTTCCATCGTCTCGCTCCTTCCGGTATCGAGCTAATAATATAAGGGCCGAACTTCCGGATGTCAAGGCGAGGGAAAATAAGGTTTTTCCGCGGACTTTTTTAGGGGCAAAAAACAGCCCCATCCAAAATATTGGAATTAATCCAAATAAATGGATAAAAATCGTTCGTAAAGAAAATTAAACTATTTAAAATAAATGAGTTAGCATACATTCTATATTGGCATGTTTTTTGCGTATTAGATAGTGATTGTTAAAGGTATGAGTACGTTAAACTCGATCCAAAAGGAGGTGAGAATCACAGAGTTTGGAGTCCGTTTTTTCAGGTTAGGAACGGATCCGCAATGCCATCCGTTCCTGGGTATTTGGTTTATGGCTCCCAAGACCTCTCTCACTGAAGAGAGTCGAGGGAAAAAGGAGAAATAAGTTAGAATGAACAGATTCACAAAGAGCATTTTTTTCCTGCTTGCTGTGACGTTGATGTTCTCCTTCGCGGCGGCCCAGGGCCCGAGCGGCAAGGTTGTCGGCAAGGTCTCGGACACCCAGGGCGGACCCCTGCCCGGCGTCACCATCACCGCCGACAGCCCCAGGCTGGTCGGTCAGTCCAGCGCCGTCACCGATGAGACGGGGACCTACCGCATTTTTTCGCTCCCCGCCGGAACATACTCCATCAGGTACACCCTGCCCGGGTTCAAGACCCTGACGCGGAGAGACATCATCGTCCAATTGGACCAGACCCTGACCCTGAACATCCAGCTGGAACAGTCCGCCATCGCGGAAGAGGTCACGGTCGTCGGCCAAAGCCCTCTGATCGATGTCAAGAGCACGGTCAAGGGCAGCACGATGAACAAGGAAGTCTTCATGCAGCTTCCGCGCAACCGGAGCTTCGACGGACTGCTGGCCACCGTGCCCGGCGTCCAGTATGAAGGCAACCAGGGCGGGTTGTCGGTGGACGGCGCCTCGGGGACCGAGAACGTCTGGTATGTCGACGGGACCAACGTCACCAGCGTCCACGTCGGGCTGAGGACGCAGTCGATCGTCATGGAGCAGCTGGAAGAGGTCAAAGTCACGGCCTCGGGATACACCGCCGAGTTCGGCGGCTCCATGGGCGGTGTCGTCAACGTCATCAGCCGTTCGGGCGGCAACGAGTTCCACGGCGACATCTTCGGCTACTACAATAACAACAAGCTCTGGATGGAGGGGAAAAGCCGGGATTACCTGAGGTTCAATCCCTATTGGACTTCGCCCCTGGGTCCGGAGGACATCGAGTACGCCAA